>JBEKXC010000259.1:0-5763 GCA_049512435.1 Terriglobales bacterium | reverse complement strand
CCCCCGCTGGTGCTGATCGAGAATTCGCTGCCCGCTGTCTGCAATGGCCATAGTGTTACGTTCCAGGGACGAGCGTTCGTAAGCACGATAGGCAGAGTGGAGCTGGCTCCAATCGCCACTTGCCCAAACGACACAGCCGCTGGGCTAGCGGTGACGGACTCGCCGGTCACGCCGGTACCCCCAACGTCAAGCGTTAGCGTAGCGTTCGAAGCATCGCTGGCGAGCTTGATCGTGCCTCCCGTCCATCTCAGCGCCATGGGAGTGAAGCTTATACTCACATCGACACTCTGCCCCGCCGGCAAGGTGAGCGGCAGGTTCAAACCGGGCGCTGCAAATTCGGAGTTGCTCACCGCAATTCCGGAGATGGTCACACTCGTCTGTCCGGTATTGGACACGGTGACCAGCATGGTTTCGGTCTGGCCGACAACGACAGCACCGAATGCAATCTGCGTGCGTGTACACACGAGTTGTTGGGTAGATGCGCTGGCTCTCACGGGCGCCATGCAGAAGACCGCGACGGCCAAGCCGATAGTTAGAAAGTGGATGGTAGGGACGACGAGAGAGCGGATACTGGACTGGGGGAGTCGCATGCCATACAGATTGAGCCCCTTGGAGCGAAAGGAGAAGATTCCGACGGTACAGTGAGCCCCCTGTCCGATAGTGCGATGGTTCCAAATTAGGATTTACTGAGAAAGCCAAATAGAGCGCGCGTGCAACGTTGCTCGCACCCGGGACATAATCAGTCTGCCGATCTGTTCGCGAGCAATGATCTTTTTCGGTTCGCGCAAGAGTTATGCCTACAACGTGGCTCCTGTCAACGACCACGCGCCGTTTTTCTTCTTCACGCTCAAAACCTTACTGATCCTCAGCCAGAAAGGGCCGCGGCATGAGATTGACTGGAAGGTGAACCTGGGAGTCCTGGTTCTAATCGAGAATAGCTGTCGGACCGACGAAGGGCACAGTCATGACGATCGCCGATTCCTCTGCTTGCGCGCTCCGCCCTCGTTCCCTTGGCAATCGCTTCTGGCGGTTTGACCACCGGCCAAACTGCTCTGGTTGTAGGGCGTGAAGTAATCCAGAACCGGAAAGTCGCCTCCGCTGGGCGGCACCCAAGTTTTACGATGCTATCGCCATAATCGGTTGTGCCGTTCCAAGTGCCGTTTCCGGTTGCGAAAAAGATATTTCCGTTTGAATCCCCAGCCAGCCCTCCTCCGCTCATCCAGATTCCACCCGCGCCGCCACCGCTGAGGCGT
The DNA here is from genome assembly GCA_049512435.1 of Terriglobales bacterium. GTDB lineage: Bacteria > Acidobacteriota > Terriglobia > Terriglobales > Acidobacteriaceae > Acidiflorens. Next base: position 4,510 of record JBEKXC010000259.1, on the reverse strand, counting down.
TAAAGGCAGTCTCCTGGGCGAGCGTGTTGGCGCTGTACGACATGATCCAGCCGTGCCAGGGACTAGTGTTCGAAATGCGCGGACCAACCGATTACCACGTGCCCCTTCGCCAGTAGCAGGCCTGCACGCTGATTTTCGAAGTGAGGACTAAAGGTTACCCTAGTGCCGTTGCCATCCGATGCTGTTCCCGGCACCGTTGCCCGTATCGAAACCGGGCCATCGAACTTCTCGGCCGAGGCGCGAAACGCTCGCCATTATGAACTCCGAGCTTGGATTTGTACTACACTTTTCCAGTACACTATGGTTCAAGAGAATGAAGCTTTCCGTTGTCATGCCGGTGTACAACGAACGTTCCACGCTGCGGCAAGTGGTTGACCGAGTGTTTGCCGTTCCGCTGGATATCGAATTGATTTGCGTGGACGATGGATCCAGTGACGGCTCACGCGAAATCCTTTCCCAATTGCAGGCTGAACGTCCCCAGATTCGAATTCTGCTTCAGCCTAAGAACATGGGGAAGGGTGCGGCGCTGCACCGCGGCATTCGGGAAGCTACGGGGGATTTCGTCATCATCCAGGATGCCGATCTCGAGTACGATCCGGCAGAGTACAGACTGCTGCTGGAGCCCCTGATTGAAGGGAGCGCCGACGTAGTCTACGGGTCGCGTTTTCTTTCCGCCCGCCCTCATCGCGTGCTCTACTTCTGGCACTCTGTGGGCAACTGGACTCTCACCATGCTTTCCAACGCACTTACCAATATCAACCTCAGCGATATGGAGACGTGTTACAAGGCTTTTCGCCGCGACATCATCCAGTCGATTCCGCTGGCGGAAAAACGCTTCGGTTTCGAGCCTGAAGTCACGGTAAAGATCGCCAAGCGGAAACTGCGCATTTACGAAGTCGGCATCAGCTATTGGGGCCGTACGTATGAAGAGGGCAAGAAAATCCAATGGAAGGACGGAGTGCGCGCACTCTGGTGCTTGGTGAAGTATTGCATCACCGAACCAGCGGTTGCGCACGCCAACGCAGCGCGTTTGGCTGATTCCAATTCGCTAGCGTCCGGCACAGCTGCGAGTAAGCTACCTCCCGCGACGAACTAAGTAATTCACGAGAACCACTGCCTATTTCTGATTAACGCGCGGCTTCTGATATGAAGAGTTAATTCCCGAGCCACTCCCGGAAGATGTACCAGCGGGCTTCACCGGATTGGCCTTCGAGGCTCCCTTATTGCCGCTTTTCGAAGCGCCGGTTTTTATGCCCCGCCGCTCCAGGCGAGTGAGGTCTGCCTTCGTGTCTCGACCACTTGTCGCCGCCTTTGGCACTGCAACCGATGACTTGCGGGAAGGTGCCATTGCGGACTTCGGAGTCAGTGGCTGGATCGACTTTTTAAGCGGGTCTGGACCCGACCCAGCGGATGATCCAACCTTGGAGTTCTGGGCGGACGCCACACAGATTAAAGCAGCTACGGTCACGAGCAAAAAAGCGATCCTGCACTTCATCATCGGAAATCTCCGGTTCGGCCGTTCCGTTCCCGCTAGCTCCTCAATTACAACACATTTTCGTTCAAGGAGCTGCTCTAAGGTAATCTGAAAAAGTTACAATCTGATGTGGCGACGATGCGAGCACCCGTATTGAACGTCCGTTCTGGAGAGTCTCGGCAAATGAGTAAACCCGAGTCGGGGCACAGAATCCCACACAGCACGGAATTGCTCTAGCAATTGGCGCAATTCTTTTCACTTTCAAAAGCACAGACGAGTCTCTTTGCCAAGATAGTCCCTAAAGTCGTGCCGTGTCAGCTACTTACATCGATAACTTTTAGCGCAGAAGGTTGGCTAATTGCTGCACTTGTTAGTTATTCGCAAGGAATAAATCCGGCTTTCTCACGGCTGCGCAGAACATAGAAATAGAAGTGGTACTCTGTTGGATAAAGTTTCGGGGTTTTCCTCTCCCATGATATCTGCAATCGATTTTGCTCCGGCCGGATAGAATCCTTGAAGTAATCCATGTCAATACGATAAAGGTTATAGGCAATGCACAAGCAGGAATCCAGGAGGCTCAGCACTTGACCGCTTCAACCAGCCATCTCATTCCGCCCCACGGCGGTGAACTGATTAACCTCATCGCTCAACCAGAAAGAATTTCCGAATTGAAGGCCCATTCAAAAGAATGGCCTTCGTGGGATCTAACCGGTCGCCAGCTTTGCGATCTGGAGTTACTGATCACGGGCGGGTTTTCGCCGCTGCAGGGCTTCATGACGCGCGGCAACTATGAAGGCGTCTGCCACAACATGCGGCTGGCCAGTGGGGTTCTTTGGCCGATGCCCATCACCTTGGATGTCACCGAGGAATTTGCCAAGAAACTCACCCCCGGCACCAGCAAAGTTGCACTGCGCGATCCCGAAGGCGTAATGCTCGCCGTATTGCACGTCGAAGATGTGTGGCAACCCGACCGCAATGCGGAAGCTCAGGCAGTTTTCGCCAGCACCAGTTCGGCCCACCCTGGCGCCGATTACGCTATGAACAAGGCAAATTCCTGGTACGTCGGTGGAGAGATCGAAGGGACGCAGATCCCATCCCACTATGATTTTCGCAATTTGCGCCTCACACCTGCCGAAGTTCGCGCCGAATTTGCCCGCGTGGGCTGGCGCCGCGTGGTCGCGTTCCAGACCCGCAATCCTATGCATCGCGCTCACGTCGAGCTGGCGTTCCGCGCTGCCAAGCAAGTCGAAGCCAACCTGCTGATTCATCCCGTCGTAGGCATGACCAAGCCCGGCGATGTGGATTATTACACGCGAGTGCGCTGCTACCAGTTGTTGCTCTCGAAGTTTCCTCAATCGACCGCCAAACTTTCTTTGCTACCGCTCGCCATGCGTATGGGTGGACCGCGCGAGGCCATCTGGCACGCTCTGATCCGCAAGAACCATGGCTGCTCGCATTTCATCGTCGGCCGCGATCACGCAGGTCCCGGCAAAGACACAGACGGGAAGCCCTTTTACGGCCCCTACGAGGCCCAGGAGGTTTTCAAGAAACACGAAGCTAACATCGGCGTCACTATGGTTCCCTTCAACATGATGGTCTACCTCGAAGACCAGGACAAATACGTTCCGGATGACGAAGTCAAGAAAGGTGATCGTGTACTGAACATTTCCGGCACTGAACTTCGCCAGCGTCTGAATGAAGGCCGCGAGATCCCAGCCTGGTTCACCTATCCGGAAGTCGTGGCTGAATTACGACGCAGTTTCCCGCCTCGCCACAAACAAGGCGTGACCATCTTCTTCACCGGCCTTTCGGGTTCCGGTAAGTCGACCATTGCGAACGTGCTGCTGACGAAGTTCCTGGAAACCGGCGGGCGCCCGGTCACGCTGCTCGACGGCGATCTGGTCCGCAAGCATCTTTCTTCCGAACTCGGCTTCTCGAAAGAGCACCGCGACATCAACATCCGTCGCATCGGTTACGTAGCCTCGGAAATTACTAAGAACGGTGGTATCGCCATCTGCGCGCCCATCGCACCCTACGATGCCACGCGCAAACATGTCCGGCAGATGATTGAGCCCCACGGAGGGTTCGTTCTGGTGCACATCGCCACGTCAGTGGAAGTCTGCGAGCAGCGCGATCGCAAGGGCCTGTACGCCAAGGCGCGCGCGGGAATTCTAAAGGAATTCACGGGCATCTCGGATCCTTACGAGGTTCCGGCCGACGCCGAAGTGACCATCAACACGGGCGACTTGTCCCCCGAAGAGGCAGCGCAGGAGATTATCCTGCACCTCGAGCGAGAAGGCTTCATCGGAACGGCTGCGGAGTCGATTTAAAACCCGCTCCAGATGGTGCCGGAAAATGATAGGAGGCTGAAGCCGTTACTGTCATGGATCTGCTGATCAAGAGCCTGGTGGGTTTTGGAGTCGGGACCCTCATCGGAATGACGGGAGTCGGGGGCGGCGTTTTGCTACTCCCGATCCTCATTTTCGGTTTGGGTGTACGCCCCCTTCTCGCCGTGGGCTCGGACGCGCTTTTCAACTTTTTCACCAAGATCGGCGCCAGCATAGTCCACCTGCGCAAAGGAACAGTTCGGCGCAAAGTAGTCTTGGCGCTGGCTGTCGGCAGCGCTCCAGGCTCCTACCTGGGCGTGAGTTTTCTGATTCACTTGCGAAACGTTTATGGCAATGGCGTCAATCACTTCATCACCATTGCCGTCGGGGTTTTGCTGATTTGCATTCCAACTTTCTTGTTCTTTCAGAAAAAGATCGAGGATCGCGCTGCGGTGCGGCCGCCGACGATGAAGTCGTTCGCCTGGATGTCGCTCATCGGATTGGTAGCCGGCTTTCTGGTGGGAATCACTTCAGTCGGCTCGGGCAGCATCGTCATGATGATGCTCTTGTTGTTCTACAGCTTTCAGCCGAAGGTCATGGTGGGCACCGACATCGTTCATGCCCTCCTCCTCACGGGTGTGACTAGTCTTCTGCATTTTCGTATGCATAATGTTGACGTCCACCTGGTGGGGGCGCTATTGATCGGCTC
>JBEKXC010000258.1:0-5820 GCA_049512435.1 Terriglobales bacterium | reverse complement strand
ACCGATGCCCGGCAGTCCGCACAAGGCTTCGACAGGAATGCTTGCGCCCAGAGCAATACTGACGGTGATGCCGGCGAGTGCGATCATCTGCGGACCGGCGACAGGTAGCACATGCCAGGCCAGGATGCGAACTTCGCCAAGTCCCCGGGCGCGGGCTGCGGTGATGTGGGGCAAGGCGTAGGCCTTGGCGAGCAGGTTCCGCGAATAACGGTAGATCCTGGGGAAGACGATCAGAGCGACGGCCAGATATCCGGGAGCGTTGAGGATTACGGAAAGCAAGGCCAGCACCGCTGCGGGAATGCAGAGGAAGGCCCCGCTGACGGTGGTTCCCAGAATCTCGTAAGCCGGACGGCGCCAGAGGCAGGCGGTGAAAGCGAGAGTCGAGGCGAGCAGCCATGCCAGCAAAAGGCCAACGCCAGCCACCCGCAGGGTGACGGGCCAGCGCTCGCGCAGAAGACTTTGCACGGGTTGCCCGAGGGCATGAGAAGTCCCAAGATCGCCGTGGATAGCGCCGCGGAGGTATCCGGCGTAAAAGCTGAGGATGTGGTGTTCCCCGGCGCGCGACTGGCGCAAGGCGCGCACACTCTCCGCATTCAGGCTGGGATCGAGTTCGCGCTCGTCGGCATCGAAGCCGGGAGCCAGGCGCACCAGCGTGGCCGAAAGCAGTCCGCCCAGCAGGACGAGCGCGGCGATCGCCCCAAGTTTTCGCGCGATTTTCCAGAGCAGCATTTTCCGCATAAACATGGGAGCGTCTTAGTTCACCGTTGTGCGTCGCGCGCGCGCGACCGGAAGGGTCGTGTCGCGATCAGCCGAGGGTTCGGAATGGTGAAGCCTTTTCATGGAGTACATGCGGCGGTCGGCTTCGGCGAGCAGGCGCTCGACGTCGTAACTGTCCTCCGGACAGAACGCCGTTCCCACGCTCAGGCCAACAAGATCGCGACCGGGAACTCTTCGGCCCGCTTCAACCGCCAGTTGATGCAGCAGGGCAGCCTTTTCGCTGGATGCTTCCGGACTCAGCCCAGGAGCGACTATGACGAATTCATCTCCGCCCATGCGGGCAACATAGTCATAGTCGCGGCAGACTTCCTTCACCCGGCCGGCAAAATCCTTCAGCAGGTTGTCGCCTTCGAGGTGGCCATAGAGATCGTTAATCTGCTTGAAGTTGTCGAGGTCGCAGACCATTACCGCAAGTGTCGTGCCGGTTCGGCGGCAGCGCGCCAGTTCGCGCGACAGATGCACGAACAACGAGCGGGCGTTGGGCAGTCCCGTTAAGTAGTCGGTTGTGGCCGAGTCCTCAGCCTGCTGATACTTCAGCGCATTTTCGACCGAGAGCGCGATCTTCGAGCTGACCGCGAGCAGGATGCGCAGATGATCCGCCGAGAAAGCGTCGCGTTCGGCGCGGTACATGGCCAGCACGCCGACCACGCCATTGAGTCCTTCGAGCGGCACGGCAAGAGTCGAGCGCAGGGTGGTGAATTTCGCGGGGTCGCCCACATATCCGGCTTCGGCCTCGGGATTGCCATTGATGATCGGCTTGCGCTTTTCCGCGACCCAGCCGCACAGCCCTTCTCCCAGTCCAATCGTCAGCGACGAGAGTAGCCGGAAGTTGTCACCGCTCACCAGTTCGGGAACTAACTTGCCATCCTTCAATAGAAACACGGCCATCGAATCGTAAGGAATCATCTTGCGCAGCCGCACGGAAAGCACGGAGAGCGTTTCGCCGAGGCTCAGCGAGTTGCCGAGATCCTGGCTCAGTTCGAACATGGTTTGCGCTTCCTGACGCGCCGAGGCAATGGAAGAGAGAAAATCGGCCTCGTTCGCCGGGCCCGCAATCGGCGCCGGTTGCTCGAATCCAGCCGCTGGCTCTATGCTGGCCTCAACCCGAACGTCCGTCGATAATGTCGCCTCTTCCCCGGCCGTTGGCGATAACTCCGAATCCGATTGCACCTTGCTTTCCAGTTCCCGGTAACGGCGGTTCAGGATCTCGACAATACTGGGCTCGAAGGCTGAGCCCGACATGGAGGCGACCTTCTCCATGGCGGCATCGAGCGAGACGGCGCCGCGGTACTGCCGATGCGATGCCAGTGCGTCCAGGCAATCGACGGCCGCAAGCACGCGTGCGCCCTTCGGAATCTGCTCGCCTTTCAGTCCATCGGGATAGCCCGTGCCGTCCCAGCGCTCGTGGTGAGAACGCACGATGGGCGCGACGGGATAAGGAAACGCGACGCGCTGCAGGATCTCCGCACCCACTTGCGTGTGGATCTTCATTTTCTCGAATTCTTCCGGAGACAGGCGTCCCGGCTTGTTGATGATGTGTTCGGGAATTGCCAGCTTGCCGATATCGTGCAGCAGTGCGGCCGCCCGCAGCGCTTCAATCTCCTCTTCGGGATAGCCCAATTCCTTCGCCACCTCGACCGCGAACACACGCACGCGCTGCAGGTGTTTATGCGAGGTATGATCCTTGGCTTCAATGGCCAACGCCAGGGACTCGATGGTGCGCAAGTGCAGCGCCGCCACTTCTTCGGCATGCCGTTTTTCGATTTCGACCTGCCTCTTTTCCGCGGCCAGCTTGGCAAGATATAGATGATATGAGCGATAGACCCAGTAGACCAGCGAGAGAGTAAGCAGCGAGGTCTGCCATCCCACGTGCTTGCCTAGGACACCCACGGCAAACACCACCGCCGCACCGACCATATAGAACGGAAACGACCAGAAGTGGCATTCCCCCCAGACTTTGTGCGCCGGCTTGCCTTCGGTCACCGAGATGATTACCGCAACAGGAATCGTGTTCGCCAGGAAAAACACCAGAGCAGTGATAACCAGCAACGGCAACGTGCCCGCCCCGAGCACCCTCTGCAAATCGTGGTAGGCGAAGTACGACAGGACGATGGCGTTCGCCATCATGCTCAAGACGTTGAAAACAATTTTGATCGGAACCAGCTTCTGCCGCGTTCCGACCAAGCATTGCGCCAGGGTCGCGGTGCAGCCCAGGATCAATGTCTCGGGAAGGTTCAGTTCGAGCACGCTCAGCAAAATGAGCAGGAAGTTCACCGACATGGTGCCGTCGATGCCGGGCAGCTGAATCTTAAGGCTGGAAGCCAGAACCGCGACCAGCAGGTAGCAGGCAAATCGGCTCAGGTCGACACTCTGCCAGTGCCATAGGGCATCGGCCAATGCCACCATGCCGAGCGCTGCCGTAACTCCGATAAACAGTTTTGCCCGAACGGACATAGGCCAATCAGTAACTCTGCTTACACGACGTGCATCTGCTCGTGCACGCCCGTGATCCTGCCGAAATCTGATACTCCCATTGTGAACGATGGTAGTTCAGGCTCCGGGGAGTGAGATACTTACTGAGGTAACTGCAGGCCATAGCCTGACTACTGTGAAGTAAGGCGTTTAAGTAGTTACTTCGGTGTGACCGTCAGTGCGGAACCATCCCGTCAAGTGGTCGAGGTTATGGCAGCATCTACAAGGGCGAGTATTTGCCATATCGAGCCTAGAGTGACAGTCCCCTGTTGCTAACGATTGTTGCTAACGATTGTTGCTAACGACACAAAATGCCAATTCCATCGAAGACTCCGCCAACGGAGAGTACGCGGAAGCCCGCAACCGGGAGCCGAACTCGCCATGATTCGCCCCGAACTCGCCATGATTCGCCTCGGGATGATTTACCTCGGGCGGCCGAGGCTGGTCTTCGGTCCGTTCTTCAGGCTGGCATTCTGGACCAGTTACAGGACGCGGTCTTTATCTTTACCACTGACCTTCATGGAGTAATCACCAGTTGTAACCAGGGTCAGGCTAAAGATCGATACGGATTTGCGCCCAGGGATCTGGTCGGCCGAAATATCGCCGAATTTTATGAGGTGGGGCGGCCGACGTCCTTTCCTTCCCAGGCGATCGCTTCGGTTCTCGAGAAAGGACGATTCGAGGGCACTCTCCGCTTCCGCAGAAAGTCCGGACATGATGTCGACGTACACCTGTATTTGACGCCCCTGCGCGATTCGAATGCAGCTCCCACGGGCATTCTGGCATTTGCGATCGAGACCACTGACGAGATCGCATTGGGCAAGCTTGCGGGGAACGAGCTTTCGCCGAACGTTACTACGGCCGGTCCGGTCCCACTGGCGCGGCGCGAAATCGGTGGTACAGAATTTCTGATTGCCAGCCCGATTATGCACAAGTTCATGGGCATGGTGGACCGTGTGGCCGGACACACTGAGACCGTGCTCGTAACCGGAGAGACCGGTAGCGGCAAGGAGTTAGTTGCGCGCACTATCCACGAGTCTTCCTATCGGCACAAGAATGCACTGGTCGATATCAACTGTGCCGCCCTGCCCGAACATCTGGTGGAGAGCGAACTGTTCGGCTACGAAAAGGGAGCGTTTAGTGGCGCCGATTCCTCGAAACCGGGTTTGTTTGAACTGGCCGACAAAAGCACGATTTTCCTCGACGAAATTGGCGAATTGCAGCCCCAAGTCCAGGTGAAATTGCTGCGCGTTCTGGATGGCGCGCCCTACTTCCGTTTGGGTGGGCATCGCAAAATCACCGTCGATGTGCGCGTGGTTGCCGCCACCAATCAGGATCTTGAACTGGCGGTGAATGAGGGGCGCTTCCGCAAAGATCTTTTCCACCGCCTCGGTCAGTTCCAGTTGCGCGTTCCGCCCTTGCGTGAGCGTCCCGAAGATATTGCCGCGCTGGCCCGCCACTTTCTGTCGCTGAAAGCGGCGGATAAAACTCTTACTCGAGACGCAGTGGTTGCCCTGCAGGCCCATCCTTGGCCGGGCAATATCCGCGAACTGAGGAACCTGGTCGCTAAACTTGCGATGGCCACAGAAAACCCGCAGATCACGGGCACCGAAGTCGTCGCCGCGTTGTGCGGTGAATTCGCGGCGTCAGGCTCACCACATCCGAGTGGCGCGGTGCCGCTCGGCAACCTCGAGAACATGGAAGAACAGATGATCATTCGCGCTCTCGAGCAAACCGGCGGGCATCGCGCTCAGGCCGCCGAGCAGTTGGGAATTTCCCGCCGCACTCTCAGCCGCAAGCTGCGCGAGTATGAGATCAACGTGCCTTCGGGTGATGAATCCGCAAAACTCGGTATCATCAGTGAAGAACAACAGAAGTTCTTTCGTGCCAAAGTCGATCTTTCGGTGACTCTGAAAAATGCGCACGGCAAAGAATTGCAGGTGCAGGCGTTGAACCTGAGCACGGGAGGCATGGGCCTGGACGTGGTGAGCGATCCCACCAGTTTTGCGGGATTAGTCGACGTCAGTTTCCTCTTGCCCGAGAGCGAAACTGTGATCCAGGCGAAAGGCCGCTTGGTATGGGCCGATGCCGGAGGTAGAGCCGGCTTGCGATTTGTCGTAATCGAGCCCGCTCTGTTCGAGGAACTGCAACACTGGACGAATCGGAAAATGAAAGATGAAGGCTGGGAAACTCTGGCGTGAGAAGCAGGTCTCAGGTCTCAGGTGCCGAGTCTTACTGCACTGTCGATCGCAAGTGGTTTTCCTGAGACCTGACACCTGAGACCTGGTCTGGCGCAGCACACTTCCGTAACCTGTCGTAATACGTCTTTTCGTGCCATTCTCTTCTTGCCGTTTGAAGCCCATCGACCGCGACCGCAGGCCAACTTCGAGCTGCGGTGGCGGATCTCAAGTGAGGTTTATTCATGTTGCAGTCTCCGGAACCGAAGTACTCTCCAAACGCGGCCCCCACCAATTACACTCCGGTCAAGCCGGCCACCTCACCCATGGATCAGGCCCACATCGGACGTTCGCTTGTCATCAAGGGTGAAGTGACGGGTGCGGAATCGATTTT
>JBEKXC010000257.1:0-5887 GCA_049512435.1 Terriglobales bacterium | reverse complement strand
TCGTAACTGATGCCGGTGATTTCTTCGTTCTGGCAGTTAATGAAATCGCCGCGGCGGCAGGCGTTGCAGGTGAAGTCATGGCCACCGTGCCATCCGACTCCGACGCGCTGGCCGGGTTTCCAGTTGGCTACATCGGCACCGACAGCGTCGATGCGGCCGGCGATTTCGTGGCCGGGGACGCGTGGGTACTGGAGGCCGGGCCAATGGCCTTCCTTTACTAACGCGTCGCTGTGGCAGATGCCGCAGGCTTCCACTTTAATCCTGACCTGGGCGCGACCGGGCTCGGGAATATTTCTTTCGACGAGTTCAAAATTACCGCCGGGCTTGCTGACTTGAACAGCTTTCATCTTAGACGTGGACATGGTCTTTCCTCATGAATTCAGGTTGATTGAAATATGGAATGCAAAGAAATAGATGTGCGAAGGGATGGTGAGGACTCAGGCGGACTCAGAATTAAGTCGGCGTTTCTTACGCAGACGCAGAATACAGAAAAGTTGATTCTCGATACGAGCCCTGATACGAAAGCCGAGTCTTTCCGCGGCCTGGTAGAACTGCTATCCAGTTTTCTTTTTCTTCAATTCTCCCTCGAAGGAGTGCTCGGGGCTGTGGCCGGGCTCGGGGAAATCGCTGTCCGCACCGTCTTGCAGGGGGTCGGGATTACGGTGGCCGAGTTGGTCTTTCATGGAGTTGTTGCCACTTTGGTTGCGTTCGTCAGGCTCTTGAGAACCCTTTCCGCGGTCGGCGTCATTGAGAAGATGATCGCTGGTGCTTTTCGGCATGGCTGACCTTTCGAAATGCGTGCGTCGATATTGACAAGGATAATAATGCTTACCAAGGTTAGGTTACGCCGAAAGGTTACCGCGGGCAATGACTGGGCCTGTCCAGTCGCGAGCATGCTCTGAGGCTGAGTCGTTGGATTACTTCGGTCTGGCGCGACTAAGGCAGCTCACTTCGACAGAGTCTTCGTCGTCTGCTCCCAGCGCGCAAGCTCATACTTCACATTAAGGCGTCTCAGAATCGTTGGGTAATACTCGCTCAGCGGCTCGTTGCTCTTCTCGTACTCGCTGAGCTGCTCATAAAAGAAAGGCTCGAGCGTGTAACCCGACCGGTATTCTTCCATCATCGTTTCCTGAAGGCGCTGGCTACGCGCCGGGTCTCCGTTGTCGCGGTATTTCAGTGAGATCGCTCGTACCAGGTTTTCGTCCAAAAAGTTCTGCAGGTTCGCGACGTCGCCTACGTCCGGCTGCTTCTTCGCCAGTTCGAACAAGGGCTCGGCAGGCTGCTGGAGGGCCTCGTATCGTGGGTCATAACTCATCGAATTTGTCAGGCCATGGACGAACTCATGCGGGTTATAGCCGATCTTCGCCTGGGGGCCTTCTATGGAGTCGAATGTATCGTCGAGTACGAAGCCAAAGGAGCGAGTAAAAGACTCCAAGAGATTGGGAATCACAACGGCATGGGGTGTTTCTCCGCCACTAGCGGCGCTCAACGCCGACATCCGGCAATATGCCATCACCTTCGCGACCTGCTCCAGGACAGCTGCCCGGTACTCTTCGATGTATTTGCGGTAGTCTGGCCGGACGCCCGCGTAAATCTCCTCGATCGGAGACGAGGTGTAGAGTTCGCGCAACAACACCGGCAAGTCTGCCAGCGCGGCGAAAGATGCATCCTTGCTCACGTCGGGCCACTCGGCTGTAAATTTAAAGTCGGGAGGCCCACCAGTCGACATAGCTACAATGCTGTAGTCGGATGGCTGTGCGCTTGCGTGCTGCCGATAAAAGTTGCGAATGCGTTTAGCAAGCTCCGGGCGCACCCTGCTCGCAAGTTGCTCCCGCACACGGACGCGAACCGGATGCATGCCGTCAGGATTATTCTCCTTGTCGTAGCCGCCAAGGTTGAGCAGACAGAACAGTGTAAAAATGGTTTTGTTCTCAGTGACCTCAACCCTGCGCTCCACTGACTTCTCAAGGTCGCGCTCACCTTGCGGAAGCTGCCCCACTGTGGACAAGGGAATCATCAAGACGAAGATGAGTGGAACAAGTCGGTTCATCTCGTGCCTCCAAACCAAGGGCGATGCGACTGTGATTTTATCGAACCGAAGCGGTCACCGAGTTTTTCGGCGGCGGGCCAGGGCTGTCGATTTGGACTTGTAGGTTGTTGTAATCGTTACAATTCGTAAATTTAATACCCGATTAACCTGATATCGAATCTAATATAGGATATGGTTAGCAATTTTAGAAAACATTATCTATTTGCCAGTGACTTCGATCGGACGTTGACCTTCAATGATACGGGTTACGTGTTGAGCGAACTGCTCGGCATTTCTGTCAAGGAATTCGAGCGCAAGGCCAAGGGCATGGCCAAGCTGAACCTGGTTCAGCAGGGCGCCGAACTTTCTTATTTGCTCTTGCATGATCCCGAGTTTCACTCGCGGGTCCGGCGCGACCACTTGTTCGAGGTGGGTAAGCGCATTCGGCTCAAGGAAAACATCAAGCAGGCTTACGAGATTCTCGACCGGCGGATCGATGGATTCCACTTTGATTTTTACGTGCTCTCGGCGGCGCCGGTGGAGGTGATCCAGTCGGCGCTGGAGGGGATTGTGCCGGAGGACCACATCTTTGGTACCGAGTTCAAGTACAACGCCTCGGGCGAGATCGAAAGCCTGGTGCGGGCTACGGCCGGTTATGGAAAAGTGACGCGCCTGGATCAGCTCGTGGAAGACCTCGACATTCCGGCGGGCCATATTGTTTACGTGGGCGACGGCAGTTCCGACATTCATGTGATGCTGCACGTGAACCGGCGCGACGGTTTCACCATTGCCGTGTCGGAATCAAAGCTGGTGGCGCAGATTGCCAAGCGGACGGTGCTGGGCGACAACGCGCTGGCAACGCTGGTTCCGATTCTGGAAGAGATTGCCGGTTGGCAGCGGCCGCAGATTCGTGCGCTCTTCGAATCGTACGGCTTCCTGATTCAGGGATGGGATCGCGTGCAGACTGATTGGGTCACGCTGCGGCCGAGCGGCGTGCTCGCAGAGAAGGCGGCGACGGCAGCGGACGCGAGTTGAGACGGTCGGAAGGGTCAGTGCGTCAGTTGCATGAAATAGGCGTAAGAATCGCTTTGGCCGAGTACCATCCAGCCGCCGCCCACAAACTTGGTTGACACGCGGAAATAGCGAACCGGGCGGCCATCTGGCGGCGGACCTCCGTCGACCGTGACTTCTGCTCGGACGATAGTTACGCGTCCACTCATATCGCCGCGCGCTGCGATGGACTTGAACTCCACGTTGCGTTGAACCAGCGGCTGCACCTCTTCGACCGGCGAGCCTGCGCGAGCCTCGGCGACGATACGTGCGACATCCTTCGGGCCGCGGCCTGAATATTCGTTGAGCAGTTCGACGCGCACAGCATCTTGCATCGCGTCATCTACGGGGCGGATGCGCAGGTACATCTCAACGCTCCAAAAACCGAGCACCAATGGGATTGCGACGAGAGCGTGCCAGCCGCGCAATTGGAAGTTGTATTCGGCCATTCCCAAGCTCCCCCAGTGATGAACGCTTCAGTGATGACGCTTTAGTTTATTAGTGCTTGCAAGAGCCATTCTACTGCCGCTGAAGCGGAGTTTCCGCACCCGCCGCGCAGTCGAAAGGTCAACAACTGAGGGGTTCGGGTTTTGGCTCGAATGACAACGCCAGGGCAGACACAGCGGCGAGATCCCGGTACCTTAGGGGGTGAAGCGTTATTCTAAGGTGAGCCTTCCGAGGACGTGCCGGATCGGGCAAGCAACTAATTTCCACACACCGGGTTCTCATCTGCCTGGGTTCTGGCTCACAGGTTCAGAGTGTACCCGTCTAACTTGTAACTATTGAGGAGTTCTGATATGAAGCTTTCCCCCATTGTTCTTATAATCCTGATGGCAATTTCTGCGGCCAGATTATCCGAGGCGCAGCAGCCAGCCCACGATTGGATGCCGAAAGGTATTGAGACCTTGCGGCAGAGCGCGTCTTCGAAAGCCGAGTTCACGCTCGACCACTCCATGTTGGTGTTTGCGACCAAGATGGATCCGGCCAATCAGGATCTGCAGCGGGTGATTGCGGGCGTGAATGGAGTCTCGGTTCACAGCTACCGTTTTCCGCGAACCTGGAGTTATGATCCGGCGGCTCTGAGTTCGGTGAAAGACGAGTACGAGGCGGCGGGCTGGAAACAATTGATGAACAAACAAGATAAGGATGGAGGCACGGGCATAACCGATCTCTGGGTCCGCTTGGAGAATAATGCGATCAGCAACGTTGCGGTTCTCCAGGCGAAATCGAACGAGGTCAACTTTATAATGGTTTCGGGGTCGATCAGTCCGCTCGACCTATCGCATCTTGGCGGGCATTTCGGTATCCCAAAGATTGAAGGCGGAGTGGTGGTGCCAAAGACTCAGTAGCGCCAATGATTTAACAGCGGCCGGGCGGGAGGCCCGGCTCTCCACCGGCAACCGGCTAGTGGCTCTTTGGCGCCGCTCCCAGTTTGCGTAGCTTGTCTCTGGCTTGCGTGGCTTCGGTCGTGCGTGGATAGCGCTGAATGACGTGCTTCAATTCTTGTGCGCCCTCGTCTTCTTTTCCGAGTTCGATGAGTGCGAATCCTTTCTTGAGCTGCGCGGCGGCAGCTTTGTTTCCGCTGGGAAAGTTCTGCAGGACCAGATCGTAATTCGCGACTGCTTTCGGGTATTCGCCAGCCTTGAACTGAATCTCAGCGAGATAGAAATATGCGTTTCCGGCTAGATCAGTGTTCGGGTAGAACTTGATGTAGTCGTTGAATTCCTGGACTGCCAGGTCGTTCTTCGCGCCGTTGTAGTCGCGCAGGGCGTTGTTGTAGAGCACGTCGGGCGGCGGCGCTGAGGCCATCGCCTGCTGCTGTTGTTGCGCTTGCGCCTGCTGCGCGGCCATCGATTGCTGCGCCGCCGCCATGTCCTCGAATTGCTTGCTCAGTTTGGCGAGGCGGACCTTGAGTTCGTCCATGGTGTCGTTCAGCGCCTGAATCTGCCCGGAGATCTGGTCGACCTGGCCGGCGCGATCCTGCTGCTGTTTATTGATGGAGACTTGCAGTTCGGTGATCGCGCTGGTCACTTTGTTGGCCGCGTCGGTGTTCTGTTCGAGGAGATTCTTCATGACGCCCATGCGCTCATCAAACGACTGCTTCATCTGGGTCATCTGCTGCTGCAACTGGGTGACCTGGGTTTGCAGTTCGATGATGTCTTTGTTGGCGCCGTGGGCGGGAGTGATCGAGATGGTGAAGAACAACACGAGAACTAGCGGGATGCGATTGGATTTCATAGTTAACCTAGTAGATGTCAAAATCCGGTATCGCTAAGGCGATACCCCGATACAAGACCCAAGTTTTTTTGCCGCTTGGTGGAAAGCGGGGCGGGCGAGACGCCCGTCCCTCCACAGACTCTGGCCTATTGTCCGTAAACGAAGTGTCCACGGCGGTTTTGCTGCCAGCAACTTTCGTTCGACTCGGTGCAGAACGGTTTCTCTTTGCCCATGGTCATGGGCTTGATGCGATCGCCGCTCACTCCAGCCTGGATGAGCGCATTCTTCACCGCGCTGGCGCGATTGGTGCCGAGGGCGAGGTTATATTCGGTCGAGCCGCGCTCGTCGCAGTGTCCTTCGATGGTGATGCGGATGTTGGGATGCTGTTGCAGGAACTGGGCATCGGCCTGCAACGATCCTTGCTCCGCCGCGCGTATATCGGACTTGTCGTAGTCGAAGTAGATATCCTTGACATTTTGCGCGAAGAGTTCCTGTTCGGTGGCGTTCGAGGCCGCTGTTGGCGGCGGCGCCGGTGCGAGGTTGACGGTCACGCGAGCCGTGGCATCCTGGGTTCCGCCGGCGCCCTTGGCG
>JBEKXC010000256.1:0-5926 GCA_049512435.1 Terriglobales bacterium | reverse complement strand
GGCGCCAGCCTCTCCGGTGGTCAGCAGCAGCGTCTGTGCATCGCCCGCGCTTTGGCCGTCCAACCGGAAGTTCTGCTGATGGATGAACCATGCTCGGCTCTGGACCCGATCTCCACCGGCAAGATCGAAGAGTTGATTTTTCAATTAAAAGAGCAATACACGATCGTGATTGTGACGCATAATATGCAACAGGCAGCCCGCGTGGCCGAGTTCACCGGGTTTTTCCTGCTGGGCAAGATGATTGAGTTTGATAAGACAGAAAAGATATTCACTAATCCCTCCGACAAACGGACGGAAGACTACGTCACAGGGAGATTCGGATAGGAATAAGGTCGGAGGTTAGAGGTCAGATTGCAAAGGTTAAAAGCCCATCGCGCAAATGGTGGTGGCGGTCTTGGGGTTTTTACCTTTGCAGTCTGAGCTCTTACCTCTAACCTTCCGCAGGAGATTCACGAGGCTCGTAGAATAATGATGATGCGCACGCGCTTTCAGCAGCAGATGGAGGACCTTCGGGAGAAACTGCTCCGCATGGGCGGCCTCGCGGAACTGGCGGTTGATCGCGCCACCCAGGCGTACACCGAACGCGATCTCACGCGCTGCCAACTGGTCCTAGAAAACGAGAGCTTGATCAATGCCGCCGAGCGCGAGATCGATGAAATGGCCTTCGACATTCTCGCCACTCAGCAGCCAGCGGCCACCGATCTGCGCTTCATTCTCGCGGTCACCAAAATCAACGCCGACCTGGAGCGCGTGGGCGATCAGGCGGTCAACATCGCCGAGCGCGTCATGGATATGATTGAGTTGCCGGCCGTCGAATTGCCAGTCGACATCGCGCGCATGGCCACCGCGGTCAGCGCCATGGTGCGGCGTGCTTTGGAATCGTTTGTCGAGGGCAAAGCCGAACTCGCGCAGGCCGTGCTGGAGATGGATCACGTCGTCGACCGGATGCGCGACGAGTCTTTTATCGTGCTCGTGCGGAAGATGAATGAAGAGCCGCAAGTGACTCAGCAGGCGCTAGATGCTCTCCTAGTGGCGCGCAATCTCGAACGTGTCGCGGACCATGCCACCAACATTTCCGAGGATGTCATTTTCTGGGTGCTCGGAGCGGATGTCCGTCATCACGCGCAGGCAGCGTCCGTCGCTCCACGACCGGAAAGACACGAACAGTAAACGGGGGAGCGACGGGCGTCTCGCCCGTCCAAGCCGAGCGAACCGGGGCCCCCGACAAGCCCGGTGTTGGCTTGACGGGGTGGAGAAGCTCGGCAGTTGCATGTACCGCCAGCGCGAACACTCCTTCGCCGCTCATCCCACCTGCGATACACTGTTTCGGCCCATGAGCCAGAGAATCCGAGTCTTTGCCACCTGCGATATCGGAGACGCCCTCAATATTCTTCGCCATAAGGGATATGACCTGGAAGTCTATCCCCAGCCCGAGGCTCCGCCGAAAAGTTTGATCGTCGAAAAGGTGAGGTCGGGTGTGAATGGTCTGATCACCACGCTGCGCGATCCGATTGACGCCGAGGTTTTCGCGGCGGGAGTTGGCACACTCAAAGTGGTCGCGCAGTATGCCGTCGGATTTGACAATATCAATCGCGCCGACGCTAACCAGTATAAAATCCCGTTCACGCATACCGCCGATGTTTTGACCGAAGCGACGGCCGAGTTTGCCTTCTTCCTGATGGGCGCGCTCGCACGCAAACTGTGGCCGGCCGAACATCTGACCCGCGAAAATCGCTGGAGCTATTGGCATCCGTACCTGCCATTTCTGGGCGACGAAGTTACCGGAAAGACCGTAGCCGTCATCGGCACCGGACGGATCGGCCTGGCTTTCATCAAGAAGTGCGCGGGGTTCGACATGAACATCCTGTGCTTCGATCCTGCCTATGAGAACCACGATTACATTAAAGCCATTCAAGAGGTAAAAGACCTGCGCTTCCAGCGTGGCATCAGCCGCGAGAGAGCTACGATTCGTTACACCACAGTGCACGAAGCGCTGAGTGCCGCGGATTTCATCAGCCTGCATGTCCCGCTGCTGCGCGAGGGCGAGAGCGCCACGCCGACCTATCACCTGATCAACGAGGCGACGCTGCGCATGATGAAGCCCACCGCGATGATCATCAACACGTCGCGCGGTCCGGTAGTGGACGAGGCAGCCCTGGCGCGCGCTCTTCGCGAAAACTGGATCGGTGGTGCCGCTCTCGATGTTTACGAGGAAGAACCGCTGCCGGCCAATTCACCGCTGCGCGATCCCGCGATTGCCGACCGCTGCCGTTTGCTGCCGCATTTCGCCAGCGCGGCGCGTATCACGCGATTGTCTCCAGACCCGAATAAGGGCATGGCCGGACGCTGCGTTCAGGGATTGATTGACGTGCTAGAAGGGAACTACGGCGGGGACGTTACCAAAATGCCGTACGTGGTCAACAAGGAAGCGTTCGCGAAGTAGGGATTAGGTTGTGTGGGGGACGGGGCTTCCGCCCGTCCAAACTGAGCGAAGCTCCGCAGGCTGTATCCCGCGGACGTTTGGCGGGGTACCATCACAACTTGTCGCCGCTCGATCTCACCTGCTACTCTCGCCATTCAAGTACGCCATGAGTTTCACAAGCATGAAAATCGCAAGCTGGCTCTCTTTCGTCTGTCTGGCGTGTTTGCCTCTTGCTTCTCATGCTCAGGTCAACGATGCGGTCCGTGCGCTCAAGCTTCTACCCGCGCCGAAAGAAGTCCGCATGGCCGAAGGCAGAATCGTGATCAAGCCCTCGACCACCATTCTCATCAGCAACATTGAAGACCGGACGGCGGCCGAAACTCTGCAAAAAGAGATTCACGACCGCACCGGTATGAAGCTGTCGATCGAAACCGTGACCGCCGCGCCGAAGACGACGGGGCATATTTCGCTCGGCCGCCTGACCGACCGCGGCTTGCAGTCCTATCTCGAATCGCAGGGAGTGAAAGCCAGCGACGAGCTCGGCGACCATGACCTTGATAACCAGGGTTATTTGATCCGCGTGACCGACTCCGGAGTGCTGGTTGCCGGTCGCACCGGGCAAGGCCTGTTCTATGGCGTGCAGACCCTGCGCCAGTTGTTGCGCCCCGAAATCCCGGGGGCAAAGACGCTCGCCATCCCGGCGCTGGTCGTTCCTAAGTTAGTCGTTCCTAAGTTAATCGTTCCTAAGTTAATCATCCGCGACTGGCCGAGTATGGAATGGCGGGGCGTGTCGGACGACATCAGCCGCGGTCCCATCCCGACGCTTGATTATTTGAAGATGCAGATCCGCACCTTGGCCGAGTACAAGATCAACATGCTCGGATTCAACATGGAGAACATTTTCGACTTCCAGACCCAGCCGCTCGTTTCTCCGAGAGACGACCCGAAAGCAGTGGCCAGAGAAGATGCACCCAAAGAAGCGGCCCTAACTCCCGCCGAGATCAAAGAACTCGTGGACTACGCCAGCAAGTACTACATCACCATCCTGCCCGAGCAGCAGGCCTTTGGGCATCTTCATCAATTTCTGAAATATGAAATCTATTCCGATCTCGCCGAAACGCCGCACGGCCACGTGCTCACTCCCACCAATCCCAAGACCTACGATTTCATTCGCCAGGTCTACGGCGAGGTTGTTCCATTATTTCCCGGGCCGTTCTTCCACATCGGCGCCGACGAAACCGCCGAGCTTGGCCTTGGCCAGACTAAAGGTCTAGCTGCTCAGGAGGGACTCGGCCGCGTTTATCTCGAACACCTGCAGAAAGTTTTCGAGATCATGCAGCCTTATCACAAGCAACTCATGTTCTGGGGAGATATCGCGGTCAAATATCCTGAACTGTTAGCCATCCTTCCCAAAGACATGATCGCCGTTCCCTGGGAATACAACTCCAAGCCCAGCTACGAAAATCTCATTACTCCATATACCAGTGCCGGCCTGCGCGTGGTTGTCTCGCCGGGAGCGGGTAACTGGAAGGTGATCTGGCCCGACCTGGACAGCGCCTTCGTCAACATACGCAATTTTGTTCGCGACGGTCAAAAGCATCAGGCCCTCGGTATGCTCAACACAAACTGGAACGACGACGGTGAATCCCTCATCGACATGACCTGGCCAGCGCTGGTTTTTGGCGCAGCCGCTAGTTGGCAGGCGGACGAGTCCAGCATCGATGATTTCAAGAGCAGCTATGATTGGGCCTTCTACCGCAATGGTGACGACGGAACGTTTGCTGCGGTGATTGAGAATCTCGATCGCCCGCATACGCTTCTCGCAGGAGTGAAACTGGACAACGCGAGCAACGAGCTTTTCTGGTCCGATCCATTCAGCGACGCCGGTGCCAACATGGCCGCGAAGGCGCTGCCGGTTACCCACGATCTGCGTCTGAGCGCTGAACACGCCGCCGAATCGCTCCTACTCAATCGAGCCAAGGCACACCTCCACGCCGAGACTCTCGACGACATGCTCGTTGCCGCCTGGCATCTGGACACGCTGGGCTTGAAGATCCAGTTCACGTCGGAAATCAGTCGATATTACTGGGACGCTTATCAGAATCAAACAGACGCGACCCGCGCGCAAAATGACCTCGACGAAATTGTCGACATCAATGGAAGGTTGGAGAGCCTAAGGGATGCGATCACGGAGACGCGCAAGATGTACGCGGACGCTTGGGCGCGCGAGAACCATCCTTATTGGCTGGACAACGTTCTGATTCGCTATGACAATCTGGCGATGGAAGTGCAAGCGAAAATCGTAGCCGTCCAGGCTGCACAACGGCAGTATTGGACTACGAAAACGCTGCCCGCTCCCGAGCAGTTGGGATTTTTCCTGAAATAGGGATTCGCTTCGTACGTGTGGGCTCTCCACTGAAACTTATGTTCTCCCACCGCACAAACTGGCGGCTCAGCCCGAACGCTCTTACTCGTGCGATCGAAGAAGCGCGCGCTTCGGGGCAGACAATTCTGGATCTCACGGTGTCGAACCCGACCGAGGCTGGCATCCGCCCCGATCCTGAAATCGTGCTCGCCGCGCTGGCGAATCCTGATGCGATGCATTACGAACCGCAGCCTCGCGGTCTGCTCGGGGCGCGCCAGGCCGTTTGCCGCTACTATCGCGAGGGGCACGAGGTTTTCGATCTCGACCCCGAGCGCCTGCTTCTGACGACGAGCACCAGCGAAGCCTACTCGTACGTTTTCCGTCTGCTCTCGAATCCGGGCGACGAGATCCTCGTACCTAAACCGAGTTATCCGCTGTTCGAGTTTCTCGCCGATCTTGCCGATGTGAAACTCGTCCCCTATCCGCTGCTCTACGATCACGGATGGCAAATCGACTTCGATTCGCTCTACAAAGCGGCCACCCCACGGTCACGCGCCGTGATTCTCGTTCATCCCAACAACCCAACCGGCTCTTACGTATCTGCCGCGGAAACCTCGGCACTCAACGCTTTCTGCCGTGACTACAGTCTGGCTCTGATGGTGGATGAAGTTTTTCTCGACTACGCGTTTGACGGCGGTGTGCGGCGCAGTTTTGTCACCAACGCCGACGCGCTCACTTTCACTCTGAGTGGAGTATCCAAGATTTCGGCTCTCCCGCAGATGAAGCTTGCCTGGGTGACGACCAGCGGTCCGAAGGAAATGGTTAGAGAAGCAGGAGCGCGCCTCGAGATCATCGCTGATACTTTTCTCTCGATGAACGCTCCCGTGCAACTTGCCACCCCGGTGCTGCTCGATCAGCGCAAAAAAGTCCAGCCCGTTCTTCTGGATCGTCTGCGCGTGAATCTTGCCGAACTTGATCGACAGCTTGTCAACCATCTCTCGTGTACACGATTACTGGTCGAGGGCGGATGGTACGTCGTCCTTCGCGTCCCGGTGCTCGGGACTGACGAAGATCTCGCTGTCCACTTACTGCGCGAGGCGAACGTGAGCGTTCACCCTGGCCACTTCTACGATTTCCCC
>JBEKXC010000255.1:0-5966 GCA_049512435.1 Terriglobales bacterium | reverse complement strand
CGGTACTTCACCCATTCGACCGGGCATGGTTTAGGATTGGAAATACACGAAGCGCCCAGACTGGCGGCGGGGCAAAGCTAGACGCTGGAGCCGGGAATGGTGCTTACGATTGAGCCCGGCGTGTACGTTCCGGGAAAGTGGGGCGTGCGGATCGAAGACGTTGTGGTGGTTACGCCGTCGGGGTGCGAAGTATTGACGCCCACGGATAAAGAACTGGTTGTTATTTAGAGTGTAATTTTCCGTAGAGACGCGGCTTGCCGCGTCTCCCGCCGCAAAGTGAGACAGGGTAAGACCCGTGTCTACAGACAGAAGAAAATAACGAGAGCAAAGCGGAACCCGCCGTTATACATGAATCAAAAAGAGCTGAAAGAACTCATCGAGTTCTTAATCGAAAAAGACATTGCCGAATTTGAATTGGAGCGCGGCGATGTCAGAGTGAAGATCAAGCGTGTAGCCGAACCTGCGCCCGCGGCGGCGCCCGATTCGCGCTATATCACGGTTCATCCCGCGCCGCCCCCGGTTCCGGCTTCGGCTCCCGTGGCCGGCCGGTCTGATTTGGCAGTGAGCGCGAGCGCAGCTGAACCCGAGGATGGCTTGCATATTGTGCGCTCGCCGATCGTGGGCACATTTTACGAATCGCCGTCGCCCGGGTCCCCACCTTTTGTCAAAGTCGGCGATTCGCTGGAAGTGGGCCAGGTTTTGTGCATTGTGGAAGCGATGAAGCTGATGAATGAAATCGAATGCGACGTGGCGGGAGAGTTGGTCAGGAAGCTTGTCGCCAACGGCCAGCCCATCGAGTACGGCCAGGAACTGTTCGCCGTCCGTCCGGCAAAATAAGCTCTCAGTTCTCGGCTCACAGTTCTCAGGGAAGTCCAGTGCTGTGCATTCACCTGATTTTCCTGAGAGCTGAGAGCTGACAGCTGAGAGCTTTCATATCATGTTCAAGAAAATTCTGGTAGCGAATCGTGGCGAGATTGCGCTGCGCGTCATTTGCGCATGCAAAGAACTCGGCATCCGCTCCGTCGCCATCTACAGCGAGGCGGACCGGAATTCGCTCCATGTGCGCTTTGCCGATGAGGCGATCTGCATCGGCCCGCCGCAACTGGCGCAGAGTTATCTCAATGTTCCAGCCGTGATCAGCGCGGCCGAAATCGCGAATGTCGATGCCATCCATCCCGGATATGGCCTGCTTTCGGAAAACGCCAACTTCGCGGAAGTCTGCGAGGCCTGTCACATCAAGTTCATCGGACCCACTCCCGATGTCATCCGCCTGATGGGCGAAAAGGAAAAAGCTCGCGCCGCCATGAAGCAGTATGGAGTGCCGATTGTTCCCGGCTCGGACGGCGTGGTCGCTACGGCAGAAGAGGCTCGCGAATGGGCGCGGCAGATCGGTTTTCCCATCATCGTAAAGGCCACGGCCGGCGGCGGCGGACGCGGCATGCGCATCGTGCGCAACGAGGACGAATTGCCCGCGCTCTATCGTCAGGCGCAGTCGGAGGCCTCGGCCGCCTTCGGCAACGGCGATCTTTACCTGGAACGCTATGTCGAGCACCCCCGCCACATAGAGTTCCAGGTGCTGGGTGACGAGCACGGCAACGTCATCAGTCTGGGGGAACGCGAGTGCTCCATTCAGCGTCGCCATCAAAAGCTGATCGAAGAATCGCCGTCAGTGAGGATGACGCCCGAGTTGCGCAAGGAAACCGGAGACATGCTGAGCAAAACTCTCAGCCAGATTGGCTACCACAATGCCGGCACAATAGAGTTTCTTATGGACCAAGACCGGCGGCTTTACTTCATCGAGATGAACACGCGCATCCAGGTGGAGCATCCCGTTACCGAAATGGTCACCGACGTGGACCTCGTTAAGAGCCAGATCATGATCGCGGCGGGCGCCAAGCTGAGCGATGTGTTACAAGGTCCCATCGTGCATCGCGGACACGCCATCGAGTGCCGCATCAATGCCGAGCATCCAGAGAAGTTCACGCCCTCGGCAGGCAAGATCACAACCTTCAATCCCCCAGGAGGCACCGGCGTGCGCATCGACACCGCCGCCTACGCCGAAGGCACGATTCCTCCATACTATGACTCGCTGATTGCGAAGCTCGTGGTGCGCGGAAAAGATCGCAGCGAAGCCATCTCGCGCATGAGCCGCGCTCTCGGAATGTTTATTGTAGAAGGAATCTACACCACGATTCCGCTGCACCGGCGCATTCTGGCGGACCCGGATTTCCGCGCCGGCAATTTCGATACCGGATTCATCGAGAGATTTCTGGCGAAAAAAGAAGCGGCGCGTTGACGTGGTCATCTAAATAGGACGCCGGTTAATGGCCGAGCTATCTGGAATGGGGGTTCCATGAAGCCGACCTCTGTTGTCGCCGTCCTGGTTTTTCTCGGTGCCTGGTTCTTAGGAACATGGTTCTTGGCATCAGCCCGCGCCCAAACCCAAAATCAGAAGAATGAAATTCCCATCGAACGTTGCGATCGCCTGCCCGTTGTCACGATGAAGGTTGCGGGAGAAAACCGGCGGTTTCTGCTTGACACTGCCGCCACCACGATCCTCAATCTGAAGTCTTTCACGTCGGGTGAATCCAAGCAGGTCCATATCTATTCGTGGAGTGGAAGTGCGGCCACCAGCGCCCGCGAAGTTTCTTTGCCGGAGGTAGAGCTGGGCATGCACAAGCTGCGCGACCTGAAGCTCCCGGCGATTGATCTGAGTGCCATCGGCAAGGCGTGTGGCGGGCAGATCGACGGGATCCTGGGTGTGGATTTGCTCGATCAGATGGGGATGACCATCGATTTGAAACGGCGAATTGCGGTGCCAGCGCAATCCCCCGCGCAATCCAATGAGCCGCCAGATCCTGCAAAGGTACTTGCAGAGGCGGAACGGGACTTGGGGCCCTGCGAGATCGCCTTCAATCAGGGAGACGAGAAAGCGATGGCAGAGTGCTATGATCCGGAAGTCGTTTTCTATACTCCGCATGGCGAGTACAGGGGACGCGACGCGGTCATTCGTTACCTGAGCCAGCGTTATTTCAAGTTTGCTCCCAAACTGCGTTATGACGCGACGCCACACGACGTACGCGTCTTCGGCGACGTTTTGTGGTTCTCCTATGATTTCTGGATTGATAACCCCGAAGAGCGCCTCAGTGGACACGGGACGACCATGTGCCGAAAGGATGCAGGAGGCCGGTGGCGCATCATCAACGTGAATAATTCCGTAAAGGAAGCGGCCGCTGCCCCTGACCCGGTACACTGATCCGGTACCGTGAACGCTGCTCTCCCACACAAGGCGATGGTCTCGCTGCTGCGTCTGTACCCAATCCTGGATACGTCGTGTTTTTCTGAAAGCAGCAGCTTGTTTGCCGCGGCCCACGACCTCGTCGCCGCCGGTTGCACGCTGCTGCAATATCGCAACAAATCCGGCAACGCGCGCCGCATGCTCGATGAAGCGCGTGAACTCAGAGCGCGCCTGGGACCAAGCGTCATGCTCATCATGAACGACCGCGCCGATCTCTGCCTGGCGGCCGGTTTCGACGGCCTTCATGTTGGGCAAGATGATCTATCGCCCGAATCCGCGCGCCGCATCATTGGCCCCGCTCGGTGGCTGGGAGTATCAACGCACAATCCCGAGCAGCTTGCGGAAGCCGACGAAACTTCCGCCGACTACCTGGTGATCGGCCCCGTCTTTGCAACTGGTAGCAAAGTCAATCCTGATCCTGTCGTGGGACTCGAAGGTGTTCGCCGGGCGAGGGAACTGACGCGCAAGCCGCTGGTTGCTATCGGCGGCATTACCCGGGCCAACGCCCGTTCCGTCATCGAAGCCGGCGCCGATGCCGTGGCGGTGATATCCGACTTGTTACGGGATCCCGGTAAATCAGCAGAAGAATTTTTCAGGGTTCTGGGTTAAAGTTGGAAAGCTAAAGTTGAAAAGCTAAATTTGAAACGCTCTTGCAGCGGAAGTTTTTTCTCAGCTCTTTAGGAGGTTCTTGAGCGCGAAGATTCCACCGCCAGTTCTCGCTTCGAACGTCGCTTCGAACATCAGCGATTGGGAGCGGCATACCCATCAGGATAAAGAGCTCGTTAAAGCTCTCGGCCTGACCAGTGCGACCATGCTGGTGATGGGCTCCATGATCGGCTCGGGCATCTTCATTGTGTCCGCCGAGATTTCTCGCGAGGTCACTTCGCCGGCATTGCTGATTGGCGCCTGGCTCATCACTGGATTTCTGACCATCGTCGGCGCGCTCACCTACGGCGAACTGGCTGCGATGATGCCACGGGCGGGCGGCCAGTACGTCTACCTGCGCGAGTCGCTCGGCCCGCTCTGGGGATTTCTCTACGGTTGGACTCTGTTTCTCGTGATCCAGACCGGCACGATCGCTGCCGTGGGCGTAGCTTTCGGCAAGTTCCTCGGAATCTTCTGGCCGGCAGTCTCTTCCAGTCATTGGATCCTGCACCTATGGAAAGTGCCGAAGATTCCCGTCGGCCCGATGATTTTAGGTGGCATGGATGTTGGACTAAACACGCAGAACCTTGCCGCCATCCTGGTTGTGATCGCGCTCTCCATCATCAATATTTTCGGGGTGAAGACGGGGGCTTTCATCCAGAACATTTTCACCACTGCGAAAGTTTCGGCGCTGCTTGGTCTGGTCATCTTCGGAGTCTTTCTCGGCCGGAACGCTCAGGCGATAGCCGCTAATTTCGGCGCAAACTTCTGGAATGATTCTGGCCTCCGCACTATGCATGACGTTGGCGGCATGGGAGCAAGCGTGCTGGTCTCGACGCTGACCGTGCTGGCGATTGCGCAGGTCGGTTCGTTGTTTTCCGCCGATGCCTGGAACAACGTTACCTTCACCGCCGGCGAGGTAAAGAACCCGAGCCGCAATCTTCCCCTGTCATTGGCGCTCGGCACCGGCGTGGTGATCGCGCTCTATATTGCGTGCAACTTTATTTATCTGGCCGCGCTGCCGCTGGTCGGCAGTCCGACCGGAACGACGCTCGTGGAGTGCGGCATCCAGTACGCGCGCGAGGACCGCGTCGCCACCGCGGTTATGACCCAGATGTTTGGTTCGATCGGCGGATCGCTGATGGCGGTCGCCATCATGGTTTCAGGTTTCGGCTGCTGCAATGGGTTGATTCTTTCCGGAGCGCGCGTTTACTACGCCATGGCCAAGGATGGTCTGTTCTTTCGCGGCGTCGCCCGTCTGCATCCCGGCTACAAAACGCCCGCGATTTCGCTGATGGTGCAGATGGTCTGGACTTGCGTTCTCTGCATCTCTGGTACTTACGGCCAGCTTCTCGACTATATTATTTTTGCGGTGCTCGTATTTTACGTGCTCACCATCTTCGGACTATTCGTTTTACGCCGTACTCATCCCGAAGCCGAACGTCCGTACAAAGCCATCGGATACCCGATTTTGCCCGCTCTCTATATCGTGATGGCTTTGTTTATTGACATTGTGCTGTTACGCTACAAGCCGCAATACACTTGGCCGGGACTTTTTATTGTGTTGCTTGGCATTCCGGTGTACTACGTCTGGCGGCCGCGAGCTCAGACGACTTCAGTTTGATAGGACAGGAGAAACGCACCTCATGACTGACCTCTTTGCGAAAAAGCCGCTTGCGCTTTTGTTCGAGGAAGCGCGAGAGACCGGCTCGCATAGTTTGAAACGCACGCTGGGTGTATTTCAACTGACGGCTCTGGGTGTCGGCGCTGTGATTGGGGCCGGAATCTTTGTGATGTCTGGATTGGGCGCGCACTATGCCGGACCGGGGCTGATGCTCTCGTTCGTGCTTTCCGGGCTGGGCTGCACCTTCGCGGCTCTGTGCTACGCGGAGTTTGCGGCTATGATCCCGTTGGCGGGCAGCGCCTACACCTATGCCTACGCTACGCTGGGCGAAATTGTTGCCTGGATCATCGGCTGGGACCTCACGCTCGAATACGCCATGGGCGCCAGCACCGTGTCCTC
>JBEKXC010000254.1:0-6128 GCA_049512435.1 Terriglobales bacterium | reverse complement strand
CCTGACCAGGTCTGACGCGTCACATAGGAGTACTGCGTGCCAAACCGGAACCTGCCTTTGGGCCCGTTGTAGAAGCTGTACCAGAAGCCGGCCGTGCCCTCAATCGTCGCTCGCGTGTCGCCGGTGCAAGTGGGATAAGCGAGAGCAGTAGGAGCAAAGCCGCCGCTCCCAGGAACCGGTTCGGTGTAGCAACTGGCATTGCTAAAGGCGGGCGCTCCGTAGCCAACGAATTGCCCCGCCCCTTTATCCCCGAGAGGATCGAAGTCATAACTCCGGCCAGCGTACTCCGCTCCGACGTAGGAGTAGAGATCGAGCTTCTTGCCGTGCCACTCCAGCGTGGTCAAGCCTTGGAGGCCTTTAATCAGATGAATCGTTCCGTCGGCATGAATCGAAAGATCGGAGAGCTGTGATGCTCCATAACGGCCGATTCCACTACCACCGAAGCCATGCAAGCCAAAAACGAAGTGCTTGTTGGCGAAGGTCCAGCGGGCGTTGGCGCCAAAGCCTCCGCCTTCTTTCGAGGCGTTGTAGGCGTTGACTGCGCTCGGCCCGCTCAGCGTTCCGCAGGCCGCGCTAGCATAGTTCTCCACGCAGGGGAAGACACGGTCGGTGAAGCGGTCGACCAGGCCGAAGATCTCATAGTGCCCAAAGCCGGGATCAAAGGCGACCTTGGCGATGAGATCCGGTGAAGGATTAGCCGTGTAAGTTCCCCCCGTGTTGTTGGTGTTGCTGGCGCCCGCCTGGCCGAGCACGAAATTGGCCGCGTTGCCGTGCGAGGTGAGCGTGCCCTGCGCGTTTTCCATAGCGAAGGCGACCGACACCTTATCGCCGAAGTCTTTAGTCAGGCGAATCCCGTACTGCCGCGCGAAACTGAACCCGACGTTATACGCGCCGTCGATCGTCTGGGGCCTGGAATCGTTGACTCTGCCCAAGTCGTCACTGGGGGCGATTCCCGCCTTGTTCTCGGTTACCAGACTCCACGCCTGGCCTCCGAGAAATTTCCAGCCATTGTTAAACTTGGCTTGGCCCCACGCCTGACGGATACGGAAAGTGTAGCCATTTGTCTGGGTGGCGGTGGAGGTAACACCCGAAGAGAGAAAGTCACCCGATACGTAGCTGGAAAACTCCACATTTTTCAAACGGCCTCCGACAAAGACCGTAGGCCGCGTCTGCCGGGCGGTGCCAAAGAACTCCGGCAGATTGCTCTGGGAAGCTCCAGGCATGGTGAGCGAATTGAAGGGAGTTACGATATCGGCTCCCAGCTCGCGCGAACGTCGCAGAAATTCGGCGGCCACAAAGCCGGCCGGCGTAATGGTAACGCCCTTGAGATGGATCGACACGGGGCTCTCCCACTCCGAGCTGACGTTCTTGACATCCTTCAGCGACTCTTGCAGCGACATTGCCGTATTGTTGGCGGTTGTCTTGACGTCTGTGACGTCGCTTTGGAGCGCCATAACCGTCTGCTGTTGTTGGCTGGCCTGGGCTTGAGCGGCCGCGGCCTTGTTGGCAGCATCGGCTGCGGCGGCCTGCGCCTGCTGCCAGTTCTGCTGCGCCTGCTGCAGTTGCTGGGAAAGTTGCTGAATTTGCTGCTGCTGGGCGGCCAGGGCGTCCTTTAATGACTGAACATCGGCAGCCGATACCGCCGCGGGCGCCTCTGCTGCGGCCTTGTGCTTCTTCTTTGGCGCGGTCGAGTCCGAGGTTTGTGCCCAAGCGCCGGCTGAAAGTGCCGCCAGCGTCACGAGCGTG
The DNA here is from genome assembly GCA_049512435.1 of Terriglobales bacterium. Taxonomy (GTDB): domain Bacteria; phylum Acidobacteriota; class Terriglobia; order Terriglobales; family Acidobacteriaceae; genus Acidiflorens. The sequence goes on along the minus strand of JBEKXC010000254.1, from coordinate 4,382 downwards.
AGAAACAGGTGCTTGGTTGATTTCATAAAATGCAATCCTCTCCTTTTTGTCTTTGTTGGTCCAACAACACATCGCGGAAAGCAACAGAAAAACCTTGTACAATTTGAGGTCGGGGAGTGGCGATCGCACTTTTCCCCGAACGTTCCCCGAACAGACCTCGCCACAAACCACCGACGGCGGGTCTCAGAATCGATGCACTAGAAAGTTGAACCGATTAATCTACTCCTTGCTCTATTAAAAGACTGTTAAATTGCAGAAACTCGAGGCACAGGATGGTAGGCGTCCTCATGGCCGCGCGGCCCGTAGCGTCCCTTGCAAAAGATCTTCATGGCCTGGCAATTATTCCATAAAGTCCATCGTAGTGATAGACTTTATTGACAATTGGCGTCGCCTGCACCCGCTCCTCCATACCGACCGGCGCCGGAAGTATCCGTTAAACATCTTGTTTGCCAAAGCTTACGGGAATCGCTACAAGTTCAAGGCAACCGGGAGTGTGCATCGACTTGCAGTTCGAAGAACGAGAAGGTTCCCCGGCGCGGAATGGTTTCTGTCAAGCCGTTGCTCGCGGCCAACTTGGTATACTATTTCGGGTCGGGCAGAGAAGGCGTGCCCGGGCCGTATACTCGCAGTAAACACTCCCATTGACCACGAAGATTCGTCTTTTGAAGGTGCGTCCGAGCGGCCGCAGCCGCATTCGTGGGGACGCAGTGGCGTCGTGATTGCGCGTGGTCATACAGCGGAGGCTGGGTGTTGACGCCCGGCTCTCCGCTGGCCAATTGGGATTGATAAGTTTGGGATTAATAAACTTTGGGATTAATAAACATGGTTGGACAAACTCAGAGCAATCGCGTGCCCCTTTTCAACCGTGAAGCATCGTGGCTGAAATTTAATTGGCGCGTGCTCGAAGAAGCTGGCGACCTTCGCAACCCGCTGCTCGAACGTGTGAAGTTTCTGGCCATCTCCGCCAACAATCTGGACGAATTCTTTGAAGTTCGGGTCGGCGGCCTGTTGCAACAACTTGAAGACGGCCACAACTCCACGACTGCCGACGGGCTCACCATGGTGGAGGAGCGGGAACTGATCAAAGATGCCACTCACGAGTTCGTCGGGGAGCAATATTCATGCTGGAACGAGCGTCTGCGGCCGGAACTGGCGGAGCAGGGAATTCGCGTCCTCGGGATCGACGAACTGGATGAGGCGGCATTGGCGTTCGTGGACGACTATTGCGAGCGGGAGCTTGATCCCCTGCTCACCCCAGTCACGGTGGATCCGGCACATCCGTTTCCGCGTGTGATCAACAAGGCGCTGTGCGTGGCGTTGTTGCTGCGGCGGCGGCGCCGCTCCTCACTTACTTATACCGGAGTCGTAACCGTTCCGCGGGCGCTACCGCGATTGGTCCGCCTGCCGTCCGAGGGGACCATCGATTTCATTTTTCTTGCCGACCTCGTCGTCCACCATGCCGTACGGATGTATCAGGGCTACGACATTGTTTCTTCCGCTGCCTTCCGCGTCACCCGCAACAGCAACCTCTACCTGCAGGAAGAGGAATCGCGTAGTCTGCTCGAATCCGTGCGCGCCGAATTACACAACCGCCGCAAGGGAGACGCGGTGCGGATGGAGATCGAGTCCGACGCCGACCCCGAGATCATCGAGCGCCTGGGCACGGTGTTCGAGCTTGAGCGCTGGCAGATTTTCCCGGTCAAGGGGCCAGTGAACCTTTCGCGGCTGTTCAACATTTACGATGGAGCGACCCGGCCGGATTTGAAGTTCCACCCCTATGTGCCGCGGGAGTTGCGGTTGACCGCGAAGTCCCACGATCTGTTTGAAGAGTTGCGCCGTCACGACGTTCTATTGCACCATCCTTACGATTCTTATGATGCCGTTATTTCTTTCATTCAATCGGCCGCGGAAGACGAGCGGGTGCTCTCCATCAAGCAGACTCTTTACCGGACCAGTGAGCATTCGCTGATTGTTCCGTCTCTGATGGCGGCTGCGGCGCACAAGGAAGTCACCGCCGTGGTGGAACTGAAAGCGCGCTTTGATGAGGCGTCGAACATCCGCTGGGCGCGCGATATGGAAGATGCAGGCGTGCAGGTCTTCCACGGGCTGGTCGGTCTTAAGACACACTGCAAACTTTGTCTGCTGGTGCGGCGCGATCCCGATGGCGTAACCCGCCAATACGCCCACTTGGGCACCGGCAATTACAACGCGACCACGGCCAGAATCTATACGGACCTTAGTCTGCTTACGGTGGACCCGGAGATTACCAGCGCGGTGCACGATGTTTTCAGTTTTCTGACCGCCTACGCCGAGCACGCCGGCTATGGACCGCTGTTGGTAGCGCCTCTGGATTTGGCGGAAAAATGCATGAGATTGATTGAGCGGGAGGCCCAGCATGCCCGCCTGGGGCGTCCGGCACGCATTATCGCCAAAATGAACGCCCTTCTCGACGTGAATATTATCCAGGCCCTGTATCGCGCTTCCCAGGCGGGGGTGGACATTGAACTGCTCGTGCGTGGCATGTGCGCGCTGCGGCCGGGGATTCGTGGCGTCAGCGACCGCATCCGCGTGCGCAGCATCGTGGGCCGGTTCCTGGAGCACAGCCGCATTTTTTACTTCGAGAACGGCGGCGAGTCTGAAGTCTACGTGGGCAGCGCCGATTGGATGAATCGCAATCTGCACGAGCGCGCGGAAGTCCTGTTCCCGCTGAAAAACCCGCTACTGCGCGACCGCGTGGTGCACGAGATTCTGGCCGCGTACCTCGCCGACAATGTTAAGTCAAGGTTTCTGCAAAAGGACGGCCGCTATCTGCGTCCCTGGCAATCGCCGCGCGGCCGAAGCAAGAAACCGCCTCGAGGTGCGGCCGCGTTTAGCTCCCAGGATTTCCTCCTCGGTGTAGCAGACGGCACCAAAACCCCGGAGGAGATTCCTGCTTCTATTCCGCGGCACTCCACCAGACATCGAGTTTCAAGCGGACGAGTTGTGATCGGAAAGGAATAGTCACTCCGGAATGTTTCTCTATTTTTTGCGCCACGCCAGTGCCGGGCAACATTTGATTTCCGCGAAGAAAGACGAAAAGCGCGGGCTCGATAAAGACGGCATCGAGCAATGCGGATACATCGGCCGCGCCCTGGCTGCGCTCGGCGTGCAAGTGGAAATCATCGTCTCCAGCCCGTTGAAGCGATCCACGCAAACTGCGGCTTTGGTGGGCAACGAAATGGGGCATGAAGGCAAACTGGTGATGGAGAACGCGCTGCGACCGCAGGCCAACTTTTCGGATTTTCAGAAAATGCTGGAAAAATATGCCGGCCAGGACTCGATGCTGTTGGTGGGGCATAATCCCAACCTGCGCGAATTTCTTGGACGCGTAATCAGCGACAGTGGATGCGAAGCCGTAGTCGAGCTTAAGAAAGGGGCCGTGGCCAAAGTCGAGATGCGGCGGAATTCCGGGTCGCTGAGCTGGTGCATCACGCCACGCATTCTGCGCGCGCTTCACGCGGCGGCTACAGAAAGTTCGCGCCCGAAAACTTCGCGGAAGTAGGATCGGTCCTTCTCAATCGACCAAACCTCCAGGTCCACGCTTGCCTTTCCGCGTGGAGTCAGCTTCATTGCGACCCTGGCGCTGCGCACCGAGACCGCAACTTTCCCTACGGATTGGCTTCTCCCCATATTCAAAGCTCGCGCGATGCGGAGAAGTACCGACGCTTTCTCGACATTTTCCTGCTCCTCGGGACTCAAGGTACCCATGGGGCCATCTCCCGGCGTGGGGCGCGACTTTCCCAGGTAGCGTGCGATCGAGCCAATAATCCTCCGCTGCTGCGGCGTATAGCCCAGAATTTCCGAGTTCGCGATAATGTAGTAAGTGTGGCGGTGATGTCCGTTGCGGTTGACATAGTCGCCCACCTCGTAAAGCATGGCCGCGGCGGAAAGCCATTCGCGATACTCCGCCGGCAGCTGGTGTACGGATTTCAACGAAGAAAACAGCTGCAACGCCGCGTCGCGAACATGCAACGCATGATGCAGGTCGACGCGGTAATGATCGACGGCGCGCTTGATCGACTCCCAGCGTTCCGATTCAATCGCGCGGCCGGATCTCGTGCTGCGATCGTAGTCCGCCGCCATCTGGGCCAGGATGCCGTCGCGCAGCCCCAGCGCCGAGTAACGAAAGCCGGGGAGATGGCAACGCTCCAGCAATTCCGCATACGCTACCGCACCGGCACAAATAATGTCGGCGCGACGCGGACCGATTCCGGGGATCTTCTGCCGCTGCTCCAAAGTCAGGCGCGTGATCTGATGGGCAATGCGGCGAATCATGTCACGCGTGGCGTAAGTCGCCGGCCGGCGCTTCCCGGGACGAGTCAGATGCCGTGCGATGCCCACCA
>JBEKXC010000253.1:0-6214 GCA_049512435.1 Terriglobales bacterium | reverse complement strand
CCACATCGGCCTACGACAAAACCTTGCGCGACGACAAAGGCGCCTATCGTCTTGATGCCAACACACGCTGGGGGCTGATGTCGGCCTATTACTTTCTCGACGACTGGTCGCAGAACAATCCCTACCCGGTAGCTCAAGGCGGAGCGAACGTCCCAGGCTTCAATGCGCTCTATACGGGCCGCGCGCAATTGCTTGGCCTGGGCGACACGAAAACGCTCAGCGCGACTACGGTGAATGAATTTCGCTTCAGCTATTTGCGCGACTCGAATGACCTCGGCAAACCAATCGGAGGCGTTGGCGTCAGTCTCGCCTCCCAAGGCTTCAAGGTGGGTTCAGAACAAGGGGGAATCGTGCCGCTGTCTCCAGCAACCGAAGGCGTGGAGAGTGCCGGTTTCAACAGCTTCACGATTGGCACCAATACTAATGAGCTGAAGCAGACAGGCAACACCTTCCAGTGGCTCGACAACTTTTCTAAGGTAATCGGAGCCCACACGCTCAAGGTGGGCGGCGAGTTTCACTATGATCAGGTCAATGTCAGTGCGATCGCTCAGTTCAACGGCAGCTTCCTGTTCTTTGGAACCGAGACCGGCTCTGACTCTGCAGACTTCCTGCTTGGAGTTCCCAGCCAGTACAACCAGAGCCAACTGCAACCCTTTTACGGCCGGAACAAATACCTGGGCATCTACGGGCAGGACAGCTGGCGACTAACGCACAGCCTCACGCTGAATTACGGCCTGCGATGGGATCGGATCGAGCCCTGGTATGAGAAGTACAACCAGATCGCAACCTTCGAACCGGGTAAGCAGTCGGTCGTTTTTCCGGGAGCACCTGCGGGCATCCTTTATCCTACAGACCCGGGAGTTTCGCGAACGCTGGCGCCTCCGGGAAATCGCGACTATGCTCCGCGCATCGGCTTGGCTTATTCGCCGAGCGCTGTGGGCGATGGCCTGCTGGCAAAACTTCTGGGTGGTCCCAGCAATACCAGCATAAGAGCGAGTTATGGGATGTTTTATACCGCGATCGAGGCACTTACAATTGGCGTGATGAGTGGCAATGCGCCCTACGGAACGACTTACACAAGTCCGGCGCCGCCGTTATTTTCCACGCCATTTATCACGGCGGCGAACGGTCAGAACCTCGTCCAACCTTTCCCAGCGACGCTCGCCACTTTGGATTCCAGCGCGAGTCACCCTGATTCCGACATTAACTGGTCGCAGTTCGAACCCATTACTGGTCTTCCAAATTATGCCACCACCAATCGGATCCCGTACACCGAGGAATACATGCTCTCGCTGGAGCGCGGATTCGGAGCCAACACCGTACTCAGTCTGAATTACGTGGGCACCCAGGGGCACCGGCTGCTGGTGCTTGACGAAGCCAACCCCGGCAATCCAGTGCTCTGCTTGTTCTTGAGCAATCCCGCTAATCTTGCACCGGGACAGATCCCGTGCGGCCCCTTCGGCGAAGGCTCTACGTACATCACTTCAGCCAATAAGGTGTACTACGGAACCCGAGGGCGGTTGGGCTCGAATTTCGGCAGCGATGCCAATCAGGCTGCCATCGGCAATTCCAATTACAATGCCTTGCAGATTACTCTGCGCCACAGCAGTAAGCGCCTGAATGTGCTGGCCGGATACACCTACAGCAAATCCGAAGACCAGTCTTCGAACATTGGGGAAGAGGTCAATCCGCTCGATCCCTCACTCAGCAAAGCTTTGTCTGCCTTTGATGTGAAGCATAACTTCGTGGTTAGCTACAGTTACAAACTTCCGGTCGAGATAGTTTTGCATAACTCGAACCGCTGGACGGAAGGATGGGAGCTTTCTGGGATCACACATTTCACTTCGGGCCTGCCCGTAACTCTCGTGAATTACGGTGACAATTCACTGCTTGGGGCGGAACCGAATGGCGTCAACAACTATGGCATTGATGAGCCGGACTACTCGGGAGGCACTCTCCATCTGAATCACAATCCGCGCAACGGACAGCCTTATTTCAAGGCCTCCCAATTCAGTGAGAACGCCCTGGGCACGCCGGGTACCGCCAGGCGGCGCTTTTTTTATGGCCCGGGGATGGACAACTACGATATGGCCCTGCTCAAGAACGTGCGTCTGACGGAAGCGAAGTCGCTGCAGTTTCGGGTGGAGGGTTTCAATATTTTCAATCATGCTCAGTTTTTCGGACCGCAATCGGTCGACGGCAATATCGCGAATCTCGGCACGACGTTTGGTCAGGTCGTGAGTGCCGATCCGCCGCGCCTGATTCAGTTAGGCGCAAAATTCCTTTTCTAGCAGTGAGGGCGCGGCTGAAGCCGCGCTTCCTCAAAGCAAATGCCTGCAAAATAAATATGCTCATTCGTGCATCGGTCATCGGTCATCAGTCTATCTTTGGTAATACGTAATAGTTTTGTAATGTGATCTGAGATCACGGCGCTTAACTCTGCCGAGCACTATTCTGCAATTAACCAATCTATGAAACTCAAACAAGTGGAACCCCATCCTAAGGGAAGTGACGCTCGCATTCTGCTGAGTTCGGTCTTCGGGCCTTATGCGCAAGATGACGAATTTGGCAGCCGATCCATCAATCCGATGGAGCTTTATCACAACCAGGTTACGCGCGCGCAGGGCAGCTTCTCGCTGCGCATGTTCCATCGCTCGTGGGGCATCATGATGATTCAGGAAAATATTTCGGCGCCGTGCAGTGTGCTGGATTTTCCGACGCGCGAAATGTTTGCTCGCGAATTGATCACGCACAAGTACGACATCGTTGGAATCTCATCGATCATCGTGAATGTGGGCAAGGTGCGGGAGATGTGCCGCATGGTGCGGGAATTGTCGCCGGATTCGACGATCGTGGTGGGTGGACATGTCGCTGCAATTCCTGGCGTGGAGACGATGATCGACGCCGACCACATCGTGCGTGGAGAAGGGATCTCGTGGATGCGGCGCTACCTGGGAGAAGACGAACACGCGCCGATCCGGCACCCGGCGATTGTTTCGGGGCTGGAGACACGCATCATGGGAGTGCGGCTGCCGAATCGGAAGGGCGGGACGGCGGCGACTATCATTCCGTCCGTGGGCTGCCCCATGGGGTGTAACTTCTGCACCACCTCTGCTTTTTTTGGCGGCAAGGGAAAGTTTGTCAACTTTTACGAGACCGGTGATGAATTGTTTGAAGTGATGTGCAAGATCGAATCGGAGCTCGAAGTGCATTCTTTTTTCGTGATGGACGAAAACTTTTTGCTGCACCGCACGCGCGCCATGCAACTGCTGAAGCGCATGAAAGAGGCAGGCAAGAGTTGGGAACTTTCCATCTTTGCTTCCGCCAATGCGATTCGAAAATACACCATGGTGGAACTGGTCGAACTCGGCGTTTCCTGGGTATGGATGGGGTTGGAATCTCCTCGATCGAGTTACAGCAAGCTGCAGGGTAAAGATGTTACTGAACTTACTCGCGAGCTTCGCGAACACGGGATACGGGTGCAGGGCTCGACCATCATCGGGCTGGAGCATCATACGCCGGATAACATTGTCGAGGAAATCGAATCGGCGGTCGCTTACCAGACCGACTTCCACCAGTTCATGCTATATACGCCGGTTCCGGGCACGCCGCTTTATCAGGAGATGGCGGAGCAGGGGCGTCTTCTGCCGGACGTTGACTTCGCCGATGTGCACGGGCAATACAAATTTAATTTCCAGCACAGCGCGATCTCGCGTGAGGATTCGAAACGGTTCCTGGATTGGGCGTTCTGGCGCGATTTTGAGAGTAATGGGCCGAGTCTTTATCGCATGTGTCAGACCATGCTTCGAGGCTGGCAACGCTATAAGGACTATCCCGACCCGCGCGTTCGTGAGCGTTTTGCGCGAGAAGTGAAGAAGCTCAGCAGCGCTTACAATGCGGCGCTCTGGGTGATGGAGCGGGAGTTCAAGAAAGTCAATCGTGGCGTGAGTGAGCGGATTCACAAGCTGCGGCGGGAAGTGGAGAAGGAATTTCCGATTGTCGCCCGCCTGACCGCTTCGTCGCTCGGGCCGTTCTTGTTGTGGTCGACGCGGCGGGAGGAGAGTCGTTTGGCGAAGGGGCGCACGTACGAACCACCCACATTTGTGGAGCGCCGCAATTGGGTTGCGGCGTTGTAGAGCTTCTCCTTACTCGGGGGTGGTCATTTACTGACATCTGCTGACATCCGGGCACGAGCTTCTTTGAATTTTGGTAACTGTTACCAAAGATCGCCGAGCCGCTGCTCGATTTGCTAATGATTCGGTTAGACGGGCCGATCCTCCTCTTTATATGATCAACTCAATTAGCAACAGCCATACCAACGATCCCCGCCAACTCACGCCACCGTCAACTCATCAGAACCCCACAACCAATGATCCCCGCCAGCTCACACCACCGTCTGTTCACGAGAACCCCACAAGCAACGATCCACGTCAACTTACGCCACCGTCTACTCACCAGAATCCGCCGAATACCGTGCTCCCGCAGGACACAGTTACCCTGAAGAGTACTGGCAATGTCGATCAGGATAGTGACGGCAAATAGTCATCGTCGGCTGATGGTTGTACCTTTTGTCGCACTTTAATAGGGGAGGGGCGAATCCGCTTTTTCGTCCCTATTTTTTTCGGTTGCCTCTTTGTTTCTTGTTTGTGATTCCGCACTCTGCCCCAGTCCAGCGATGTCCGCCGATGTCCGGGATGTTCGGGGATGCGTTATGCTTCCGAAATGCCTTTGCGGCGATTGCCGGCTGGGGATGGTGCGCTCATTCAGATTGTTGATTCTGCTCTGGCCGATGCCACGCGACGGAGCGGCGAGTGGCTGGTGTGTCGTCCGGGATGCACGCAGTGCTGCGTGGGCGTATTTGCCATTAGTCAACTGGATGCGGTGCGATTGCAGCGCGGGCTAGCTGACCTCGAAAAGGCGGACCCTCGACGGGCAGAGCGGATTCGCTTGCGGGCGCGAGATTCGATTCAGGGATGGGCTTCGGAGTTTCCCGGCAACGCGACAACAGGAGTGCTGGACGAAGGCTCGGAGGCAGAGGAGCGCTTCGCGGAATTTGGGAATGATGAGCCGTGTCCGGTGCTCGATCCGTTGACGGGATTGTGCGATCTTTATGACGCCCGGCCGATGACGTGCCGCACGTTTGGTCCTCCCGTGCGATCGGAGGACGGGCTGGGAGTGTGTGAGTTGTGTTATCACGGCGCGACTGACGAGCAGATTGTCGCTTGCGAGATGGTGGTTGATACGGAGGATTTGGAATCGACGCTGCTGGCGAAAGTGGAGAAGGCTGCAGGTCCGCGGGGGCGGACGATGGTGGCGTACGCTGTGAAGTGATTTGTCCGATTTACGCAATTCCTCCCTTGGATAGAGTTCGCGGACAGGAGTGTCCGCGCCACACGCTACATATTATTAAAGAACTCTTAATTTTGCATTCGACACCGAAGATACCTTTCGCCGGCGGTTGGAAAGGTGGTAGTTTCTTGCAGCGGCGACGCGAATAGTTATGCAGGCTAACGAATACGATCTGGTGGTGATTGGAAGCGGTCCGGCGGGCCAGAAGGGCGCGATTTGCGCGGCGAAGATGCGCAAGAAGGTCGCGATCATCGACCGGCGGCTGACGATGGGAGGGGTTTGCGTTCATACCGGGACGATTCCGAGCAAGGTGCTGCGGGAGGCGGTGCTCTACCTGAGCGGATTGCGGCAGAGATCGTTTTATGGGCGGGGCTATGTGGTGAAAGACCGGATCATGATGTCGGACCTGGTGCTGCGTTCGAACGCGGTGATGACGCGAGAAGTGGACGTGATCAAGGCACAACTGCGGCGGAATTATGTGACCGCGCTCGAAGGGGATGCTCACTTTGCCGATCCTCATACGATTGAGATCGTGGCCGACGACGGCGTGCAAGTGGTGCGGGGAGAGAAGATTCTGATTGCCTGTGGGACGCGGCCTTCGCACATCGAGGGGATTCCGATGGACGGGCAGCGCATCTTCGATTCGGATCAGGTGCATCGCCTGGACGAGATACCGCGGGAGTTGATTGTGGTGGGGGCGGGAATTATCGGGCTGGAATATGCGTCGATGTTCGCGGCGCTGGGGGTGAAGGTGACGCTGCTCGACCAGCGTCCGACGCTGCTGGATTTTGTCGACCGCGAAATTATCGAGAGCCTGTGTTTTCAGTTGCGGCAGTTGGGAACGGTTTTCCGGGTTGGCGAAAAA
>JBEKXC010000252.1:0-6240 GCA_049512435.1 Terriglobales bacterium | reverse complement strand
GTCCGAGTTTGTGCCAGCGAGCGTCGCCAGGAAGGTGGTATTACTGCCATCGGGCCGCGCGATGAAAAGGCCGGTCTTGTCACCATCACCGCCACTGAACGCGATCCACTTGCTGTCGCCGGACCACAGTGGACTGCTGGCAGGCTTGTCGCCGCCGAGGCGGACGCTCTTCTCCGTGCTCAGATCCATCACCCAGAGTTGGCTATAGGCACGACCCGGTTGATCGCGCATGGTGATCGTATAGGCGATGTAATGGCCGTCGGGCGAAAGCGCGACGCTGCCGACGGAACGCAGGCGATAAAGGTCGCTGCTGGTTATAGCGCCACTGTTTAAGACTTGGGCGAAGATCGGCGTGGCGATAACAGCTAGAAGCGCTGCACCGAGCAAGCAGATGGAAACGCAGAACACTGTGGCGTTCGAGCGGTTACGCATCGAATTCTCCCGGGTCCGAGTTTGTGCTAATGGCCAGCGCCATACTAGGTCGGCAATTGCGGTCTGGTCAATGAATGGTCACGTGGTATGATCACGCGCCCGGAAAATCGGCTGTTCAGGCGGCGATGCCGTTAATAAAGGAAGGGCACCAGCGTCCATGTGTCCCGCCGGTACCCATCGTACTCAGCGCCAAACGTCTGCCGCAGAATCTGTTCTTCCAGCCGGGTTTTTCGCAGGTAAGCTACCACTAATATCGCCAATCCGAGCAACGCATGGTATTGGCTGGAGGCGATAGCCGTTCCCAGGAACATGCCGAGCATCGCCGTGTAGATCGGGTGCCGCAAAAGCCGATACGGTCCAGTGCGGATCAGTTCGTGGTCCAGGCCGATTCTGACTTCTGCACTCCAATTGCGACCCAGATGCCGCCGCGCCCAGACTGCCAGGAGAAGAAATGCTGCCTGGATGATCGCGCCGATGGCCACGAGAAAATGAAGCCGCTGCGGCAGGAACCACCCGGTCAGACCCGGTGCCGGCCAGAAAAGCAGGAGGAGCGCTGCATTGAGCGAGATTTGATGGAGAGCGGTCGACAGCCTGGATTCGGAGCTCTTCGTCGGCGAAGAGTTCCGCGACGCGATCGTCCAGTACAAAGAGAAGATGATCCAGAGGATCAGCGCGGGGGTTACCCGGTTCCATTCGACATCGTAATCGAAATGATTGATGTCCCTGCCCAGTAACGATGGTGAGTGCCACCCGAGCTTGTGCATAGCGAACCGCGCGATGACGCAAACCACGGCCGCCAGTGCCAGCTGTTTTGTAAGTTTCGTCGTCCCCGTCTTTGTCATCGCCATATATGAACCTCCCAGGTTCGCACAGTATTTCCATCTCCTAATGTCGGCTTTTTGCCTTCTGCTGAAGCTGATCCACTTGTGACTGTGTCAGGAACGGCGGCAGATGAATCTGGTCAGCGCAAGAAACGTCGAGGGCCGTCGCCGAACCTTGCGCCACAAACTGCGAGATGAGCCCGTCTATGCACGGAGACCCGGTTCCATGGGTCCCGTCTTTCACTATGACCACTCGGCTGTTGCCGAGATCATGCGCCGCTTGCGCCGATGCTTCCGGCGGCGTGGCGGGATCGAGCGCTCCCGAAATCAGCAGCGCAGGCACGGCGGAACGTATGGGCTTATAAAAATCTTTTGGGATGCCGCCATGAGCCCATTCGCGACAGGCGTTTTGATACACACGGACCTGGAAGTCGCCAAGGTAGGTGCCTTTGGTTTCGCGCCGAATGGTTGCTTCCGTCAGTCCGGGTATATCTTCCGCGCAGATCACCGAGAGGCTCATGCCTCGGTCCAGCGACTTGTCAATCGAGCTTCTTACCGTCAGCACGGCGGCTCCAAAAATACTCCAATCGTCCTGGTAGGCACGGTGGATCATGTAAGGGAACTGGCTGACTAACTCTGGAATGTAGAGCAGTGGGCGTAAGTCCCCGACAAACATGCCGCGCGAAAGAGTAACTGCCTGCGTTTCTCCAGCCTGCCGGTTCTTTACTTCAAAATGCGCCGGTGATTTCTCCAGGCGCTCCACGATGGCCTGGAACTCTTTCTTCAGATCGGGAAAGTCTTTATGGCAAACATCGTCGGCAGCACAACGCTCGATCAACTGATCGATCGAGTTCTGGGTTGTGCGGGCAAATGCCACAGGAATCTTGTACTGCGGCGGCGCTACTGCCTCAAGCGTCAAAGTGCGAACGTGTTCTCCGTGCCGCCGCAGGTACACGAGGGCAGCCTTGGTGCCGTAAGAGCCGCCGAATAAGTTGATCTTGTCATAGCCCAGCGCTTGCCGCACCTCATCGAGATCGTCTGCGGCAATGGACGTGGTGTACTGCGCGAGGTCGGCCTTTTTTTCCAGCTCCGTACGGCAGGCGCGCACCTTTTCCGGAGCCATGGTTTCGCCGATTACCTCCTGTGCATCCCTCGGGTCCCGCAGTTCGCACGGCAAGGGATTCGATCCGCCGGTGCCCCTCTGATCCACGAGCACCACGTCGTGCTGCTGTCGTACCTTCGTCGTGAAACCCGCCAGCGGATAGGCTTCTACGGCACTTTGTCCCGGGCCGCCAGCCAGCGCGAACCAAGGGTCGCTCGCGGGTTTGTCCGAAACTGCCGGCAGCACCATGATGTTCAGCGCGATCTTGCGCCCGCTCCGCAACACACGGTTTTCATAAACCTCGTACTTTCCGCACAGGCCCTCGGTGTTGCTGTCAACTGTGCGGCACGGCTCCAGCGGAATGCGTCCCAAAGTTCTTGGTTTGAGTGTGAGCTTGTCTGCGCTTGCACCCGGGCGATGCAGCGAAAGCGGAACAGACTGGCCGCCCTGTTGCCATGTCCCCATAAGCTGGCTGCCATCGTCGCTGACTTTTGCTTCGTAAGCGGCGCCAATGCTTTTCAGTTCAAGGTGTAGGGTGCCGCCCGGTGTGAATGAAACAACATCGATTGGGATCGTAACGTTGCCCTGATCCACAGCTGTAAGTTTGCCTGTGAAAGTCCCATCGGCGGCTTGCTCGATGTTCACGATCAGATGCTGGGTGGCGACCATTCCCTGCCACTCGCCGGTAATGCTGTGGCCATTGGCAGGCTGCACGGCTCCGACCGGCGGCGTTGCTTGGGCTGTGCACACCCGCGATCCTCCGGATAGCAACACCAGCAGGATCAGGGTATAGACGATCATGCTAAGCACGATCTTTGTAAGGACGAGCTTTGCAAGGACGATCATAGTAATGACGACCGTTGTAAAGACACACTTCTCCTGTCTCGTTGGCATCGAGTTTTCTCCTCTTCGATTTGTTTTCTAGAATTGGTTCGTCTAGTGGCCCATGCGCAAAAAGGTGAACAGCACCACCCAGCCGGCCAGGTAGGCCGCGCCGAACTGGGCCAGCGTGTTCGCCAGATTCAGGGAATAACCGCGCGCGCCCTTCAGCACCAACATGGGCGCGGAAGGTTGATAGCACAAAGGCCATCTCGCGATTTCCGTTTGTTGCAAGAAGTCGGGGAGCTTCACGGGGAGAGCACGCAAAGCCATCGTCAGCAACTGCTTTCTCTTAATCTCTACCCAAACGCCGTTTACCACAGTGATCGCCAGCCAGATTGCAATCCAGATATTGCGGAGATGGAGAGAGGTGGCGGGAGACACGCTGAGAATGATCGGCCAGAACAGGGTCGCCGCGGCTACGGCGGCGCGGTTCAAATCGCACATCAGCAGGTAATACTTACGAGTTTCTTCGCGCGCTAGCATGTGCTCGGCTGCCTGGGTCTGCGGCACTGGAGTGCGCCATGCCACGATCACATGCTTCACCAACAACAAACCAAGCTCCATGTAAATGTAATAAACAGGAACTCCGAATACGTGGCGCAGATTATGGTGTTCAGGCGCCGCGAAGTAATAGCGGAGCAGCCACAGAAAAGACACCACAAAAGGCAGCGCCAACGCCCACTCCAATTTAGGATTGGTGTAGTCACGCAAGCGTCGCGGCTGCAGGGAAAAACCTATGGCCGCAACCGGCTGCTCGGCCTCCGGAATCGCTAAATGCCGCGCCTGCCGCTCCGCGATGTCTACAGAGAACACATGATTGAGGTGGATCACGCTGGCCTGCGCCAGCAACAACCAGATGAAGTACTGCAGATAGCCGGGGATGAAAATGGACATCACGATGGGAATGTCGAGCACGAAGGGAATAAACATCCGCATCCTGTAGCGCTGAAGAATCTTTTTGCCAGGACCCTCGTAGAACCCGGGCTGCACGCGAACGTTGAAGAACCATTCCGGCCCCCGCAGCAGCGGCTGTGGCCAGCGACGGAAGCACCCGCGGATGCGCGCCCCCCACCAGAAGAGATAGAAGAGCAAGACAAACTGGCTTTGCGGCATTTATTTGTTTCCCTTTCCCACCAAGTGCAATTCGCTGATGACAAGTCTAAGAATCTTGCTTTCGGGCAATCCTGCCAGCACCATTTGCGTTAGCGCCGTGCGCAATGGACGTAGCAGTTCGTCCTGGTTTCGCTCCGTGCTCGTCAACGATGCCACTACCGACCCCGAGCCATGCTTCACCGTGATCAAGCCTTCCTTCTGCAGTTCGCGATAGGCAGTGGCGATCGTGTTGAGGTTGACGCCCAGATCAGCCGCTAACTGCCGCACCGGCGGCAGTGCAGCGCCTTCCTCGAGCTTTCCCCCGGCGATCAGTTCCTTGATTCCATCGGCAACCTGCTGATAGATCGGGCGCGGATCGTCGGTATTAATCGTTAAAAGCATTCAGTGTACTGTGTATGTATACTCCATACACTTTTGCGATGTCAAGGGAAAATTCTCGCAAGGAAAGAACTTGCCGTACGGGTCGTGCATCGAAACAGAATGCGATGGTGGAACGATGCGATGGTAGCAATGAGACGGTGTAACAATGCGACGGTGTAGCAATGCGACGGCATAACCCGAGTTCGGGGTTTTACCGGGCTTTGGCATTCGCAGCTGTGCTGCTCTCAGGCGCGGCAATTGCGCAGGCGGAAGCCACACCCATCCCGCACGGCACGCTCGAGCTTATCGCTGAGAGTCCATGGATCGAGAAACGGGATCTCGCAACAGGACAGGAGTTCGATGTCGGGCTGCATTTCCGGCTTGAGAAGGGCTGGCACATTTACTGGGTCAATCCTGGCGACTCGGGTGAGCCTCCTCGCGTCGACTGGCGATTACCTTCAGGCCTTTCAGTTGGAGCGATCGAGTGGCCTACTCCGCGCCGTCTGGAGGACTCTTCCAGCATTGTGGATTATGGCTACGAAGATGCCGCATTACTGATTGTGCCGATGCATGCGGACCCCAGGCTGGCGGCAGAGCGGGCGTTTAAGATAGGAGCCGACGTGAATCTCCTCGTCTGCAGCCATGACATGTGCATTCCGGGAAAGGCGCAACTTTCGCTTACCCTCCCAATCGGGGCTCACGTTTCTGCTCCCTACTCTCGATATGCCGGTCTGTTTGCCTCCACCCGCCAGTCTTTACCGCGTCCGGCTCCAACGAACTGGAAATTCAGCGTGGCCGATGGGAACGATTCTTTCGTGTTAACTGCGAGTTTTGGTCGCAAAATCGTGAGTCGGCAGATCACGGGTCATCATGTCACGCAGGCGGTTTTCTTCCCGTTGTCTGAATCGCAGATTGCAAACGCCGCCCCGCAGAAGCTGCTGGAGGTGGCCAACGGCTTCCAGTTGACGCTGCGGAAGTCGGATCAGCTCCAGAAACCGATCGACCGGCTGACGGGCGTGCTCGTGCTCTCCGCCGATCATCCCAATCTAAATCTGGCCTGCCTCATCGATGTGCCTCTCAGCAAGCCGGGCGCCGCGAAAAGCGGCAACAGTACTAAAATTCAACCGGTACAATAATTAGAAGGAGGAACCACGAGTATGAAGCGCTCGACTCTATTCCCCACGCCTCTGTACGCAATGCGCGGTCTTGTTGCGCTGCTGCTGTGCGCGGCTCCTGTCCTCATCTCGGCTGCGAAAGTCGGCGCGGCGGCGCCCGAGTTCACGGGAACGGCGAGCAACGGCAAGACCTTTCGCCTCTCGGACTATCGTGGAAAGTATGTGGTTCTCGAGTGGCACAACAACGGATGTCCCTATGTGCACAAGCAGTACGACAGCGGCAACATGCAGCGCCTGCAAAAGCAGTGGACGAGCCAGGGCGTAGTTTGGTTCACGATTCTGTCTTCCGCACCGGGCAAGCAGGGGTACGCCACCGCGAGCGTAGAGAACGACTACCTGGCGAAGATGCAGGCTG
>JBEKXC010000251.1:0-6250 GCA_049512435.1 Terriglobales bacterium | reverse complement strand
CGAAGATGCCGGCGCCTCCGCCGTTGTGCTCTACTCCTTGTTCGAAGAACAACTCCATAAGGAGGCGCTGGAACTGGAACTCCATCTCAATGCTGGCACGGAGAGCTTTGCCGAGTCCCTAACCTACTTTCCCCACTCCAGCGAATTTCGCACCGGACCCGAAGGCTATCTCGAACACATTCGTAAAGCCAAGTCCGCGGTGGACATCCCAATCATCGCCAGCCTCAACGGCGCTACCCTCGGTGGTTGGACCAAGTATGCCAAGCAGGTCGAGCAAGCCGGAGCCGACGCCATCGAATGCAATATCTATTCCATCCCGACCAACACGGAGATCTTAGGTTCCGACATCGAGAGCGGTTACCTTGACATTCTCCGGGAAGTAAAACTTTCGGTGCACATTCCGGTAGCCGCCAAGCTCAGTCCGTTTTTCAGCAATCTGGCAAATGCGGCAAAGCGCATGGATCAAATGGGGACTGACGGTCTGGTGCTGTTCAATCGCTTCTACCAGCCTGACATCGACCTGGAAGAACTGGAAATCAAGCCCAACGTGCTTCTCAGTAGCCCGCACGATCTACGGCTGCCTCTGACCTGGATCGGCATTCTCTATGGCCGCATCCGCGCCAGCCTCGCCGCAACCAGTGGTGTGTATGGCCCGGAAGACGTTATCAAACTGCTCATGGTTGGCGCCGATGTGACGATGATGTGCTCGGCTCTATTACGGTTTGGAATCGGCCATCTTCGTCATGTGGAACAAGGCGTTCGAAAGTGGATGGAAGAGCACGAATATGAGTCGGTGCAACAAATGCAAGGTAGTATGAGCCAGCTCCGCTGCTCCGATCCGGGAGCCTTCGAACGCGCCCAGTACATGCGCGCCGTCAAGGGTCTGCAGCACGTGCAGGTCTGAGATAGACACGTTTGCAATCGTTGGTAGAATGTTGTGCCGAGGTTCACCGTGAACGTTATTGTGGATTTCGACGCCAAGAACAACATCCTGCGCGGAACCCTCGAAGGCCCCATGACGGCCGCGGTTCTGTTGGATTTGTACGCAAAAGCGTCAAAGTATCTGGCATCTCGTCCCCCATGTCGCGGCATTGTTGACTTATCACGAGTGACGGACTTTGAAGTTTCCAGCGCGGCGATAAGGCAAGTGGCGGCGGCTCCACCCGCATTCCCGCCTGGATACATGCGGGTCTTGGTGGTTCCGCAACTTTTCATCTATGGATTAGCGCGTATGTTTCAGATACTCGGCGAAAAGACTCGCCCGGAGTTGCAGGTGGTTCGTACGATGGACGAGGCGTACCATTTGCTGGGCGTGGAATTCCCAGACTTTCACCCACTGAGCTGACCACTGCCACCTATATTCCTCGCTCATCAAGGTCAGAGGTCCGAGGTGAGAGGTCAGATTTTAGAGGTAATAACCATGATATATCCCTTAGGTCTTTACCTCTGCAATCTGACCTCTAACCTCTGACCTCAGCGGTTTAACCAGAAATGTGACCAGCCTCACAATGCATGGTGCCCAATGTCACCGCCACATCCGCGGAGACGGCTTCTAATGGAAACTGACGGAATCCGCAGCGCGGCGGTCGCAGGCTCAAGCCGGGTCGACCGCTTCGCCTGGAGACCGTCTGGGCAGCGCCGTTTGAATGAGGTGAACCATGGCAGGTCAAGCGCGCGGTAGGGTCACGGTCGATGTCGAGGAATGCAAGGGATGCGGACTCTGCGTCGAGTCCTGTCCCCCCAAGTGCCTGGAACTCGGCCCGGAGTTGAATGCTTACGGGGCTCATCCCGCCCACTACACCGGGCAGGACTGTACGGGTTGTGGAATCTGCTTCTATTGCTGCCCGGAGCCGGGCGCGATTACCGTCTATCGCATGAAAGCGAAAGCAAAGGCGCCGGCGCTGGCGCTGGGAGGCCAACATGCGACAGCTCTGTAAAGGCAACGTCGCCGTGGTAAAGGGCGCGATTCTCGCCGGGTGCCGCGCCTATTACGGATATCCGATTACTCCAGCCAGCGAAATCGCCGAAGCGGCTGCACTCTATTTCCCTCAGATCGGTGGAACCTTTCTGCAAGCCGAAAGCGAAGTCGCCGCCATCAACATGGTGTATGGAGCAGCCGCAGCTGGGGTCCGCGTCATGAGCGGTTCCTCCGGCCCCGGCCTCAGCCTGATGCAGGAAGGTATGTCCTATCTCGCCGGCTCCGAACTTCCCTGTGTGATCGTGGATGTAATGCGTGGCGGACCGGGCCTCGGCAACATCGCTCCCGAACAAAGCGACTATTTCGCCATGGTGAAAGGCGGCGGCCATGGCAACTACCGCAATATCGTGCTCGCTCCCGCATCGGTGCAGGAGATGGCCGATCTCACCATGCTGGCCTTCGATCTCGCCGACAAATATCGCAACCCGGCAGTCGTCCTGACCGACGGCTTCGTCGGGCAAATGATGGAACCGCTCGATCTGGAAGACAGAGAGACTCAGCCGCCTGAAAAACCGTGGGCCATCAAGGGAACACCCGAGACGCGCGCCAATTTCATCAGTTCCATTTATCTCGAACCCGATGAACTGGAACAACACCAGCGCAGAATGGAAGCCAAGTACATCCGTGCGCAGGAAGCCGAACCGCGTTGCGAGCTCTGCTATACCGAAGACGCCGAGATATTGCTCGTGGGTTACGGCATAGTTTCCCGAGTGTTGCTCTCCACGGTCGAGGCACTGCGCAAAGAAGGGGTGAAAGCCGGCCTGTTCCGGCCCATCACTCTATGGCCCTATCCTTCGAAGGCGCTGGTGACGGCGGCTGCGAAGACTAACGTGCAAAAGGTTTTGGTCGTCGAATTGAGCAACGGGCAAATGGTTGAAGATGTGCGCCTGACACTGAACGGCAAGGTGCCGGTGGAGTTCTACGGCCGGGTAGGTGGCAACGTGCCCTCGGTCCAGGAACTGCAAGAGCAAGTGTTGACACGCATGGCCGTGGCGGTCTGAGACCGGTTCCCGAGGATCTGGTTTTGAGATCTGATCTTGAAAGGTGACGAAAATGGCAAACGAGGGTGGGGTCAGCGTAATGGATCCGGAACTTAAGCTGCCAGAACTTAGGCTGGACGCAAAGCTGGAAGTCAAATCTGAAAATAACTCCGCAGTCAATCCGCAAGCCAACCCCAAAGTAGAAGACGACGCCTACGAACTCATCCACTCCAAATCGCCGCTGTTCTATGACCTGTACGAACGCAAGTCAGAACTCAAGCACCAGACCCACTACTGCCCCGGCTGCGGACACGGCGTCGCCCACAAGCTGATTGCCGAAGCCTTGCAGGAACTCGGGCTGCAGGACAGGACCATATTCGTAAGTCCGGTAGGTTGTTCGGTTTTTGCTTATTACTATTTTGATGTGGGCAACGTGCAAGTCGCCCACGGTCGAGCGCCGGCTTCGGCCACAGGTATCAAACGATCCTGCCCCGATAAGATTGTCATCTCCTATCAGGGAGATGGCGACTTGGCGGCAATCGGCACCGCTGAAATCGTGCATGCCGCCAATCGCGGTGAAAAGATCACCGTCTTTTTCGTGAACAACGGAATCTACGGCATGACTGGCGGACAGATGGCGCCCACAACTCTGGTCGGGCAGAAAAGCACAACTTCTCCCTGGGGCCGCCGCCCGTCGAATGAAGGCTTCCCGCTGCACATGGCGGAACTGCTCGCCACGCTCGAAGCTCCGGCATACGTCGAGCGCGTCGCGCTTTCGGACAACAAGAACATCATGAAAGCCCGCCGGGCGATTCGCAAAGCGCTCGAAATCCAGCGGGACGGCGCGGGCTTCTCGTTTGTAGAAATCCTTTCGCCATGCCCAACCATCTGGGGCAAAGACCCTGTCGAAGCGCGGCGCTGGGTTCTCGACAAGATGACGCCAACCTTCCCCCTGAATGTTTTCCGCGACCGCAGGCCGGAAATACCACTCGGCAACGAGCCGCCGCAACGCCCCGTAGCAGACGTATTAGGAATCACGCCGAAAGCAGCGGCACACGATGCCTCCAAAACGAAACACGCCCATCGCTTTCGCGACGTGAAAATCAAAATCGCAGGCTTCGGAGGACAGGGCGTGCTGCTGCTCGGCCAACTCCTCATCGAAATGGGCATGCGCGAAGAACTAGAAGTTAGCTGGTTGCCGTCGTATGGACCAGAGATGCGTTCGGGCAGCGCGCACTGCCACGTATGCCTGTCGAAAGAGCGGATCGGATCGCCGCTCGTCTCGCACCCGGATGTGCTCGTGGCCATGAATGAGTTTTCGCTGCGGAAGTTTGCCCACGAAGTCGTGAGCGGCGGAATCATTCTTTATAACGGCGCCAGCGTACCGGCCGACTTCAGCGCTCCAACCGTGCAAGCGGTCGCGATTCCAGCTTCAGAGATTGCCGACAAACTCGGTTCAACGAAAGTAACCAACATCGTGATGATGGGAGCGCTGCTGGAAGAGACGGAGTGTCTGGCTCCCGGCACTGCATTGAGCGTGCTCGAAGACAAGGTAAAGAAACTCGATCTGCTGGAAATTGATCGCAAAGCACTCACCGCGGGCCGCCTGTTTATCGATGAACAAGCGCACATTGGCGCCGTAAGCCAGCCCGACGGCTTCGCTTAGAAGGATGTCGCGGACTTTGATTCGTATCACAGCATGCCGCAATTGCTCAAGCGGACTTTGATTCGTATCAGGGCATGCCTTCAGGCATGCCGCAATTGCTGCGATAGAAAAGCGCCTTTAGGCGCCGAGGCCAGACGTTGGAGTCTCAACAAACCCTCCACGCATTGGGGTTGGTCAGCCTTAAACGGTTCCTCATCTTCGTTACGATCCCATTTTGCAAACATCAATTGAGAGATGCATCCTACAATAGCTTAGAGGAGAATTTTCAATGTCGACCGCCTGGACATCTCGCTACGCCCTACGCACCAAGCGCATCATCAGTTCCCAAATCCGCGAGTTGTTGAAGTTCACCCAAAGACCCGGAATGATCTCCTTTGGCGGCGGCCTCCCCGCTCCCGACGTTTTCCCTGTCCAACGCTTTGAGGAAGCCTGTCACAAGGTGCTTACCGAGCAGGCATCTTCAGCCCTCCAGTATGGGGAAACCGAAGGCTACAGACCCCTGCGTGAATTGATTGCAAACAACATCGCGCGCTATGGCATCAAGGCGAAGGTGGAGAACGTCCTCATCACCTCCGGCTCGCAGCAGGCGCTCGACCTGATCGGCAAGCTTTTTATCAATGCCGGAGATCGCCTGCTGGTGGAAGCGCCGACCTATCTCGGAGCCCTGCAGGCTTTCAACGTGTATGGCGCGGAATATGAGTCGGTTCCGATCGACGAAAACGGCCTGCGCACCGACCTTTTGGAGGACCGTCTGCGTTCCGGCCCTAAGTTTATGTACGTACTGCCGAACTTTCAGAACCCCGCCGGAACCACATTGTCGGAAGGGCGTCGCCACGAACTGGTGTTGCTGGCTGAAAAATATGGCATTCCGATCATCGAAGATGACCCCTACGGTCAGTTGCGCTATGAAGGCGAACACCTCCCATCGCTGGTTGTGCTCGACCGCGAGAACCTGCGCCGCGACGACGGCTATTCCATCGGCAACGTCATTTACCTGAGCACATTCTCGAAGACCCTCGCGCCCGGCCTCCGTCTGGGATGGATCGTGGCTCCTCCCGAGGTCATCACCAAGCTGGCGCAACTGAAGCAGGGTGCCGACCTGCACACTTCGACTTTCACCCAGTTCGTGGCCTACGAAGTAGCGCGCGATGGATTCCTCGACAAGCACGTCAAGCTGATTCGTCAGATCTATCGCGAACGGAGGGACGTAATGCTGCAGGCGCTGAAAGAATTCTTCCCCCCCGCAGTAACCTGGACTCATCCTCAGGGAGGGCTATTCCTCTGGGTGACTTTGCCCGAGGGACTGGACATGCAGGCGATTTTCAATTCAGCGATCGAGCAAAATGTGGCGTTCGTGCCCGGCAATTCCTTCTACGCTAACGACGCCCGCGAAGGCTCCCGCCACATGCGCTTGAACTTTTCCAACGCCGCTCCCGAGCAGATACGAGAGGGCATACGCCGTTTGGCCGCAGCGGTGAAGAGTCACCTGACAAGCACGACACTCCGATTGAAGCTGCCGCTCGAAGTGTAGATCTTCGCGTAGGGGCAGGCGCCCTCACCTGCCCAGCCGAGCGCAGCTCGGCCCCTGCACGAGGCCACAGCAACGGAATCTACTCCAGCACAAAG
>JBEKXC010000250.1:0-6256 GCA_049512435.1 Terriglobales bacterium | reverse complement strand
GCGTCATCCGCGCTCGAACGCAGAATGTGGAAGGCGAGACGCTGCGCGCTCTTGCTGCCGATTCCCGGCAGCTTCTTGAGTTCGTCGATCAGCCGGGTCATCGGTTCGGCAAACTTGGACATAGGAATTTGTAATTGGTGATTTGTAATTTAGAACCAAACGACGAGGGGTTTGGCTTTTCAATTACAAATTACAAATCGCAAATTACAAATTCATTCCGAGTCCTCCGAGCATTCCGCCCACGCTGGACTGCATTTCCTTATCGACCTTGCGGCTGGCTTCGTTCAGCGCGGCCATCACGAGATCCTGCAACATCTCTACATCGCCAACCTTTACCGCCTCGGGGTCGATCCTGATGCTAAGCACTTGTTTGCGGCCATCCATCTTGACCGTGACCGTGCCGCCGCCGGCCGAAGCCTCGACCACGGTCTGCTCCATTTTCTTCTGCAGCGTCTCGTACTGCTGCTTGGCTTGCGACATGAGTTCCTGCAAATTGAATCCGGACATAGGGAAATTTGTAATTGGTGATTTGTAATTTGTAATTTAAGACCAAACAATGCGGCCTGAGCCTCTCAATTACAAATTACAAATTACCAAATTACAAATGGGTTTCATCACTTCTCCCGATAATCAATCACGGTGCGGATTTCCGCTCCGAATTTTTCCTGCATGCGTTGCACGATCGGGTCCTGTTCGGCGCGGCTGCGCGCGCTTCCGTTTAATGTCGCTGCCCGGCGTGGTGTGGCTGTTGCCTGCGGTGCGACACCGGGCTCTACCAGCATCTTGAGCGGCTTTCCGGCCAGACCGCTGGCGGCGGCGCCGGCTATGCGGCGCGCTTCGGCGGGAAATGACATTTCTATCATTGTGTTTGATGCCGCTACCTTTGCGATCAGCGCATTGCCTTCCAGTCTCCACTCCGCATTCTCCAACAGCGAAACGAGCATTTGCTGATTGCCAAGTGCGTCGAGAACAGCGTCACGAAGCGACTCGGCGTTCGCTTCGACCCTTTCTTCGGCCTTGGCTTCGATACGCGCGGCTGGCTGCGCTTCTGGTTCCAATTTCAATTCCAACGATAACTCTTCCACGGCTGGCGCGGCCGATCCCATGATGACGACGTTGGAACTCGGGTGTGTGGCGCGGGAGCCCCCGCCCGCGAATGCTACGGTCTCCCCAGAAGTCTCCGCTTTGGGATTGCTCTTGCGCGCGGAGTCGGCTGCAAACGGCGACACGGAATTTGGTCGTGCCGATGTGACAGGCTCAGTGCGTCGAATATCCGCCTGTGCCGAAATGTTCTTGACGATTCCCGGTCGAGTCGCTGTGGTCGATGCGGCCGCGTCGCTCAGCAACTGCTCGATCGGCAGCAGTCGCTCCGCATGCGCCATTTTCAGCAATCCCAGTTCGAGGTGAAAACGCTGTTCCTGGCGGTATCCGAGTTCTCCATGGGTTCGCAGCATGATCTGCAAATGGCGAGTCAGGTCTTCCTCGCTGAACAAGTCGGCGATGCGGCCCACGCGCGCGCGCTCATCGGAGGAAATCTGCAGCAGCGCCGAATCTTTCCCAGCGATCTTGGCCACGGTCACATTCCTCAGAAAGCGCACCAACTGGCGCGCGAAATGCGTGGGACTGTGGCCTTCGCCGATCAGTTCGTCAACCAGCACGAGGATTTTTTCGCTAGAACTTTCGGCGACCGCCTGCATCACCGTTTCGAGCGCCGCTGCCGGAGCGGAACCGATCAGACTGCGAACGGAATCGGCGGTCAGATGGTCGGAGGTCGAGGCAATGGCCTGGTCGAGGATGGAGAGCGCGTCGCGCATCGAGCCGTCGCCCGCTTCGGCGAGTAAAGCGAGGGCGTCTTCGTCCGCGGGGATCTTCTCTTTCGTAACGATCTCGCGGAGCTGACCCATGATGTCGTCGAACTTCATGGCGCGATAGCTGAAGTGCTGGCAGCGCGAGCGGATGGTCTGCGGAATATCTTCGGGCTGGGTGGTGGCCATCATAAAGATCACGTGGCTCGGGGGCTCCTCGAGCGTCTTGAGCAGCGCATTGAAGGCGGCATCGGTGATCTGGTGGGCTTCATCGAGAATATAGATTTTGAAGCGATCGCGGGCGGGACGATAGCGCGCGGCCTCGCGCAATTCGCGAATTTCGTCGATTCCGCGATTGGTGGCCGCGTCGATTTCGATCACGTCAACGGAGTTGCCGTTGCGAATCTCGGTGCAGGAATCGCAGATGCCGCAGGGTTCGGCCACCGGCCTGTCGTTGGAACTCGACCGGCAGTTCAGCGCCATAGCCAGGATGCGCGCGACCGTCGTCTTGCCGATGCCGCGATGTCCGCTGAAGATATAGCCGTGCGCGATGCGTTCCTGCGCGATGGCATTTTGCAGCGTGCGGGTGACATGTTCCTGGCCGATGACGTCGGAGAATTTCTGCGGCCGGTATTTGCGCGCCAGGACCTGGTAGCTCATCGGAAACCCTGATTATACAGTCTGACGCGTGAGGAGTTTGCGCCGGCATGTTCCCAAACCCTGTCTCTACAGTCGGCGCTTGCATGGCGTCGACAGGCGGGGTACGCTCATGAGTTGAGTTTTATCGCAAATCCTTTACTGCGGTATTGGAGAAGTCGGCTATGCAATTGAGAATGAGCACACGAGCGTTGGATGGCGTGCTGGTAGTGGATTGCAGCGGCCGCCTGGTGTTTGGCGAAGAATCGGCCAGCCTGCGCGACATGGTCAAGAAACTCCTGGCACAGAGCCCGAAGGTAGTGATGAATCTGCGAGAAGTGAATCATATCGATAGCGGCGGGCTCGGAACGCTGGTTTCGCTGTACACGACCGCCCGGAACGCCGGCGGTGCGGTAAAACTGGCGAGCTTGAGCCAGCGGGTAGGCGATCTGCTCCAAGTCACCAAGCTGTTTACTATTTTTGAAGTGTTCGACGACGAGGAAACGGCCGCGAAGTCGTTTAAGAAAGATGCCGCTTAGGAGTTCGAGCCGGCCCGTCCGGGCTTAGTCGACGTCGGATAACTCCAGGAGAGACGAATTCATTTGGGTTCCATCTTTGACGTCGGTCAGTACCAGGGTACGAATTTCTCCAGCACTTCCCGGATTGACCTGCTCGTCAATGTAGACGGGTGTCAGAGTCCCCGAGGCAGTGACATAGACGGTAAAACCTGGAGCGGTGGGGTCATTATTGGGGTTAAAGGGAAGGGCTATGTAGCTGCTCGCCTGGGTATAGGCCAGACCCTTAATCGTAACTGGGAGCTCGATCCCGCTGCTGGGATTCATGTCGATGTAAACATCCACCACCGGAGGGCCGCTCGGCGACGCGTGGATGACGCGAAATTCAATGTATCCCGACGACGGTGCTGTATTATTGTCCGGTAACGACAGGATGACAGCGTTATTTCCGTTGGCGACGAGTCCCGTCGCCACCACCGTGTACTGTGCTCCGGCGCTCCAGCCAACGCTGGTGGGATTGAAGCCGACCGTGGTTTCGCCCGGCGCCAGAAACCCTTCGATCGTGTCATTTCCCGACGTTACGGTGGTATAGCCCGGTTGGTTCGGCAGAACCCCGAGGAATGAAATGTTGGTAAATACCGGGGCTCCGTTGATATCGATGTCCATGGCGGCGCCGTCCTGAATGGCATGGACAAAACGAACCTGCGCTGGGGAGTTGGAGCCACAACTGGCGGCGAAGAGGCTCAAGGCCGCAAGGGCCAATGTCAAGGTTAGGGCTCTGAACCAGCGCGACATCTTTAATCTCCCATGTGCAGTTTGATGCTGGGCAAGAGGATTTTAGCAGCTTGCCGGGTGGTTCCGAGAATCGGGTGATCTGACCCGATCATCCGATCGGCCCGATGCCCCGATCTTTCAATTGATGACCCGCAATCGATGGCCCGATCTTTCAATTGATGTCTTTCAGAAAGATGGGGTACTGACTCATCTGATTTACATTCTGTTCGTCCGTGAGTACCAGGGTGCGAGTCGAGCCCTCGTTTGAGGCGCCTGCAGCGAAAGACCAGCCGGTCGAAAAGATTGGGATTCTTGTCCCTGCAGGACACACGAACATCGTGAAACCTCCTCCAGCGGAGTTATAAGGGAGGTTGATGTAACCGCTTACCGACTTGTAGGCAAGGCTACTGATCGTAGGTTTGGCGGGCAGGCCGCCTGCTACGGGAGCGTCGAGGATGTAAATATCGACAGGGCCGGGTGAGTCGGGCGATGCATTAATGACGCGGAAACTCACGGTACCATTCGCCGGCTCCGTGGTGTTATCCGGCGTAGAGATGATGACAACGCTGCTGAAGTTGGTAACAAACCCAGTCGCAACCACCGTGTAGTCGATCTCGAAATCAAAGGTAACGCCGGACACACTGAAGACCTCGGTCGAGGTGCCGCTATTGAGCCCTTCGATCGTGTCACTGCCCTCAGTCACGTTCGTATAGCCTGACAATGGCAGGAAATTGCCGAATGATAATCCGGAGAAATCCTTTGATCCGTTGACCTCGATATCCAATTCGCCGCCATCCTGGATAGCATGGACAAAACGAGCCTGCGGTTGATTGCCGGAATTGCAACTGGCGGCGACAATGCTCAAGGCCGCCACGGCCAACGCAGCCAACGCAAGCGGCAGGATTTTCAACCAGCGGAACATCTTCATTCTCCCAAGGGCAGTTCGGTCGAGAGCCAGAAGGATTTTAGCAGCTTGTCAGTTGGTTCACCGGGCTTGGTTCACTCACTCTGGACTCACTCACTCTAGTCAAGGCCCGGTTCCTTTTTCTGGAGGCTGCCGCGATACGCCCGGTTGGGGCCAGGCGGCTCGGGCGCGATTAGTTGAGGTCAATCAGAATTATGGGCACGGTATCAAATCCAGTCTGGGTAGAGTTGTCCGTGAGCACGATGGTACGAATCGAACCCTCGGTTGCGTCGCCGAAGTTGGCGATCGGAAAGCTAAAAATTGGGGTTCCCCCGCCCGCAACTGTAACGTACCCAGTGAAGCCGGTGCCGAGCGAATTAAAGGATTGGTTTACGTAGCCGCTCGTCGCCCCGCTGCCCGATAGCGGGCCGCTAACGGTCACAGTAGGAGTCTCGCCCGTACAACACGTCGGCAGGCCTTGGGCAGGATTCGAGAGGATATAAACAGAGACGCTGCTGGGTCCGCTAATCGCTGCGTCAATGACGCGGAAACTCACCAGACCATCCGTCGGCTCCGTGTTGTTGTCAGTTGGATTCAGGATGGTAACGCTGCCCGAGCCGCCGGGGACCGTTCCGGTCGCCACCATCGTGTACGATGTTCCAGCGTTCAGGCCAACGTTTTCGTTTTGGAATTCCTCGATTGTTGTGGAGCCGGCTTGAAACGCTTGAATCGTGTCGCTACCTGCCGGCACGGCCGTATAGCCCGACGA
Organism: Terriglobales bacterium; assembly: GCA_049512435.1. Lineage (GTDB taxonomy): Bacteria > Acidobacteriota > Terriglobia > Terriglobales > Acidobacteriaceae > Acidiflorens. The sequence continues at coordinate 853 of JBEKXC010000250.1, read as the reverse complement.
CGGTCGAACATCGGGAAATATTACGCTGCTAAAGTACTTCGTTCCGGTAATTGTCCCCGAATTTACCGTTCCGTTGAAATAGACATCAATCTGTGTGTCGAACGCCGCGAGGGCATCGATAAAACGAGCCTGTGCTTGACTGCCGGAATTGCAACTAGTGAGAAACAAGCCCACGGCGACAAGGGCCAACATTAACGGCAACGCGAGAGGCAGGGCTTTCAGCAAGCGACGCATAGTATTCTCCAAAAGGCAGTTTTGGCGAGTAAAAACATGGGATGCAAATATCGTAATCCCAGGTTTTACCGACCTGTGTAAAAATTTGTATGGCCAATCTTTGTATGGCCAATCTAAGTTAACATGATTTCCCAGTGAACGTTGGTCCGTGAATCTATCCGTGAATCGGCAATCCCAATCCGCTTCAGGGCGAAGGTCTGGTCGATCCAAGTCCACGAAAAGCTTGCCAGAGCGTGAGGATACGACTACGCGTGAGGATAAGACTACGAAGGATAGGCGCGCCCGCGTCGTGCGTTGCATTCGCGCCTTGCCCGCAGGAACGGTGTCGAGTTACGGAGCGATCGCTAAAGCTGCGAGCTGGCCCGGAGCCGCTCGGCAAGTGGTGCGTATCCTGCGGCAGGTTCCCGGATTGCCCTGGCATCGCGTAGTTGGCTCGGGCGGGGCAATCAAGTTGTGCGGAGAAAATGCCGCTGAACAAAGATTTCGATTGCGCATGGAGGGCGTGGGCTTTCGCGGATTACGCGTGGATATGAAGCGCCACGAGTTTCATTTTAAGTCATTGAGGCATTGAATCATTTAGTCATTGAATCATTGGCCCTAATGATTCAATACCTCAATG
>JBEKXC010000249.1:0-6371 GCA_049512435.1 Terriglobales bacterium | reverse complement strand
GTTCAGAATAGATTCTCGCAAGTCCGTTCGGCTTGGGTAAGCTCTCAATGCGTTTCTTCCACTGTCCATCGAGAGCTGCAAAATTCGCAAATGCAGAGCCTAAAACAGCGTGTGAAAGATCAAGTCCGTCACCCTTTTTCGGCTGTGTGCCCCGATCCATAACGAAGCCTCGAATTATGTTCTCATAAGCAAACATCGCAGGTTTGTCTCTACGAAATCTAGCGAATTCGGGAAACGAATCCTCAACCCACGAAGCGTCGAGCTTTTGGCGTGATCGGTATTCCTTCACCTTCTGGAATAACGTCTCGTCGAGTGCGTTTCTATCTTTCCAGATTCTGTCCTTATGTAGTTCAAGCCACTCAATGAATTTGTCCGGTGCAAAGAGATCGGGCGAGAAATGAGTGATTCCTCCACTTGCCAGATAGGGCTGAACCTGGGCGGCGAACACCACCTGTGCAAAGTCCATGGCTGTGAATGCATCGTGTCCCTTCGGCAACGCTGCTTAACTCCACGTTCCTGAAGTGCTAGCGTCGGTCTCATGCCCAGCGGGGCAAGGAGGACCGACGATGACCAACGAGATTTCTGACATTCCCCCTGACATGCGGAAGGTTTATCGGCGGCTGCGGCGATGGCGCAGTGCGCACGCTCGCCGTGCACCGTTTCCGGATGCTTTGTGGGCGGCGGCAGGAGAACTGGCGCGGGAGCATGGGATCAACCGCACGGCGAAGGCTCTGAGTCTGGAATACGGCAAGCTGAAGGAGCGTGCGGGAGCGGCGGGGCCAGCGAAGAAGGTCGTGAGAAAGGTAACGTCAGCGATCCCGCGCCACGCACGACCGCCCGTGCCGGCAACATTTATGGAGCTGATTACGCCGCGGCCCGGCAGCGTGGCGAGCGCGGTGGTGGAGTTGGAAGGGCCGCGCGGTCGGATGAAGATCGAGTTCAAGGGCGTGGCCACGGCGGAGTTGGTGGCGCTGAGCCGGGCACTGTGGGACGGTGAGGCATGATCCAGGTTACCCCGCAGATGCGCATCCTAGTGGCGGTGGAAGCGGTGGACGGCCGCAAAGGTATCGACTCGCTGGCGCGGTTGTGCCAGGAGCGGCTCGAAGCGGATCCATTTTCCGGCTGCTTGTTTGTTTTTCGGAGCCGGCGCGGAACCGCGGTTCGTATATTGGCTTATGACGGCCAGGGGTTTTGGCTCGCGCAGAAACGGTTATCGAAGGGGCGATTTCGCTGGTGGCCGGAAGGCCGGAATGCGCACGAGGTGGCGCGGAGTCTGGCGGCGCATCAACTGCAAGTGTTGTTGGCGGCGGGCGACCCGATGGCCACCCAGGCGGCGCCGGCGTGGCGGCCGCTCAGCGTGGTGAGTTGAAGAAAAATAGCGGGACGCACTTGCGTTCTAAACTCTTCTCTGCTACGCTCGGAGGCATGGAAGAAGGGTTTCGCTATCGGGGCCGAGTGATTACCGCCGCAGAAGTAGAGTTCATCCGGCGGTTGATCACGCAGCATCCAGGGGCCAACCGGCGGCAACTCTCCTTACAGCTGTGCGAGGCGTGGGGGTGGAAACAGGCCAACGGCGCACTGCGTGACATGGTGTGCCGAGGGTTGCTGCTGGAACTTGCGCGGGCCGGGTGTCTGGAGTTACCGCCGGCAAGCCATGTGCATCGCAACCCGTCGACGCGGCGTGCGACGCAGGTGGCAAAAGCCCTGGCTCCGCTCCTGCTCGATACCACTCCTCTGGAAGGCCCGCTGCGGGCGCTGCGACCGTTGGAGTTTCAGCAAGTGCGGCGCATGCCCGAGGAGCCGCTGTTTAATTACCTCATCGCCCAGTACCATCCGCTTGGCTACGCGCGGCCGGTCGGGGAACACCTCAAATATCTGGTCTCTGCCGCGGGACGGGTGATTGCCTGCCTGGCCTGGTCCTCGGCCCCGCGGCATCTGGGCGCCCGCGATCGCTTTATCGGCTGGTCGGCAGAGGCGCGGCGCCACAATCTCCATTTTCTCGCCTATAACCCGCGCTACCTCATTTTGCCTTGGGTACGCGTCTCCCATCTGGCCTCGCACGTTTTGGGTCAGATGGCGAGAAGAATCGCGGGAGACTGGGAGCGGGCTTACGGACACCCAATCTATTTTCTGGAGACCTTCGTTGATCCCGAACGCTATCGCGGTACCTGCTATCGGGCGGCGAACTGGGTGGTGATGGGGCGGACCACGGGCCGGGGGAAGAACTGCCCCAACATGCGGCCTAACCGCTCGATCAAGGAAGTGCTGGGCTATCCGCTCACGCCGCGCTTTCGGGAGTTGCTGGCGAAAGTAGAGTAAACATCCCCTGAGCGGAGCGAAGGGATGAAACCTGCGAAGGAGCAGATCGAAGTGAATCTGGAAGAGTTGGCCGCGTTGGTGGAGCGGGCGCGCCAAGGGCCGTTGAGTGAAGCGGACTGTGAGAGGCTGGAAGACGCGATCCAGGCGCTGAGCGTTCTGATCGAGAGGATCGGGGAAAAGAACACGACGATCAGCCAACTGCGTGCGCTGTTGTCGAAGCCCAGCACGGAGAAGACCAGTAAGGTATTGGAGCAAGCTGGGGTCAAGGTCCCTCCGCAAAACCCTCCGCCTCTCAAGGCGCAGGACCCACCCAAGCCGGGACACGGTCGCAACGGCGCCCGGGCGTATCGCGGCGCCGAGCGAATCAAAATCCCGCACGGTTCGTTGAAGTCCGGAGATCACTGTCCGGAATGTTTGCAGGGAAAGGTGTACCTGCAGAAAGACCCTGGGCTGCGCATCCGGGTAGTAGGGCAGGCGCCGATGGCGGCCCGAGTCTACGAGTTAGAACGTCTGCGTTGCAGTCTGTGCGGCGAGGTTTACGAGGCGGAAGCGCCGCCCGAGGTGGGGGAGAAAAAGTACGATGCCAGCGCCGCGGCGATGATCGCGCTGTTGAAGTACGGCAGTGGCGTTCCCTGGGATCGGCTGGAGAGGCTGGAGGCGAGTTTGGGAATTCCACTGCCGGCTTCGACCCAGTGCGAGATCGTGGCGGAAGTGGCGGAAGCCCTTCGGCCCGGTTTCGAAGAGTTGATCCGCCAGGCCGCGCAAGGCGAAGTCTTTTATAACGATGACACCAGCATGAAGATCCTGGCCCTGGCGAGGGCGAGCCCTCCGCGCTCGGAGGAGGAGGAAGCCTCGTCGAGCTCCAAGGAACGCACGGGACTATTCACCTCCGGCATCGTCTCGACGACGCGGCAGGGGCAGCGGATCGCGCTGTTCTTCAGCGGGCGGAATCATGCCGGGGAGAACCTCGCCCGGGTGTTGGTGGAGCGGGCCAAGGGGCTCACGCCGCCCATTCAAATGTCCGATGCTTTGTCACGCAACGTGCCGAAGCTCCAGGAGAAGCTGGAAATTCTCTGGGGAAACTGCAATGCCCATGCTCGGCGACGCTTTGTGCAGGTGACGCCGAACTTTCCCGAGGAGTGCCGGTTCGTGCTGGAAAGCTTCCGCGACATCTATGGTTACGAGGCCGAGGCCAAGCGACGGGGTCTCGTGCCCGAGGAGCGGCTGCGCTTTCACCAGGAGCACAGCCAGCCGGTGATGGATGCCCTCCGCACTTGGTTCGAGGCCCAGTTCGCGGAAAGGAAAGTAGAGCCCAACTCGGGGCTGGGCGAGGCCATCACTTATTGCTTGAAACGTTGGACTCGGCTGACGCTGTTCCTCCGCCAGGCTGGCGCGCCGCTGGACTCGAACCTCGTGGAGCGCGCCCTGAAAAAGGCTATTCTTCACCGAAAGAATTCCCTATTTTATAAGACCGAAAACGGCGCCGAGGTGGGGGACCTGTTTATGAGCCTGATCCACACCTGCGAATTGAACGACGTCAATCCCTTCGACTATCTCACCAAACTGCAGAAACACGCTGAGCAGTTGGCGAAGAACCCGGCGGCCTGGATGCCGTGGAATTACCGCCAGACCCTTCTGCAACCCAGTATGAGCAAGGAACCTGCATAGCCCCTACCTGGAGTAGAATACTTCCCACCTGGCCGGAAACCATCCTCTGCGGCCAGGAGGGAGTGTCGCTCGAAAATGGCTGAAAAATGCGCCATCTGCCAAGGAAAATCTCCAAGGGTTTTTGGCCACCCTTCTGAACTGGCTAGACCCAGCCAGCCTTGAGCGCTGCTTGTACGCTCCAATCGCTTTGGACGATCGCCAGACCCCCCCGCGAGTGCTGCAATGGTAGGATATTGAATATGCGACGGAAGGCCAGAACAAAGGACGATGTGTTAGTCGAGCGCTATGTCGCTGAAATGTCGAGGAGTCGTGCTCAATGATACGCCATAAGGTAGTCGGCGCGGAGGCGCTCGTAGTTCTTGCACTGCTGTGGAACGGCTCTTCCGGCGCTCAGGTAGGCGATACCGGAGCGGGTCGGCGGGAAATGGTCAGGGGCGATCTTGGCATTGATTCAAGAACGATCCTGGGAGTGACCCTCGGTCGCTCGAACCTCGCAGAAGTGCAGGCAACGCTCGGCCGGGCGAGACTCTGGTCCGACGGCGATGCGTCGACTGCTGAGGGCAAAGTTTGCTACGTAACTCAGGAACCCGATGCGGAAGTGGTTATTTTCGCTTCCAATTTAGAGATGGCTGGACCACCAGAGAATCAGGTGACAGACATCAGGATTTCCAAGAGTTCCGCATACGTCCAGCGCGCCAAGTGTCTGCCCTTGCCGATTTCCGCAGAAAAAGTCCATACAAAGAGCGGCCTTGGAATTGGACTTAGTCACCGTGACATTCGCCGTATCCTTGCTACGCCCCAAAGTGCAACCCCAAAGGGGTGGGAATACTCTTGGAGTATCGACGTGCCCCTTCCAGCTTCGGACAAGTACTACGAATACTGGCGCTCGCGGGAAAAGGAATGCTTCGACGGGAAAGAGCCTTTCTTTTCGATTGGCTCGACAATCACTGTGGAGTTCGAAGGTGACGCAGTCACCGCTCTCAGCTTGAGCCGCGGGGAAAGCATTTGCTAACAACATGACCGGGTGTGACTGTTAGCTCAAATAATTCGTCTGGACGAGGGTACCGACAAAGTCGACCCCTAAGAGCACCGCCCACGATTGCTCACACGTGCCGAAAGCTCACAGAACTCCATCGACAGATCCGTGAGATACAAGGTCTGGAGACATCCAATCGTGAGACCGAGCGCACTGTTCAATCTTTGGATGCCGAGCTGAGGACCAACCTGGCTGAACTTGAACGTCTGCGGGTGGAGCGTGAAGAGCTCGCGGTAGTGCCCTGCCGGGGCGAGGGCCCTTATGCATCCTGCCCGAAGATTCAGCGCGCTGTCGAAGCAGGTCAGAGGATCCCCGCATTGGAGGGAGAAGTTGCCACACTCTCAATTGAAGTTGAGGTCCAGCGCAGCTCGCAGGTTCAGATTGCCACGCCCTCATCCGAGCTCATCCGAACACTCGAAGGCTGTGAGCGGGACCGCAAGAAAGTCGATCAGGAGCGGGAACGTTACGAGGAATTGCGGGCCGTCGAGGCGCGGCGGGACGAACGGCTGAAGGCTTTGGAACGCTCGGCTCAGGCCCGCAAGGAAGTCGGCGAGGAACTATCGAGGAAGGAATCTGCGCTCTCCGCATTCTCTGACCTCGACGCTAAGATGCACGGTTCACGGCGGGAGATTGAAAACGCGGACCGCGTGATTGCTTCCTGCAGGCATGAGCGAGATGGTCTCATTGCTCGCAAGGCACAAATCAAACAGCGCCAGGAGCAACTGGAGGCTGGCCTGACCCGCCGAGCCCAGGTCGAGGCCGAACTCGGGGCAGCAAGGACTGAACAGGAAGACTACACCTATCTCGCCAGGGTCTTCTGTTCGGACGAGATCCAGCTCTGCGAGATCCAGGCTGCCGGACCACAAGTCTCGACATTGGTCAACTCTTTGCTTGAGGGGTGCTTCGATAACAAGTTCGAAATCCGCTTCAGGACGCAACGCCCCAAGGCGGACGGCAAGGGCATGGTAGACGATTTTGATGTCGAGGTCCGTAACAAGAATCTTGACCGGACTTGCCTCGTGGATGAGCTCTCGGGCGGGCAGTTCGTCTTGGTCAATGAAGCCGTCAACCTAGGAATCGCCATTTACAATATGCGGCAGGGCGAGGGCATTCGTTACGAAACGCTGTTCCGGGATGAAACGGTGGGAGCCCTGGATGATGCCAACGCTAAGGAGTACGTTCGCATGCTGCGCCGGGCCATGGACCTTGGCGGGTTCCACCACGTGATCTTCATCTGCCACACGCCAGTGGTCTGGGAGCTCGCGGACAGAGTTGTTGAAATCAGGGATGGGCGGACAGCACTCAAAAGCGGTTTGGAGCAATTACCGTGGCCCCAAGGCACACCTCA
>JBEKXC010000248.1:0-6395 GCA_049512435.1 Terriglobales bacterium | reverse complement strand
GCGGAGGTTACATGGCTTGGCGTCGAGCGGCAAAACGAAATGGCGAACGTCGGATCTAGTCCTCCGGTCGGCCTAATTGTTGGTCGGATGGCCGATTCTGAGCGCCTCAAAGGCCACGACTCTGTAATGGATGCCTGGCCGCTGATCAAGTCTTCCGTTCCCGATGCTAAGCTTATGATCGTTGGAACTGGAAACGACAAGCACCGCTTAGAGAATAGAGCGAAGTCTGAGCACCTGACGGGGGTTGAATTTTGCGGTTGGATTGACGATGCCCAGCGCGATCGGATGTATCGGTCCTGTCGTATGCTTTTTTATCCCTCCAAGCAGGAAGGATATGGACTGGCAGGAGCCGAAGCAGCCAGCTTCGGCATACCTGTGCTGGGACTAGCCGGTACCGTCATAGAAGAGCTCTTTCCAACCGGCACGGGCGCCGTTGTGGCTAAAGATCTTTCGAGAGAAAGCATCGCGGAAGCCGCAATCCCTCTTTTGAGAAACGCTCAGCACGCGCAAGAGTTGGGAAGCGCCGCGGCGGCCAGAGTAAACGCAGTCTTTCTAGAAGAGCACTTTGCTGGCCGCCTTCGGCGAGCGTTGGCGCCACAGCTGTCTGTATGCGAAGCAGTGGCCACCAATGGCACCCGCACAGATCTGAAAAAAGGAAATGCCTCGGTATCCGCTCAACTGGCTTCTACCAAAAGCCGCCAATCCCCGGTTGGGCCAACGTAACGGTGAAGGGCACGCTGGACCAGACGCCGGAATAAACCGTCAAGCGAGGACACCCGTCCCGTGTACAGGAACCGTGCTATCCGCGTCTCCCCTCTGATGCAAGTTCAAGGAGCAAGCAAAAATCAGTCATGGTGAGTCTTTAGCCCTGCCGCAGTTATTTTCGGCCAATTTAGTTCTGAACAGAGAGAATCGTGATGGGTTGAGTTGAGGAAGTACCGCCGGTGCGATTGTCGGCCCAATCTTTGTTCCGGCGCCGCAGGGGACAGGAATCTTCTCCGATTCCAGGCGTTTCAGGGCAATGCTTAGCGATTCTGGAGAATCCGGCGGATCACCCAGCGGATGTGCTGGTTGCGAAAAAGCGAGCGACAGGTGTCATCCGTCTGCAGCTCTTCAAGATTCATGGCCCAGCTCGCTTCGGGATGGGCTTAAGCGAAGGGCACGCGCAGATAATAGACGCGCCGGAAGAAGATCAGCTCACGGCCTTCCCCGCCGGAGAGCCCACTCGATGTGCGAGAGATGGTCCCAGAAGTTCATTTGGCGGCCACTGTCCAGTTGGTCCCGTTACAATACGCTAGCACGCGATGCGACCCGCCGCCGGTGATGGTTGCGCCCCAGGCGTTCGTCGTGGAATCCGAGACAGGTTTTAGCGTCCCTTGTGTACCCGGTGTGCAAGTCGGCAAATTGTCGAATGCCGTAGGATCGATTCGGAGAGAGCCAATAGGTCGGCCTAAATGCATGCTGCCATAGTTGCAGGTCCCGCCAGTAGGTTGGTCGTTCAGACTGCTGTACATCACGCCGCTGGATGCGAAGGCCGTCGCGATGCAATTAGCAGTGTTGGGGTAGGTGTTGTCTTCGGAATCCAAAACTCCAACAAAGGCTCCGCTTCCTGTTGGCCCGAACGGCGTGACCGTGGAATTCGCATCCCAGTCGTTTTTGATCAGCCGAATGATGCCTCCCGTGACCGAGAAGGGATAGCTGATCGTGGTGGTATTGTTGGTCAAGCCGGCGAAGGAATTCTCTTCCACCGTTAGATCGTGGCCGGGGAATCCCGATGACGTGCCTATGACAATCTGTGCGATGGCGCTCTCGCTTCTTACATGTCGATAGCTTACGTTTCTCCCGCCACCCAGAAAGAGATCTGTGTAGTTGCCGGACATCAAGCCGCCGTCGATGTCGAGGATATTGGCCGAGTATTCGGCAATGGCCTCACTACAGCCTGTGGCCTCGTACCAGTGCAAGTACTCGTAGAAGGGCTCACCACTGTAATACTGAATGCCGATGCCGTTGCTAGTTGAGGTTGGCGTGCCGCCTCCGCACGTAATAAACAGGCGGTCAAAGTTCTGCGATTCGCAATTCCCCGGCGCTGTAGGACAAATGTCGATGCCGATAAAACTGGAGTTGGCCGCATAGTTCACCACTTGAATGTTGTCAAAGTGGTTGTTGGTCACGATGTTCGTGATTGGCGCGATTTCGTCGATCAGGATGCCCGTATTGGCGCCGGATGCCTTGTAACTCGAGGCATTGGCAAAAACGGTCAAGTTCTTGAATACCGAGTCACGGGTTTGGTTGATCTCAAGGACCGTTCCCCTGCCCGGTCCATACCAGAGGAGGGCCGCATTTCCCGATCCTTCTCCCCCTGCTGCGCCGATAGTCGCTTGTCCCTGAGACTGGCCGCCGTCCAGCGTGATTCCCGAGCATTTCGTAACATTCAGCGCGCTCGTCAGCTTGACGGTGCAAGAGTTCGGGAGCATGAGTGTCTTTCCGCGTCCGCCCGTATTACAAGCGGCGTTAATTGCATTCTGCATGGCCGTCGTGTCATCGGTCGTTCCGCTGCACGTGACTCCGTAATCCCGCACATTAAGGACTGACTTGGTCTGATAAACGGGCGCCTGGCTGACGCCGTTGGAAACCAACTCGGACCGGGCGGCCACGCTGGTGGGGAGAGAACCAAAACCGCCCGAGCAGTTAATGGTCGGCACGCCAGAGGAATTTGACGCCGTGCAGCCGCTCCCGGTCCAATTCATGCGGATGAATCCGGTAAAGGTTTCGATAGAGGTATCCGCGTTCTGCGCCTGGATCGTCCTCGGGGCCGTGGCAGGAACACCGGGACTTGGCTCCTGCGCCACCGCACATGGGGCTGTTAGTAGTGCGAAGATGAATAAAAGGCGCTTCATTGCTTCTTTAGTTCGGATTGGCGGGCAAAACCAGTTTACATGCGCCCTGCCTCGGCTATTTTCGGCAAGTTAGTTCCGGGCAGAGAATTGGGATGGGTTGAAGTTCACGAGTACCGCCGATGCGATTGCCAGCCCAATCCTCCACTGTTCCGGTGGCGCACTGGACAAATTTTTCCGACTCTAGGCGTTTCAGCACAGTGTTTCGCGATTCTGGATAATCCGGCGCGCGGACCACCCAGCGGATGTGCTGGTTGCGAAAAAGCGAGTCCCAGACGTCATCCGTCTACGGCACTTCGGGATTCATGGCCCGGCTCGCATCGGGATGGCCGTAAGCGTAAGGCACGCGCAGATAATAGACATGTCGGAAGAAGATCAGAGCGCGGCCTTCGCTTTCCCTCCCGGAGGTCTCGGCCATTTCTGGCGGGAGGCCCGAACCTAGACATTCGGATTTCGGGATGGGAAATCAGTCAATGAGGAGTGGGCGACTTGACGTACTCGAAAAGAGTGTAGCAATGTGTTTACACGCGATGACTACCATTCAGTCTGTGTGTCGGATCAATGTTGGCTGTGGGTCATCTCCAACACATGGATGGCTAAACTTCGATGGATCTCCCAGCGTCCGTCTAGCGAATCGCCCTTTGCTCACAAGATTACTTGATAGCCTTAGACTTCTTAGAGATGAAAACAAGCGATTCATCGCATTCTGTCGTGGCTCTGATATTCGTTGGGCCAACGCCGCTCGTAGCCTGCCTGTCCCGACTGAATCCGTCAATGTCCTGTACAGTTCCCATATGCTTGAGCACCTAGACAAGCGGGAGGCTATGGAGTTTTTGATGGAAGCGCGGCGGGTTCTGAAGCACGAAGGAATCATTCGCTTAGCCGTTCCCGACCTTCGCCGAATGATTGCCGATTACGAAACTGATGGTGATGCAGACAGACTGGTGTCTCGCACACAACTTGCGCATACCCGTCCGCAAACTCTCTTGCAAAAACTGCGCTGGCTCTTCGTTGCCGACCGTAGTCATCACCGCTGGATGTACGATGCAAATTCCTTAGCCTTGCTCTTGGCAAAAGTTGGTTTTAGTCACGTTGTGGTACAACCTGCGGGAGGTACGATGATTCCTAATCCCGGCGACCTGAACCTACGCGAACGCGAAGAGGAAAGCCTTTATGTCGAGGCCCAGCGTTTAACAATGGACTGAAGTCTCTCTCTGAATCTTTCTTGCCCTTTATGCGCCAATGTTTCCACGACGGTACTGGATTGCCCGAGCCGCGCTCGCGTAATAGAGCGGCTTCAACTTGACCATCCGGTACCTAACCTGAATTTCTCACAATTAAATAGAAAAAGGCTGTCGCTTCATGGCATAACTCTTTTGACGAGAAAGAAATCCTGCCACGAAGGAGAACAGCCTTATGACTACAGAGTGTACCCAGTTTGTCTTCGGATTTCATCCCCAAAAACGACGTGAGATTCGGGTCCAGTTCGATGGCGGAGCGATCACCAGCGATGGCGGTGGTCTGTTCCTGCGGGAAGTCGAGAAACGCATCGGGATCCTCCGCCAGTTTGCCGCCTGCTTCACCGATTATCGGAATCCCGATCTGATCGAACACCAGGTGGAGGAGATGGTGGCCCAGAGAGTCTATGGTCTGGCCCTGGGATACGAAGATCTGAACGATCACGAGGAGTTGCGGAACGATCCCTTGTTGGCGGTGTTGGTGGAGAAGGCGGATCGCGGCAGTCAAGTTTTAGCCGGAAAGAGCACCCTGAATCGGCTGGAACTGACCCCAGAGACGGCCAGTCGGAAGGAGCGCTACAAAAAGATCGTGCTGGATCACGGAGCCGTGGACCGGCTGCTGGTGGATATTTTCCTCGAAGCCCACCCGGAGGAGCCGAAAGAAATCATCTTGGACCTGGATGCCACCGACGATCCGCTGCATGGGGAGCAGGAAGGGCGTTTCTTCCATGGCTACTATGGGCATTACTGCTACTTACCCTTGTACATCTTCTGCGGAGAGTTTCTGTTGGGTGCGCGGTTGCGACCGTCGAACATCGATGGGTCGGCGGGAAGTGTCGAGGAACTGAAGCGCATCGTGGCCCAGATTCGTTCTGCGTGGTCGCAAGTGCGCATCGTGGTGCGCGGAGATTCCGGATTTTGCCGGGAGGAGCTGCTGGCGTGGTGTGAAGCGGAAGGCGTGGACTATCTGCTGGGACTGGCGAAAAATGAACGTCTAAAAGCGGGGATCGCGAAGGAGATGGGGGAGGCGAAAGCACAATACGAAGAGACCGGACGCGCCGCCCGATTGTTCCAAGAGTTCGTCTATCAGACGCAGAAGAGTTGGAGTCGGGCGCGACGGGTGGTGGCCAAGGCCGAGCACTTGGAGAAAGGAGAGAACCCGCGATTCGTGGTGACCTCCCTGAGTGGAGAACAATGGCCGGCGCAGGCGCTGTATGAAGAGCGCTACTGTGCCCGCGGGGACATGGAGAATCGCATCAAGGAGCAACTGATGCTGTTCAGTGACCGCACCAGCACGCACTACCTGCGGAGCAATCAACTGCGGCTGTACTTTTCTTCGATCGCTTACGTGCTGTTGCAGATGCTGCGGCGCCTGGGACTGGAGGGAACGGAGTTGGCCAAGGCGCAGTGCACCACTATTCGGCTCAAGCTGTTGAAGATCGGCGCGCTGATCCGCATAACGGTGCGCAAGGTGTGGGTTTCGCTGGCCGGTGGTTACCCCTATGTCGCGCTATTCCAGCAAGTCTATGAAAAACTGTGCGCCGTGCCGCTAAAGTCCTGAAAAAGAAAGATCCCGGACAATTTTTTTCTGCCTTATGTCAACAGCTGGCGCAGTGTGCGCCGGAAACGCTACGCAGAGAAAAAACTCTCACGCAAAACGAAAAACCGATCAGCTCCACCACAGCACCCGCGAAAATATCTCGCAACTCTCCATACCAACAAAATTCATTCCTCTTCTGCCAAGCGGTGAGAAATTAGGGCTAGGCCGATACACTCGCTTTGATGTTCGCGATCGCAAGTTTACCAAATCACTCATCGAGGCTCCGCAATCCTTTCAGTTAGGGTGGTTCTAAAGAATTGCCAATGCTATGATTACGGACATTTGGAGCGTGATGGTTTGCGGCGCTCCATGCCGACGACCCGGTTTTTAAACTAAGACCTTGCTCCGCAGGTCGCAAATGCTGAAGAATGAGCGGTCTTCCAGAGCCTGAGAGAATCGTTGAGGCAATTCGAATGAGTCCTAGTTCGACGGCTGTATCATTGACCTCGCCCAGAGGACGTTCCCCAAGTCTGAAACAGCGCCTGGGAGCTTTGCTGATTCCGCGTATGCCGATTACCCGGTTCCTGTTTGACCAATTGAGAACCGAGATCAACGGTGGAAAAGTCCGTCTGGAAAACGCGGTATTGCCTTCGCGTCAACGGACTCTCAAACGGATTCAGAAAATGCGAGAGATCCGCGCCAACATAGCTTGTGGTCCTCATG
>JBEKXC010000247.1:0-6452 GCA_049512435.1 Terriglobales bacterium | reverse complement strand
CACCGTGGCGCCCTGGGGAAACGGACAGTATTCCGGCGCAGCCCCGGCAATAGATTGCGGACTTCCGGATGCAGGAAACGGCAGCCAAGAGCAGCTTTCCTGCGGAGAAAAAGTCACCGTAATGGAACAAGTCTGCCCTGAATTAAGATCGAATTTTGACCCCGGCGTCCCCGATGGCGGCAAAGTCTCTCCCCCTGGGACGCAACTGTCCTGCCCCTTGAGACTAGGCACGCCGTTGAAATCGCTGTAGCCGTCGAAGGGACCGAAGTCTTGTTCGTCAGAAAAAGCCAACGTCAGACCGATCAAGGGAGCGCTGGAATTGTTCGCGAGCGTGATGGTCTGCGCCGTCGCAGGTGTGGTCAACATCTGAGCGGGGAAGGTTACAGCGGCTGGAGACAGCGTGATCGGTTCCTGGCAAGCCGTTGTGCTGTTCACCGCTAGACAAATGTAACCAACGTCTTCATCGTCAACACTACTGTTCGACGGGCAGGTCTTCGTGTTCACTACATATGCTGTCCCGATTCCGGTGGACTGAAGAACATACCCGTTTGGCGTGGAGTTGAACTGAACGACAGAACCATTTCCATCGATGCCAGCCTGACTGGCCGCTACGCCGATCTGGCCGTCATTCGATCCGTTGGTCCCAATGAGCTGCAGAATTGCAGTATTGCCCGTTATTTGGCCGTTCACACCCATAATCCCACCGGGAATACAAGGGTAGCCGGTAAAGTTCAACGTCCCCGTGACGGTTGCATTGCTGGCTCCGATGTTCTCTCCCTGGGTGAGGGTCCCGGTCACCGGAAAATCTTGATCGAGCAGACCATTGCCAATGGCCGCGCTGTGAAAGCTTCCTGTGATCGTTCCAGTAAGTGGTGGCACGGAGATTGCCGTCCACTGCTGCGGCCCCGATTGGCTGGTTCCGATGCCGCAAACCGTCGTACCGTCAGGCGCCGTACCCTGCGTTGCCGTATAGGTGCCTGACATGGTGCCATTCGACAGCATGCCCGTTAGCGTAAAAGTCTGAGAGCCGGCTACGTAAGTCAGGTTTACCGTGTTGCTGCTGAATGTGCCGGCGGTGACCGTAGCCGATCCCGCGTTGCACACCTGCGCGCTGCCGCTTTGGTCCAAGTTGGAAACGGAGTAAACCGCTTGTCCCGTTATTGAGCCGTTCGCCTGCAGCAAGAACCCGCCCTGCAGACCATACTGCTGACCGGGAGGATAGTTGGGATCAGGATTTTGGAAGAGCGTGAACTGCCAGTTGCCCGAAAGGGCTGCGCTCTGCTGGGAGCCGCCGGAAGAAGCACCGCCGCCCCCACACCCAGAAAGCACGATCGTCATTATTGTTGTGACGACGAGCCAGGCCAGCAAACCATTCGCGTACCGTCCGACGACGCGCTGTCCGCAAAGCAGGAGCCGCTCACGATTTGCGCCGCAGCATAGCGTCCGTTCTTTAGTTCGATCTTTAGTCGATCGATCTTTAGTAAATTTCTGCATCATGCTCCACGTCCTGAAAGCTGCGATTGCTTGTACTTCGCAAGATCTGCACCGGATGCCCGCTACGGTTAGCGAACGAATTGGCGAATGACAGCAACTGGGCCGGCCTGATGTTCGAGGCGCCCTCCGCACCGAAACTGATTGCGCGAGTCGCGACCGCGTCCCCATTGGTTACGGTGCCCGTGATGGGTACCGTAAAGATCGTATCGCCGTCCGCGCTCACGGGGCTGGTCACAGTTAGCGTGGCGGTCAGCGGAGACCCACACTGGCTCCCGCACTGCGGATTAAAGGTGATCGTAATGACACAAGACTGGCCCGATGCGAGATTGAAAGGTCCTTGCGCAGGAAGACCTCCGGGGCCGCAATCATCCGTCTCCGTAAAATTGGCCGGAGTGGCAGGGACGTTTGCAAACGTCAAGGTCAGTCCACTCAAGGAGCCGAGTGAACTATTGGCTAGTGTGACTGTCTGGGTCGAGGTCGTGTCCCCGACTGGCGGAGGATATGTCAAGCTTACAGCGGCAGGAGTGAGCGTGATCGGTTCCTGACACGCGTTCCTGGTTCCCAATGTACTTCCCACTGCCAGACATATATTGCCGTAATCACCAGCGGTGCCTGTGCTGCCAAGGCTGCCCGGACAAGCATTCGTAGCGACTAAGTAGGATGGCCCAACGCCGTTCAGAATGTACCCGCCCTGCGCCGAGACGAAGGTCACGGGATTAATGCCTATCACTCCATTCGAGCCCACCGGTTCGCCAATCAGTCCTATGATCGATTGGTTAGGTCCTACGATCTGAAGCGTTACGGAACTTCCGCTGATCTGACCGTAAACGGACGCTGTATCGAAACACGGGTAGTCGCTTTGGTTCGTTTCCGGCTCTGTAAAGTTCAAAGTGCCGGTGACCGTCGCGCTGCTCGCTCCCGTGTTCGCCGCTTGGGTTAGGGAACCCGACACTGCAAAATCCTGATTGCTCAGGCCGGCAGCGCCACCCGTACTGTGAAAACTCCCTTGGATCGTTCCCGTAATCGGGGGTACTAAAACTGCGCTCCATTGCATCGGGGCGGTTTGGAGGGTTCCGCAAGGCGCTCCATTTCCTGAGGTGCCTGCGGTTGAAGTGTAAGTACCCACGATTGTCGAACCATCGAAATTCAGCGTTCCGGTAAGAACAAAAGTCTGTGTGCCCGCTACTGCCGTGAGGGTCCAGACATTTTGGGTGAGGGTTCCGGTGATCGCAGCCGATCCGGTATTGCACGGGTATGGGAGCTGGGGCAATGAAACGGCGTAGTTTGCGGCCCCCGTCGCCGAACCATTTGATTGCAGCAGAAACCCGCCCTGCAAGCCACCGAGGAAGGAACCGTCTGCCGGAGGCGCCATTGTGAACTGCCAGTTGCCCGAAAGCGTAGCGTTGTACACGACGGAACCGTTGGAACTGCCGCCCCCGCATGACGAAAGCGTCATAGTGCCGGCCAAGGTGCCGGCCAGCAACAAGAGCCACAGACTCTGCGCGCGCACTCCGCAAAACCGCGCTCTGCAAAACCACGTTCTGCAAAACAACGCTCTGCAAAACCATGCTCTGCAAAATGCGGGCGAAAGCGGTTCACGATTCGGGCCACATATCGCTCGAGTTTTCGTTAATGTCTCCATGACCTTCCGCGTCCTAGAAGCCTAGCTTGAGACCAAACTGTATAGTTCGGGGCCGATGCGCATCGAGCGGGTGTAAGAAAGAAGCGCCGGTGACGCAATCGGCCCCGCTGCCCTTAAACCCGGCGGAATACAGGGGACCGGCATAGCAACTGACGACGTTATTTCCACTGCTGCCCGGGTTATCCGGATCGTAGATTCGGAACTGTGTGTGATTAAAAACGTTGAAGGCCTCAGCCCGGAATTCAAGCTGGGCAGACTCCCGGATCTTGAAATGTTTCAGTAGCGCCATGTCGAAGTTCGCGCGCCCCGGGTTATTGAGGAAGTTCCGGCCGGCGTCCCCAAAGGTAAGCCCGCGCGGAGCCACAAACTCCGAAGGATTGCCAATGATCGGACCAAAGCTCTGGAAATTGTTGGGAGCCTGGGGCAGTCCCTTCACCACGTCGGGATACGAGGCCGCAATGCCGAGCCCGCTGGAAACTCCGGCGTTGTCGGTGAGCGAAATGCCAGTGTTACCGGCGCTGTTGATCACCGTGAAAGGCGTGCCCGACTGAAAGAGGGTTACTCCCGAAACCTCCCAGCCATCGAGCAACACATTCGTCAGCGTCGAACAACAGGGTGCTTTGGGTGGAGCAGCAGGATCCTGCGGTCCCCGTTCCTCTACCAAGTCGATGAAGTTGCGCGGAAAATTCTTGAGCGGCAGCTGATACACGTAGCTGATGGTGGCCAGATGGCGTTCGTCAAAACTGGAGCTCGCCTTGTTCTCAGCCAGATCGTAAGAATTGACCAGGATCGGATCGCTTCGATCGGAGGCGTCATCAATCGAATGGCTGTAGGAGTATGAGACTCCGAGCGTGAGCGGTCCGCTGCTATGTCGCACTGTGGCCTGCAGTGCGTGATAGCTGGAATCGGCCACATTCTCCAGGGAGAGAACTCTTCCCAAGCCCGGGTAGGGCCGGCCGGAGAGAGAATTGACGTTGGGAATGTACGGATTCGTACACGCCGCCTGCAAATACATGTAGGCGGGACTTTGCGGCGTCACCTGGGTTCCATCCATGAGCAAGAACGGATGAGTGCCATCCCCTGGGGCATTTCCGGGCGACCCAGGGAGCCCGCTCGGAAGAACCGTGCAGTCCGTGATGGTCAGGGGCTCGTTTGGTCCGAAGGGATTCTCGTTTGCCGGCAACGGATGCAACTGGTTGAGTTGACGCTCGACTGTCAAATGCGTCCCCTTGCTCCCCACGTAAGCAAGATTAACCACAAAGCTGCGGGACAATTCTCGTTGCACCCCGAAACTCCACTGTTGAGCATAGGGCCAAATCGCTTTGGTCGGGATCGAGGTGACATCGATGGGAAAGACAGAACCCGACGGGGGCGGGGTTCCGCCCACACCGCTCAGACAAGCGCTGTTGGATGGGTCGAAGGCAGACCCATACCCGACGTTCCCGATGCATGGGTAGCTGATCGGAAGCTGCTGCGTCATGCTGAGCACGAAAGGTGCGCTCGCCTCCAGCGACCCGGTGTTGGCTTCATTGCCGGTGCCATGCTCGAAAAAGATGCCGTAACCGCCACGGACTGACGTCTTGCCATCGCCCCTCGGATCCCAGGCAAAACCAATTCGCGGCGCCGGGTTGAACAGATGCCCTTTCATGCAGCTTGGGGGCACGATGCCGCCCATGCCGCACTGGACGAGGCCCAGGTCGCTCACCACGCCAGGGTCTATTTGGAAGGTGACGGGATTGAACGGTACCGGCGAGGCTGCTGTCGGGTTGCAAGGACCAGTGCTATTTTCCGGGCAAGCGAGAAGCTCGCCATAAATTGGGTCAACCGCAAATCGCGACGGGTTGAATCGTGACGGTTCCCAGTTCCATGCCTGGCGGTACTTCTCGCTATAAGTGCCAAACAGACTGACCCGTAGGCCAAGATTCAAAGTAAGATTGTGAGTTATCTTCCAGTCATCCTGGAAATAAGGCTCGGCGATCTGGAAACGCTGGTAGTAGCGGCGCTGCGTGGAGTCCTGAGTAAAACTCTGAATGAATCCTTGCGGATTGTAAGGATAATTAAGTCTTGATTCGACCAGGAAATCGGCGAAGGCGTTTCCTGTACTGTGCGCGAGATTGCTGAAGGTGAGCAGGCCCTGTTCGTCGCCAGAAGCGGCGCCGATGGCGTTGTTAGTTTGATTGCGCTGGGAGTACACGTATTGCGCCCCGAATTGCAGCGTGTGTTTGCCGAGCGCTTTGCCCACGTCGTCCCGCAGGGAATAGGTTGGATTGGTATGGCCCCACGGCATGTAGGCGGAATCGACCGCAAAGCCCCTGCCGCCATAAGCGGCATTGGTGCCGAGAAAATTGAGGCCAGGCATCTTGCCGCCAAATCCGTTATTGAAAATGTAGCCGATGGCGCATTGTGGGATTAGCGTGGCGGGGTCAACGCTGAGCGCGGGATTGCATTGTCCGGGAGCCGAGGGGTCGGCAACCAGCGGCTGATCGAGCGAGGGATTACGCTGAAACTGGGCGGCACCCGGGCCGTTCTGGTCCGTCAAAGTAATACTCGAATTCACGTAGCTGAGGACCACATCGTTCAGCAGTGTCGGCGATATTGTGTGCGTCAGTCGTGCCACCAGGCTTGTGCCCGGGCCAAAAAAACGGTTCTGTATGGTGGGGAACGTGTCGCGCACCACGCCCCACTGCGGCGTCAGCACGCTCGTATCCCAGGAATCGTGAATGTAGCGAAACGAAACCTTGACGTTGTCCGTCAATATCTGATCGATGCGAAACAACTCCTCGCGCCAGTAGGTCGAAGGGGAAACGGCGGTGTTGTAACAGCGATTGGGGTCGGTCGGGTCGGGGCTGGCGGGATTGAAATTCACCAGGCTGACGTTGCAGCCAAAAGGCGCATTGGGCAGTGGTATCAGGTTCGAGTTCAAGATCGCAATCGCGTTCTTATCCACGCCGAATGTCGATTCAACACCAGGCTGCCCGGCCTCTTCCATTTGGTTAAGCGGAAACGTATTGAGGCCGTTGGTCCCGAGGTAGGCCGGGCAATCCGGGTACTGCGACCGGGAAAAGCCGGTCGCCCCACCCAGCGGGCAAACGTCAGTAAAGTCGAAGTCCCTATAAACGACTCCGCTAGGGCCGGTTTGCAGGTTCGGCTGTACCCCCTGCGGCGTCAGGATCAGACCGCGCTCTTTCAACCCTGGCACCGCTTGGTTGTACTCCGCGGGGGTTTTCTCCAGGCGGAATTCCTCGGAGTAGAAGAAAAATGTCTTGTCCTTCTTGGTATTGAAAACCTTGGGAATATACAGCGGACCGCCGATCGT
>JBEKXC010000246.1:0-6953 GCA_049512435.1 Terriglobales bacterium | reverse complement strand
ATATTGCTCATCGGTGCCGGCGAGATGAGTGAACTCTCGGCCCGTGACCTCGTCGACCGAGGCGGCAGCTCCGTCCGCATTAGCGTTGTCAATCGCACCTTCGAGAACGCCGTCGAGCTGGCAGCAAAACTCGGCGGAATTGCGGTTCCCTTTGAAGATCGCTGGCAGCACATGGCGGAGGCCGACATTATCATCACTTCGACCTCCTGCCCGCACACGATTCTCAGCCGCGAGGAGGTTGAGACCAGGATTCGCAAAACCAAGAACAAGAATAAAGACAAGAACAAAGACAACGTTCGCGGGCTCCGATCGCAAGAAGATCAAATACAAGAAGACCAATTGCCAGAGCCTCAACCGCTGGTCATCCTCGATCTCGCCATGCCCCGCAACGTTGACCCCGCCGTGCGCAACGCGAAGGGCGTTTTTCTCTGTGACCTGGACGACCTGGAAGTTCGAGTGAAAGCGCCGACGAGCGCGAGGCCGCCGCCGCCCAAGCGCACAAGATTCTACAGGCCGAGGCGCGAGGTTTCCGCCGCCGGCTGATTACAGAGTGCGTGGTGCCCACCATCGTGGTCCTCCACCGCGGGCTGGACGAGATTTGCCGCCAGGAACTGAATACTTTTCGACAAGAAAATGGGCCTTTCTCCAAGGACCAGGACGAACTGTTAAATGCAGTCATGTCGAGAATGACGCAGAGGATAGCAGTATCCCTGGCCCGTGAACTCAAGGAGCTTCCCGAGAAAGCCGAGCAGGAACAGATAACTGCAGCGTTGCAACACCTGTTCCACCTGCAACCCGCCGAACAGGAACTAGCCGGCACCAAATCAGCGTAGCGGAGCGCTCCGCATCCGCACATTTATCTGCCGCAGGTTAGAACTTTTGGTAGTGGTACAGTTTGAATCGGCTTTGAAAGGGCACGGCTTCAGCCGTGCCGTAAGCTGCACCACCAAGCTCTTGGTGGCGCGGCCTTTTGGGTGGCGCAGCCGTTTACCGCTGCGCCCTACTGCTCCTCAGCGCCCGTCTGCGCCCCTTCATCATCGCCGCGAATCAGCCCGAATTTCTTGAGCTTGTAGCGCAGAGCGTCGCGACTGATGTCCAGGAGCTTGGCAGCGTGGGTCTGGTTGTTGTGGGCTTGGCGCATGGCCAGTTCGACCATGGCGTGCTCCACCTCTTCCAGAGATGTGCCGCCTTCGGGAATATAAAGCCGCGGAAGCGTGCGGCCGTTCGGCAAAGGCTGTCCGCCGTCGGCGGGTGAAGTTCGTTCAAAGACCGTGCGGCCGCCCGATTCTCCCACCGAAAACGGAAGATACTCGGGACGCAGAAACGGCTCGTCTTCGAGGATCATGCCGCGCTCGATCGTGTTCTTAAGTTCGCGAACATTGCCCGGCCAGTTGTGAGTGAAAATTAGACGCCGAGTTTCTTCGGTGATGCCGCGAATCGACTTCTTGAACCTGCGGTTGTAGCGTTCGATGAAAAAGTCGACCAAAGGCAGGATGTCTTCTTTTCGCTCCCGCAGCGGCGGAATAAAGATCGCAATGATCGCCAGCCGGTAATAGAGATCCTGACGAAACTGACCGTCGCGCACCGCTTTTTCGAGATCGCGGTTCGAAGCCGCGATCACCCGCACATCCACCTGCATATCGCGGATACCGCCCACGCGGCGAATGACCTGGTCTTCGAGCACGCGCAAAAGTTTCGCTTGCAGCAGCGGAGAAAGTTCGCCAATTTCGTCGAGAAACAGCGTGCCGCCATCGGCCGCCTCGAACAGTCCCTTCTTCATCTGCTTGGCATCCGTGAACGCGCCTTTTTCGTGGCCGAAAAGCTCGGCCTCCATCAACGTTTCCGGAATGGCGGAGCAGTTGATTGCGACAAAAGGTTTCGACTGGCGGGAACTTTCGTAGTGAATTGCCTTGGCAATGAGGTCTTTGCCGGTGCCACTTTCACCTTGAATCAGAATCGTCGTCGCTTCGCTGGCCGCCACCTTGCGGACGAAGTTCATCAGCTCGGTCATCTTGGGCGAGACGCTGACCACGCTGTCATATCCAGATTCGCGTCGCACCTCACTGCGCAGGGTTTGCACTTCGGCACGCAGATTTGTCGCCTCGAGCGCATTCTTGATGGTGACGTGAAGCTCGTCGAAATCGATGGGCTTGCCCACGAAATCGTAAGCCCCGAGCTTGAGCGCGGCCTTCACGTCGTCGAGCTGCGGATCGGCCGTGATCATGATGACGGCGCGCGCATCGCCGCTTTTCTTGAGCTGATCCAGCACTTCGATGCCGCTGAGATCGGGCATGCGGACATCGAGCAGGACGAGGTCGGGCGATTCCCGCTGCGCCAGCTTGAGCCCAGGTTCCCCGGACTCGGCTTCGATCACGTTGTAGCCCCATTCTTCGCACTTCTGGCGGAGCGACCAGCGCACCAGGCGCTCATCGTCCACGATCATAATTTTCTCTGCAGGCATCGGTGTTTAATTTACTACGAATGGAGGCGGCGTGGCTTGGTGTCGTGGGTCTTAGGCATCCCCAACCGGTTGCTCTACAATCGGCTCTGAAAGCCAGAATCGAACATGGCAGCAAGCGCTCAAATTCAGGCAAACAAGCCGGCCGGCCATTGGCGCTGGATCGGCGGCATCGCTCTGCTGTTGATTGTGGCAATCACCATACTATGCATCGTGGTTTACCGCGCCGAGCCGATGCTGCGCGCGGCCGTGATTGAGACTTTGTCGACTAGATTCAAGAACAAGGTTGAGCTTGACGCTTTCCACGTCTCGCCGCTCAAGGGACTCCAGGTTTCGGGAGCTGGACTCAGAATCTTCGGAGAAACAGATCCCAACAATTACGAACCTGGAGTTCAGCCCATCGTTAATCAGCCGATCATCAAGGTTGCCGAATTCCGGTTCCACATGGGAATCCGCGATCTTTTTCGCTCTCCTATGCATGTCGACACCGTGTATGTAAAAGGACTGCAGTTGAATTTGCCGCCCAGAGAACATCGCAGCGAGATGAATAACATCGCGCCCAAGGGTGGAAAAATAGAAATCATCGTGGATCGACTCGTCTGCGACAACGCACAACTGATCGTCAACACTCTGCGGCCGGGCAAGCTTCCGCTCGAATTCGACATCGAAAACTTGAAGATGACCAGGATCGGTCCCGATTCCCCCCTGCATTTCGATGCAACCTTGACCAACCCCAAGCCCGTAGGACAGATCCTTTCCAGTGGATCATTTGGCCCCTGGCAGCCCGACAGCCCGCGCGATACTCCGGTGAGCGGGACTTATTCGTTCGACCATGCAGACTTGGGCACGATCACGGGGCTCGGTGGAATCCTCTCGTCGACTGGCAAGTACGCCGGTACTCTCGGCAACATTGTCGTGGATGGCGCAACTGACACTCCGGATTTTCGCATTGCGATCAGCGGACGCGCCGTCCCCTTGCATACTGACTTTCACGCCATTGTGGACGGAACCAGCGGCGACACATACCTCCAGCCGGTAAAAGCAAGAATTCTGAATTCATGGCTGGTGGCGAACGGCTCGGTGGTGCGGATGAAAGACCCTAACGGGCACCGTGTGGAACTGGACGTCGTGATTGACAAAGGAAAGATCGAAGACCTGCTGAAAATGGCGATACGAACCGACCCCGCGATCATGACCGGATTGGTTCATCTGAAGACGAAGTTTGACTTGCCTCCGGGTGAGGCCGACGTAACCAATCGCGTGCAGCTGACAGGAAACTTTCAAGTGTCTGGGGCGCACTTTACGAACGAAAAGATCCAGGAAAAAATCGACGCGCTTAGTATGAGAAGCCAGGGCAAACTGAAGCCGGCTCAGAACAATATCCCGGACAACGTGCACTCCGAGATGAACGGCACATTCAGTCTCAGCGACGGGCTTATTTCGTTTTCGCAACTGCAGTTCCAGGTTCGCGGCACCCGAGTCGATTTGACCGGGACCTACGGTTTGGATGGGAACCAATTTGATTTTCATGGCAAAGCGCGCCTGGACGCGAAACTTTCGCAGATGGTAATGGGCTGGAAGTCGATATTGCTGAAACCGGTGGACCCGTTTTTCAACAAGAACGGCGCCGGAACTGAAGTTCCAGTCGAGATTCATGGCACGAAATCGGACCCTCATTTCGGCCTCGATTTCGGCCACCTTGATTTCGGCCACAAGGACGAAAACAACGGCTCGGTGAAAAACCAATAGTCAAATCTCTTCTCTTTAGATCTTTAGCAGATCTTTAGCTTGGATCTTTAGACCGGAGTGCAGGCGGCCTGCTAGGAAGCAGCGACCTCAGCCGCGGGCATCTGAAACGGCAGCAGCACCGTAAACTGGCTTCCCTTTCCCACGATACTGCTGACTTCTATGCGGCCGTGATGTTCTTCCACGATACGGCGCGCAAGAGAAAGGCCAAGGCCCGTGCCATTTCCCTTGGTGGTGAAGAAAGGCCGGAAAATATTTGGCAGGTGTTGCGGTGCGATACCACGGCCGGTGTCACTGACAACCACGGCAGCACAA
Source organism: Terriglobales bacterium (assembly GCA_049512435.1). Lineage (GTDB taxonomy): Bacteria > Acidobacteriota > Terriglobia > Terriglobales > Acidobacteriaceae > Acidiflorens. The sequence continues at coordinate 2,434 of JBEKXC010000246.1, read as the reverse complement.
TCACCTCGCGAACCAATGTCGACACGGATCATGCCCGCTCCATCCATGGACTGCACCGCATTGAGCAGCAAATTCAGAAGCACTTGGTGAATCTGATCGCTATCGTGCTCGACCTCAGACAGATCGGGTGCCGGCCGCAGTTCGATCTTGATGGGTTTTGAAAACACTTGCTGGCGCGCCAACATCACGGCGTGTTCCACAGTCGTGTTGAGGTTGCTCCGGCAAATCTGCGGGGGGTGCGGTCGCGCTGTTTCCAGAAGATCGGTCACGATGCGGTTGATTTGCGCGACTTCCAGGCGAACATCTTTCACTACCGCCCGCGCCGGACTGGTCGGTGGCAAATCGCGACCGATGATTTCCATGACGCCGGCAATGCCAGCCAGCGGATTGCGAATCTCGTGGGCCAAGCCCGCGGCCAACTCGCCCAGCGTCGCCAGGTGCTCGGCGCGAGACATTTGCGTGCGATGCAGCAGTTCAATCTCCGCCCGGCTGTCCCGCAACTGTTGCATCATGTAATTGAAGTTGCGCCCGAGGTCTCCAATTTCGTCGTTGCGATTGGCGAAGTTGACCGCGACGTCCAGATCGCCCTCACTCACCAGCGCGATCTTTTCCTGCAATTCGACCATGGGCCGCTGCACAAAATACGCGAGCGCGATGATGGATACTGCGCATATGGCAATCGCTCCGCCTCCGGCAACCATCAGCACGGCATGACGTTCCGGGTTCCGCAAAGATACGGTGGCGAGCGTGAACAGTAGCAGCCCGGCCATCAGCACGAGCCCCACCGGCAAGATTGCTTTCAGCTGCCAATAGAAGCGTACAGAAGACAATCGGAATTCCTCCGCCGGCGACGAAATCGCGGATGTTGTTCGCTCCATACCATCTTGGTTAACACCAGCTTGCTTAACACCAGCGTACTCGCTTTTCCCCGCCCCACTCGAAGAATGGTAAGCCGCAGCCGTCCCGCCGACTTCCCGTGCCGGCCCAGTGGCCGTCCCTGCGGACTGTTCGCGATTAAGCATAAGCATGGAGTCCGGGCAGCAGGTAGGTCACGCCAAAGAAAGTGAACATGACTACGGCAAAGCCGAGGATGGCAAAGTAAGCGGCGCGACGCCCACGCCATCCCCGGGTAATGCGCATGTGCAAATAACCGGCATACACCAACCAGGTAATCGCCGCCCACGTCTCTTTTGGATCCCAGCTCCAATACGAGCCCCAGGTCTGGTTCGCCCAGTACGCTCCCGAGGCGATCATCAAAGTTAAAAGGGGGAAGGCCAGGCAAATGGTCTTGTAGGTGATCCGGTCGAGGTTGTCCGCACTGGGCAGCGAACGTTCCAGATCCGGCCGCCGCCACAGCAGTAACAAATACAGGAGCGATATAAATATTCCACCCACCAGCCCCGAGAGAATGAAGGGGCTGGCAGCCAGGGTGGTTGGGAATAAGCCGTCGGCGTCGAGTGACGAATAGCGTCCATCACGGGCGCGCAGCACAAACATAACCAGCGTCATCACCTGAAGCAGAATGCTGAGGAACACGGCGCGGTTGGCAAGCGTTAAGAAGCTGTCATTCTTCTTCCAGCGCGCCAGCCCGTAGAAAACCAGCGGCGATGCCACCACCAAAAGCGTCAGCGTCATCAGCCAGCCAAGGTCTGGGACAACCACGAACAAACGCACACCCTTGGATAAAAAAACTTCCGACTTAACTTCCGGATTCCACGCCACCAGGTTCAGTCCGCCCCACTTCTCGAAGCGCGTTAAAACGATGCTCACATAAACGGCGAGAGTGCTGGCACTGCTTACGGCGAGGACGGTCTCGGTCTTCAGGTTGTCCTGAATAAGAAACATCATGGCCAGAGCAAAGCTGAGCGCGCAGGCGGCATAGGCCAGCATGGCCAGCGTCACGTGCACATGCAGCCAGGTCGATTGCAGCGCGGGCACCAGGGGATGGACATCGGTTCGCAGCAACTGCATCAGCACCACGCCCACAATCGCCACCGGCATGGTGACCGTGCCAATGACTTTCACACCATATTTCTTTTCGGCAACCAGCGTGAGCACCGCCAGCGTCCACACGAAACTCAGCAGCATTTCGTAAACGCTGGCAAACGGAGCGTGTCCCGATTCGTACCAGCGATGGGCAATGGCTGCCGTATTCGCAACCAATCCGGCCCAGGTGGAGAGCGATGCGAACTTCAAGTACGACTGCGTGCCCGTCACTCCAAATCCCAGATACAGAGCGCCCGCGCCCGCATAGAAAATCAGGGTGGCAAAGAGGAAGTTCGTCTCATTCAGAAGATTGCCGCTCTTGACCACGTTCAGAAATGCCATGAACAGCAGGAACGCGATTGCCAACCCAACCAGCACAATCAGGGTCATGCCGGTCGCCGGCTGCTGCTGCTCTACTTTTGCTCGCGCCATTCACATCCTCCAATGA
>JBEKXC010000245.1:0-6518 GCA_049512435.1 Terriglobales bacterium | reverse complement strand
CGTCGTCCCGAAGAAACGGGACAAACGGAGGGCGGTATCGGCGCTGATGCCGCGCCGCTCGAGAACAATGTCATTCACACGAGGCGCAGGCACGTGAAGCCGCTTGGCTAATTCGTATGCGGAGATACTCATCGGCTTCAGGAACTCCTCACGCAGGATCTCGCCCGGGTGAACTCTCCAGTCGGGTGTGCCTTTTCTGGTAACGCTCATGCTCATTGGCCTCAATGGTAATCGGTGATCTCTACAACATCTTATCTGGGGCCGCTGGCCAAGCCCAGCTCTTTCCAGATCTTGTTCCAATGCCGCGCCGTGTTATATTCCCACGCTAAGTGCCTCCGATCAAACTTTATCCCCGAACGGCGCTCGCTCTGCTCACCACGCTGAACCTGTTGAACTACATCGACCGCTCGGTGTTGTTCGCCGTGCAGCCGCTGGTGCAGTCGGAATTTCATCTCAGCAACACCCAGGTGGGATATCTCACCAGCGCCTTTCTCGGGTTCTATATGTGTGCGGCGCCATTTGTCGGTCCGCTAGCCGACCGCTATTCGCGCAAGCGGATCATCGTCCTCGGCGCGATTTTCTGGAGCGGCCTTACGCTGCTCACCGCCTTTACCCACACCTACTGGGAATTGCTGGTGCGGCACACGCTGGTGGGCATCGGCGAGGCGACCTTCGTTACCATTGCGCCCACCTTTGTTGCGGACTTGTTTCCGGAGAATCAGCGGGGTCGTATTTTTGGCGTGTTCTACCTGGCCATACCTGTGGGAACCGCGGCTGGATACCTGCTCGGCGGCAGACTTGGACCCGATTTCGGTTGGCGATTTCCTTTCTACATTGCTGCCGCTCCGGGCTTTCTGTTGGCGCTGGCGGTTGCATTTCTCCCCGAACCCCCACGCGGGCAATTCGATTCGCTGACGGAGACTCCCGAGCGGGGTACGATTCTGGGACTGGCGCGCAATCGCGCGTTCTGGGCGGTTACTCTGGGCATGGCCGCGGGTACGTTTTCTCTCGGCGGAGTGCAGGTGTGGATGCCAACCTTTCTGGCCCTGGAACGCGGCTACAGTCTGAAAGAGGCCAATGAAATCTTCGGCGGCATCGTTGTGGTTTGCGGCATCGTAGCTTCGTTAGCGGGGGGCTGGATAGGGGATCGACTGCTTCCCCGGATGAAGGGCTCCTATTATTTTGTCTCGGCGCTCAGCATGGCTTTGGGAGTGCCCGTCATGATCGCCGCTCTTTACATGAAGGGCCCGATTATGCTGCCCGCGATGGCGCTGGCAGCGTTTTTTCTGTTGGTGAATACTTCGCCGTTGAATACCGCGCTCGTCAACGCGGTCGGCGCTCACATTCGCGCCACGGCGATCGCCGTAAACATATTTCTTTTTCATCTCCTGGGAGACGTCCCGTCACCGACTTTGATGGGATACGTGGCTGACCACCATTCGCTGCAGGCCGCGTTTATTCTGCCCGTGATCGCGATGGCCGTTTCTTCTGCCATACTGTTCTACGGCATGCGCTTTGCCTCGCCACTAGGTGTACCGGGTGCATCCGCGGCATCGCAAGTTCCCTGAGGAGCATCTTCCGAGCAGAATGCATTGGCAGACAATTAACTGGATTGCAGGCGGCATACTTGCCCTGGCCTGGTTTTCGCGGATCGTGGAGGCGGCAATTGGCATGCCGCATGTGGCCGACATTGCGCGGCCTGAATGGGATCGACGGCTGGCGACCCCCAAAGGCGAGCCCGGTCGCGATCCCGATCCTGATCCAAATCCCGATGCCGATCCAAAGATCAGCATTATTGTCCCGGCGCGCAACGAGGCCGCCCATATTCGCGAGACGCTACTGCAGTTAGTGGCGCTCGATTATTCCAACTACGAAATCATTGCCGTCAATGATCGCTCGACCGACCGCACCGGGCAGATCATGGATGAGGTCGCTTCAAATGACCTGCTACACCATGCTGCCGTGATGGCGCACAAAGAGGCGGACAAGAGTGTCCGCCCTACACGGCTGAAGGTGATCCACATTTCAGAACTGCCCTCGGGCTGGTTGGGGAAAACGCACGCGATGTGGACGGCTGGTGAGCAGGCGACAGGAGAGTGGCTGCTCTTTACGGACGCCGACGTACTCTTCAAGCCCGATGTGCTGCGGCGCGCCCTTGCTTATGCCGAGGCGGAGCGAGCCGACCATCTCGTTCTTTTCCCGCGCATGATTATGAAGGGCATAGGCGAGGGAATGATGATCGCGTTTTTCCAGGTGCTTTTTGTTTTCGGACACCGGCCATGGAAAGTTGCCGATCCCAAAGCGCGCGACCACATGGGCGTGGGCGCTTTCAACATGGTCCGGCGACCGGTCTACGAAGCAGTCGGCACGTATCGCGCCTTGCGTATGGAAGTCATCGACGACATGAAGCTCGGTAAGGTAATCAAGAACGCGGGTTTCGTCCAGCGCAATGTTTACGGGGAGGATCTGATTTCGCTTCGCTGGGCCAAGGGTGCTTTCGGCATCGTCAATAATCTGACGAAGAATTTTTTTGCCGTGCTTTCATTCCAATGGTGGCGAACCGTGATCACCATTGTGGGTCTGGGTTTTCTGAACCTCGGGCCATTTCTTGGTGTCTGGCTGGCGCATGGATGGGCGCGAGTTCCTTACGCCATCGCGCTGGTTTCGCTGTTTGCGATTTATTGCGGAATGTCGTTCCGGTCGCCCATCCCACCCTATTATTTTTTTCTGCATCCGGTTGGCACGAGTCTGTTCATGTATATCCTGCTGCGTTCCATGTTCCATGCTTTCTGGAATGATGGCATCGTGTGGCGGGGCACGAAGTATCCGCTGGAGGAGTTGCGTAAGGGCATGGTGTGAGGCTGGTGGCGACTTTCTGGGGGGGGTGGTATGAAGTCTGTGGTTTGTGGAGCTTTTGGGTGGCGCAGCGGTTTTACCGCTGCGATTCAGGCACTCAATTTCGATGGCTTTAGCCGCTGAGGGACTGTATCCAGCGACAGTCCAGGCTTTGCCGAACTATACAGATAATCTTCAGGAGCCGAGACCAGACATCTTTTCACTGGATTCAGGTGAATGTACCGGCGGAATGCGCAATACTCCGCCCAGCCGCGGATTCGCCGATCATAGAAACTCTTCTCCCAAATCTCGCTCTGAAAGCCGAGTTCATTTCTTGCCCGGAAAGAATAGCCACCTTTAATCAATTGCAGCGCCCGCTCCAGCGAAAAGAGTGGTGTAATTAGGAGATGAAAGTGATCGGGCATTAACACAAATTCATGCAACAGATATTTTTCTTGTGATCGGTAATGGAGAAGGACATCCAGAAATAGGCGGGCCATTCTTTCAGATTGCAGTAACTGCTGCTTTTGAAACGCGCAAGCTGTGATGAAGTAGGTGGAAGATCCGGTATTTCCTCTGTGCGGAGCGACCATGGACGACCTCAGCGGCTAAAGCCGCGTTCAAAACAGTGCCGTAACCGCAGCGGTAAACCGCTGCGCTACCCAAAATCAACCACCACCAAAATTGACAGCGCACAAGAACGACCCCTGCTCAAACCGTCCGGCCCTATTGCGGCTCCCCCGGATCTTCGATCGACATCGGATCGTCCTGCCTGGTCGTCTTCTTCTTCTTAGCGGCTTTGGCGTGGATCTTCCCGGCACTGTTGTGGGGTTCACGCTCGACGTCGTAGCCCGTGGGTACTGTGGGAAACAGCAAAAAAGCGCCTTCGCCCAGTTGCTTGGAGCGGCGCAAAATGATCTCGGCGCGTCCATCGTAATCCTGGATCGTTCCCTTGATTTCAATCTGCCGGCCTTCCAGCTGCGCAACGTCGCCCATCTTCTTGAGATCGGCGGGAAACACGACCACAGTGAAGGGACACGCCTTGGGCTCTTTGCAGAAGTTCAGGATCTTGGTGCCTTTGCGGCCATCTTCCACGTGCTGCACAGTTCCACTGACACAAGCGCTCGTGCCGACATGCTTGCTCGCTTCGACGAATGAAACGCAGTCGCGCGAGGAAATATTGCGTGCGGAACAAACTCCGCTGGTTAAGGCTGCAACAAGGATAATCGCGAAGACGGTCGCGACGAGAGAAATCACGGTGGGAAAGCGCATGATGGGCAGGTCGCGAAAAAGTGCGTCCTCAGTTTTTATTGTAGGGGTGTTTGCAGGCGTGGAAGAGAGGATCAACGCTCAGCGGGACGAAAATTCTCACGATGGCGTCCCGAAAAGGGAACATGCGGGCCGGGGTTGAGCGCCGGAGGGTGGCCCCGGCGCTCTACAGTTCCAGCGGCTAAACAATCCTACTTGCTGAAAGACTTTACGCCCGCTGCCTCATCTTCCTTCACGTCGAAGACGGTGTAGAGCTTCGTGATCTGGAGCAGGTCGTGTACTTTCTTGGTGAGGTTGAGCAGCTTGAGTTCGCCACCCTGGTTCTTGGCGGTCGTGAACGCGCTGACCAGCTCGCCGATGCCTGAGCTGTCGATATAGTTCACGTCACCGAGGTTCAGCAGGATCTTTTTCTGCCCCTTGGAAAGTAAATCGCGCACGGTATCGCGCAGAACTACGCTGCCTTCGCCGAGCGTGATCCGGCCGCTGAGATCGACAATCGTGACGCCATCCACCTGACGAGTACTGGACTTCATGGTCACTGAGGAGCCTCCTTGGAATCCGCGGGGTTGCCGTGGACGTGCTTAATCATTATAAGTTCGGTGCCCGTTTGGGAAGGGTGGATTTCCACCACATCCATGAACGAGCGTATCAGGAAAATGCCCCGTCCCGATGTTTTCATCAGGTTCTCCGGCGCCAATGGATCCGGAATCCTGCTGGCGTCGAGCCCTTTGCCCTGATCGCGAATGACGATGACCAGGTCGTGGACCGTACGTTCAAACGCGAGTGTAACCTTCTTGCTCGGGTCGTAGGCATTGCCGTGCAAAACTGCGTTCACGGCGGCTTCGCGCACCGCCATGGAGATCTTCATGATCTCCTCGTCGTCAAAGCCGGCTTCGGCCGCGATGCGACTGGCCGTTTCCTCGGCATTATTCACCGTCTCCAACGTCGAATCGAGCGTATAGGAGACGCGGTCTGCGGACATAAAATGAACGGATCCTGAGTCGGCCTTTGCCTCACTCGCAACCGTGACACCGGCTCGAAGTGCTGGCCCGAATGCGGTGCAGGGCGAATTGAGAGTTTGCCTGTAGAGCGCGCAAAAGTCAACGCGGTCCCCCCGCATCGTCATACCACAATAGAAAAATCTATTCGCCATAGGGAACCCAGATATTCTTCACCTGGGTGGCATGCTCAAGAAACCAGCGGCCCTCGGCCAGCCTCGGGTTGAACCAGTCGATGGCGCGCCCTTCGTTCGTCCAAACCTGCTTCAGATTGCCAACCGACATCGCCTTGGCCGACGCGGCGTTGGCCTCATCGCCAAAGCACCAGATGGCATCGACGTCGTCATGTTCGGCGAGCGTCTTCAGCAGTTGCGAGGTATATCCGGTCACAATATTCAGCGCTCCGCCGGGCAGGTCGCTGGTGTCGAAAAGCTGGTAGAGATCGCCGGTGATCAGCGGATAAGTTTCCGAAGGAACCGCGATCACCGTGTTCCCAACCGCGAGAGCGGGCATCACGAGGGAAAGAAACCCGAGCAGCGGCGCTTCCCGCGGACAGATGATGCCCACCGTCCCAATCGCCTCGTTCATCGCGATTGCTATATTCCGGAATGGAGGATTGTGCACCGCACCGTCAAACTTATCGGCCCACGCCGCGTACGAGAAAATTCTCTCGATACCGAGCTCCACTTCCTCGGCCGCCTGCTTTTCGCCCACCACGGCGGCCAGCCGATGCGCAATTTCGTCGCGGCGTTGGGAAAGAACCTCCGCGCAGTAATAAAGAACCTGAGCACGATTGTGCGCTGTAGCTTTTGCCCACGATGCGGCCTTCCGCGCCGCCTCGACAGCGTTGCGAATGTCTTTGCGATTGCCGAGCGGAGCTTCACCCAGCAATCGCCCATCGGATGCCCGCACTTCCATGCTGTAACCAGAGTCCGGCCGCGCCTGCTTGCCACCGATGTAGAGCTTGATGGTTCGGTCGATGTCAGGAATGCTCGCGGGAGTGTCGATGCCAGAAGCGGTGGAGTGTTCGTCCGATTCCGCTTCTGGTGGCGCTGGCGTCTTCCCTGCCGGCAGCATCGGTGCGCGCTTGAACCAAGCTGGCTCCATATATTCGAGCAAGCCTTCGCGTCCGCCCTCGCGTCCGTAGCCGCTCTCACGGTAGCCGCCAAAGCCGCAAGAAGCGTCGAACAGGTTCGTGCAGTTTACCCAGACCACTCCTGCTTTGATTTGCGCGGCGACGTGCAGAGCGACGTTGATGCTCTCGCTCCACACACACGCGGCCAAACCATAAACCGTATTGTTCGCTAACTCGACCGCTTCCGCCGGCGTGCGGAACGTCATCGTCGCCAGCACCGGTCCAAAGATTTCCTGCTGCGCAACGATCGAGGTCGGATGCACATTGCTCAGCAGCGTCGG
>JBEKXC010000244.1:0-6560 GCA_049512435.1 Terriglobales bacterium | reverse complement strand
CCGGAACATTTTTTTCGTAGGCCGACTTCAGAATGCCGCGCTGTCCTTTGGCGTGCTTCGCCAGATGCGCTCCGATGGCGCGGTTTAACTTATACGAGCACATCACTTCGTCGGAGTCCCAGCCGCCGAACACCGCGGCCATCACGCGCTCCACGTCGTCGAGGTTCTGCTCAGGTTCGAGCGTGTCATAGACGCGGTTATATCCGGCCTCGTAGAGTTGCTCGTCACTGAATTCGGGATTGTAGCGGAAATGCGCGCGCCCGGTCGCTTCGACCAGGCCGTGAGCCATCAGCGCGCCGGTCGAGACGATGGCGTTTACGATGCCGCGATCGATCAATTCGGCAATCACTAATCCCTGCTTGGCCACGGTCATCGCGCCTGCAAGAGTCATGACGACGAAGCATTCCTTGTCGCGTGCCATGGCTTCCAGAACATCGGCCGCTTCGCCGAGTTGGCGGCCGGTGAACGCAGTCTTGGACATCGCGCGCACCAGGTCATCGATCGATCGAATCTTGGCGAGATCCAGCGGCTCCAGCGGAATCAACCGATCCGCCACCGGGTCGTGCAGCTTGCGGTCGATTCCCGCGCCTTCTTCATGAGCGCCATGGTAATGATTGCCGTGCTTCGCGGCATTTTTGGGCTTCACGGACGAACCTCCAGACTGAAACCGATTTTGACTGAAGAAACAATTTACTAGAAGTGAGAGAATCGCGGTGACTAGCTTTAACCGGGTCGTAACATTCACGCCCAGCACGAGCCCTTTGATATCCTAGAACGCGAGTCACGATGGTTGTTCCATAAAAAGCATCCTTCATGAATTGTCATCCCGAGCGAAGCGATGGATGACAAACTTATGGGGTTCCGGAGCCAAAGTGCGAGACAAGTTCACCGTCGCCCTGATCCAGATGTCGTGCGGCCCCGAGCCTGCCGACAACTTGGCCAAAGCGCTTGATCGCGTGGCCCTGGCGTCACACAATGGCGCGGACGTCGTCTGCCTGCCCGAACTCTTCCAGACGCAGTATTTCTGCCAGCGCGAAGACGCTGCCCTGTTCGATCTCGCGGAGCCAATCCCCGGCGCGGGCACGGAGAAGCTCGCCGCCGCTGCGCGCCAGAACAAAGTGGTGCTGATCGCATCACTTTTCGAGAAGCGCGCGCCCGGGCTCTACCACAACACCGCCGCCATCTTTGATGGGGATGGCGATTCGGATGGCGCGCTCGTCGGCATCTACCGCAAGATGCACATTCCCGACGATCCGCTCTACTACGAAAAATTTTATTTCACTCCCGGAGATCTCGGCTTCAAGGCCTTCGATACTTCCGCCGGAAAACTCGGCACGCTGGTTTGCTGGGACCAGTGGTATCCCGAGGGTGCGCGCCTCACAGCACTCCAGGGAGCCAGCATTCTTTTTTATCCCACGGCTATCGGATGGCATCCCGGGGAGAAGGCTGAATTCGGCGCAGCGCAACACGATGCCTGGCGCACCATCCAACGAGCGCACGCGATTGCGAACGGCGTTTATGTCGGCGTGGTGAATCGGGTTGGCTTCGAGACTGGCAACATTCGCGGCAATTCCGCGCCCGGCAAGGGCCTCGAATTCTGGGGAGGATCGTTTTTCTGCGATCCCTTCGGCCGCGTGCTCGCTGAAGCTTCTCACGACAAGGAAGAAATTCTGCTAGGCGAAGTGGACCTGCATCGTCTCGAGGAAATCCGCCGCAACTGGCCTTTTCTGCGCGACCGCCGCATCGACAGTTACTCTCCCATCACCCGCCGCATGCTTGACGGAAAATGATGGGACCCGCAATGCCTAAACGACCCGCTACGCGCACGAAACTTCTCCCCACCGCACAGGGCTACCGCATGCTCGCCGAGTGGGAGCCGCACGAATCAACATGGCTTGCATGGCCGCACCTCCGCGGCGACTGGCCGGGCAAGTTTGAGACGATTCCGTGGGTTTATGCCGAGATTGTCCGCAACCTAGCGCACCATGAGCGTGTGGACCTGATCGTCAATGACGCGAGTTGGGAAAAGCGGGCGCGCACGGTACTAGAGAAGGCCGGGGCGCTTTCCGATAATATTTGCTTCCACCACTGGCGCACCGATCGCGTATGGACGCGCGACTCCGGCTGCATCTTTCTTATGCCGCCCGTCGACGAAGCAGATTCCGGGCTGCTCGCTTTGCACTTTCAGTTCAACGCTTGGGCCAAGTATCCGAATTACGCGCACGACGAAAAGAATGGCAAGCGCATGGCGAAGGCCGCCGGCGTTCGCGTTGTGCAACCGTTCGTCGTTGATGCGTTTAAAGACAAGCACCGCGTGGTGCTCGAAGGCGGATCGATTGACGTCAACGGCTGCGGAACGCTGATCACCACCGAGGAATGCCTGCTCTCTGCCACGCAACAGCGCAACCCGTCGATGGACCGGGCTGCCTATGAGCAACTGTTCGCCGACTATTTTGGCGCGCAGTCAGTCATCTGGCTCGACAGCGGCATCGCTGGAGACGACACTCACGGACATGTCGATGACATCACTCGCTTCGTCGCTCCTACTACCGTGGTCACAATGATCGATCAGAATGAGCAAAGTGAAAATTACGCGGCCCTGCACGCCAACCTGGGCCGCCTGAAAAACGCCCGCACTTCCGATGGACAGAAACTCGAGATCGTCGAAATTCCCATGCCGCGTCCGGTCGTATTCGAAGGGCGCCAGTTGCCCGCCAGCTACGCCAACTTTTATATTGCGAATGGAGCCGTGCTGACGCCGGTCTTCAACGATCCGAATGATCGCATTGCACTCAACACGTTCGCGGAGCTCTTTCCGACACGCGAGATCGTGCCGATCTATTCTGGCGATCTGATCTGGGGATTCGGCGCGCTGCACTGCATGACGCAGCAACAACCGGCAACTGGCATCTAGCGACCCAGCGAGGGATTTGCATTTTGCAGCCAACTGCAGATCCCCCGCTCCGCTCGGGATGACAATTTATGAAAGGAATGGATTCCCCTCATCATTTACACTTTTACCCGTGAACGCCGAGATCATCGCGGTTGGGTCTGAGCTGCTCACTCCCCACCGCCAGGACACCAACTCGCTCTACCTCACCGAAAAATTGAATGACCTGGGCGTTGAAGTGCGCTTCAAGTGCGTCGTGGGCGATGACGCCGAAGGACTCACGGCGGCTGCCAAACTGGCCATGCGGCGCTCGGACATCATTATTTTCTCGGGCGGCCTCGGCCCCACTGAAGATGACCTCACGCGCGAATCGGTGGCCGACGCGCTGGGACTGGAATTGCAACGCGATCCAGTGATCCTCGCTAAGCTTGAAGAGCGCTTCGCCAAGCGCGGCTACAAATTTTCCGCCAACAATGCGAAGCAGGCCGACATCCTGACCAGCGCCGCGGTGTTGCCGAATCCGCTCGGCACCGCGCCCGGACAGTGGATTGCCGGAAAATATGACGGCGAGGAGCGGCTGCTGATGCTGCTTCCCGGCCCTCCCTACGAACTGAAGGCACTGTTCGAAACCGAATGCATTCCGAGACTGCGCGCCCGAATTCCTGTCCAGCACATCGCGTCGCGAACGCTCAAGGTAGCGATGATGCCAGAATCGCAAGTGGACGCGCGGGTCGCGCCTATTTACAAAACTTATACTGATGTGGAGACTACGATCCTCGCGGGCGGGGGCGAGATTCAACTCCACCTGCGCTGCCGGAAGGATTCACAAGCCGAGGCCGAGGCGCGCGTCGAAGAACTCGCCGACAAAATCGAAGACGAACTTGGCGACGCCATCTTTTCCCGCAAAGGTGAAACCATCGAACAGATCGTCAGTTATCTGCTGCAGATGCGCGGCATGACGCTGGCGGTGGCCGAATCCTGCACTGGTGGCCTGCTGGCCGAGCGCATCACTTCGCTCAGCGGCAGCTCGCGCTATTTCATTGGCGGCGCCGTGGTCTACTCAAATGAATTGAAAACGCAATTTGCGAACGTTCCCAAAGCTCTGATCGACCAGCACGGAGCGGTGAGCCGCGAAGTGGCAGCGTCCATGGCGGAAGGCATCCGCAAGCGCTGCCTCGCAAGCTACGGTATCGGAATCACCGGAGTCGCCGGCCCGAGCGGCGGAACCGAGCAAAAGCCGGTGGGACTGGTCTACGTCGCGCTGGCAGGAGAAGAAGGAACGCAAGTGGTCGAACGCAATTTCCCCGGCGACCGCAAGCGCATCCGCCAGTTTGCGGCGCAACAGGCATTGGAGATGATCCGCCGGGCGCTCTTGTAAGCGCGCTGTGCAAAGTGATGCGAATATTCATCGGCATCGATCTCGACCCGGAAGTCCGTGCTCGCATCGAGCGCTTCCTTGAAGGCGTGCGAGGCTTCGCTCCCGATGCCCGCTGGGTGCGCCCGGAGTCGCTGCACATTACGTTGAAGTTCATCGGAGAACAACCGCCGGAGCGAGTCGAAGCCATCAGCGAACGTTTGCGGCAGATCGAGAGCAGCGTTCTTGATATTGGCTGTAGCGGATATGGATTCTTTCCCACTGCAAAGGCTCCGCGCGTATTCTGGATCGGAATCCAAGCCGGACCGCAACTGGCCGAACTGGCCGCGAGCGTCGATATGGCCGTCGCCGAACTCGGCATTCCGCGCGAAGACCGGCCATATAGTCCGCATCTGACTCTGGCGCGCGGCGGCGCCGGGAGAAAGTCGGGCTCGCCGAAATGGCGCACGGGAGATGGCCCCACCGCAGTCTTCGCAGTGCTCGAACGGCGTCTCGCCGCGATGTCCGAGCTTGATTTCGGCAAAATGACGGCCCACGAGTTTATTCTCTATCGAAGCCAGCTTTCGCCGGGAGGATCGAAGTACACGAAGCTGCAACGGTTTCCGCTGCGGCGAGGATAGTGGAGGAGGATAGTGGAGAGAGACGGGCGGGGCGCCCGCCGCTCCACCCGCAAATTTGGATAAACAGCAACCAACATGAATCCCTACTTCATCGCCGCCAGTGAGAGCTATCTGCTCGGGTCGATTCCGTTCGGCTACGTGCTGGTGCGGATCTTCACGGGTGAGGATGTACGTGCGAGTGGCAGCGGAAACATTGGCGCTACGAACGTAGCCCGTAGATCTCCAGCGCTCGGAGCTCTGACTCTGTTTCTGGACGCCGCCAAGGGCCTGGCTGCGGTTCTCGTGGCGCGAGCGTTGTTCGTTGGACTTGGACCTGGACCGCATCAACAACTCATTATGACCACCGCCGCGTTCTTCGCCGTGCTTGGCCATCTGTTCCCCGTCTGGCTCAAGTTCCGCGGCGGGAAGGGCGTTGCCACTAGCCTTGGAGCTTTTATACTCCTCACCCCGAAATCCGTTTTGTGCATGGTGGTCCTGTTCCTGCTCATTGCCGTTGTGTTCCGCTACGTCTCGCTCGGTTCGGTCGCTGTGGCAGCGGTTTTTCCGTTGCTGGCGTGGGCCTTCCGTGAATACGTGGACTCTCGGCAGTTGCTCTTGATCGCCGCGGTTTCGCTGCTCGTCATCTGGAGACACCGCCAAAACATCGGCCGCATCGCCGCCGGAACGGAATCCAAATTAGGAGCAACCAAGTCAGGAACATTCGGAGCAACCCGGCAATGACAATAACGACGAGCCGCATTGCCGTTATCGGCGCCGGCGCCTGGGGCACTGCGCTGGCCATCGTCCTCGGACGCAAAGGGACACACGGTTTCAGGCATGATGTCCGGCTCTGGGCCAACGAGCCTGAAGTTTCGGAAAGCATCGCAAGAAGCCGAATCAACGAGCACTTTCTACCCGGGTTCATCCTGCCAGAATCGATTGCAGCAACCGGCGATCTGAATACGGCGCTCGACCGCGCGGAGATCGTGGTCAGCGTGATGCCTTCGCAGCATTGTCGAGCTTTGTTCGAGCGCATGGCGCCGTCGCTTCATCCAGAAACACTTTTCGTCAGCTGCACCAAGGGACTCGAAGACGGCACTCTGCTGCGCATGACCGAAGTGATTGGCGACGTCTTGCGCAGCCGCCGGTTCACGCCGCGCGTGGCCGCACTCAGCGGCCCGTCGTTTGCCAAAGAAGTGGCGCGCGGCGATCCGACGGCTGTCACCGTGGCGTCCGTCGATGGCGAGGTGACGCGCGCCGTGCAGCAAGCGTTCAACGATTCCCGCTTTCGCGTCTATACCAACGACGACGTGATCGGCGTGGAGTTAGGCGGGGCGCTGAAGAACATCATCGCCATTGCTGCCGGTGTCTGCGACGGCCTCGGCCTCGGCCACAATTCGGTTGCGGCCCTGATCACGCGAGGTCTCGCCGAAATGGCGCGCCTGGTCGTGGCCTGCGGTGGCCGCCTGGATACCATGGCTGGACTCGCCGGCCTGGGCGACCTCGTCCTAACCTGCACCGGAGATCTCTCGCGCAATCGCAGCGTCGGCGTTGAACTCGGCAAGGGCCGCAACCTTCCCGACATCATCGCCGGCATGCACGGAGCGGTCGCCGAAGGAGTCTTCACCACCAAGGCCGCGGTCGGTCTAGCCCGCAAGAAAAACGTCGAGATGCCGATCACCGAACAGATATTTGC
>JBEKXC010000243.1:0-6567 GCA_049512435.1 Terriglobales bacterium | reverse complement strand
TGGTGGATCGAGCCATGCGCGATGCTTCCGGGAAATCCCGGCTTACGTGCGTATTCGTCAACAATGGAGTACTGCGCAAGAACGAGTTCGAGAAAGTTCAGCAAAATCTGCGTGACCATCTCGGCTTGCACCTGGTTGCGGTCGATGCCACCGATCGCTTCTTGCGGAAACTGGCGGGAGTGATTGATCCGGAGACTAAAAGGAAGATCATCGGCAACGAGTTCATCGAAGTCTTCGATGACGAAGCACATCGCATTCAGTCCGAAGGCAACAATAAAGTTGAGTGGCTGGTGCAGGGGACGCTCTATCCCGACGTGATCGAATCGCGCTCGGTGCGCGGGCCATCGCAGGTGATCAAGTCGCATCACAACGTCGGTGGACTGCCAGAGAAGATGAAGCTCAAGTTGATTGAGCCACTGAAAGATTTGTTTAAAGACGAGGTGCGGCGGATTGGGCGCGATCTTGGCATGCCTGAGGAGATTTTGCAGCGTCAGCCGTTCCCGGGACCGGGACTGGCGGTTCGCATTTTGGGCGAAGTAACTAAAGAACGCGCCGACCTGCTGCGCGAGTGTGATGACATCGTCGTGAGCGAGATCAAGAAGGCTGGGCTGTATCAGAAGATCTGGCAGTCGTTTGCTGTGCTCTTGCCGGTGATGTCGGTTGGCGTGATGGGCGATCAGCGGACTTACGCTTACACTTGCGCCGTCCGCGCGGTGCATTCGGAGGATGGGATGACGGCGGACTGGGTTCCGCTGCCGTATGAAGTGCTGAAGACGATTTCGAATCGGATTGTGAATGAAGTGCGCGGCGTGAATCGGGTGGTGTATGACATTACTTCTAAGCCTCCGGGGACGATTGAGTGGGAGTGAGCTAGTTCTCAGTTCCCGGTTCTCAGTTCTCAGTAACGCAGAGAGACCACACATAACTTTCTTTGCCCCGATCGTTATCGGGACAACGCCGCTCCGGAAATCCCTCGATGTTTACTGGTTAGTACCGGTACCCCCCTCCCCCCTCGGTATCTGGAATCATCGAGTTAGCGGGAATTTTTGGAGTTGGTCTTTGAGACATAAGGACTTATATCAAAGTATTCCGGAATAAGGACTTACGGGTTTTTGCCTCGTTGTCTTGTTATTTGGCCCCATTTCGTCCCGATCGGTTTGTCAAGACCTGCTCGGGGAAATCGAAAATGTCAAAGAGCGTTTGGCCGCCTCTGGAGGCGGGCACACGCTTCGCTGCTGCGATCTGGGAATGATTCTTGCACGGCATAGGAATGGAGTCTGTGATGGTGGACACAGCGCGGATGTGATGAAAAAGATGGACGGTCGGCGAAGGTGGCGGAGGGCCGCGCGCTTGGAACTAATTGTGGCGATACTCTTATTGTGAGAGGCGGTGTCAAGGACTTGGATCATGGGGAAAGTACCCACTCAAGCCAAAAGAGGGCTTGAGTGGGGCACCCGCCACCCGCGTGCTAGGCTAGGGAAGGAGAAGCGAGCTTAGAGTCTTATGGCTACATCGATCGGAGTAGGTTCTCAACCGTATTTGGTGGAAAAGCTCCACCAAGTCGGCTGGTTTATTCCCCCATTCGTGTCGGTTCATTGGATCGAAAATGTCGCTGTGACCATTGATCGGGGAGGGGCGAAGTTTGGTCAGCCGGAATTGGAACAGGTTTTGGGCGTTTTATTACCGCCGGAAACCTTGGCCAGCATGGTAATGAACCGCTATCCGAAGACACCGTTCATCAAGGAGTTTCAGCTAATCATCGCCGAAGGAGTGGAAGCGCATTTCCTAAAACTTGACCACATTGCGGGCTCTGGTCTGGTGCCCGTGATCGAAGCAGTAACTCGCAGGCTTGCAGGCAATCATGGCGTGGAAACCAAGGCTCTTACGGGAACTATTTCCGCTTTAGTAAAGCATTGCAAAACGTACGTCATTGGCAAGCGCATCGGTAATGTGGGCGAAATAATATCGATGCTGGAGTCTTTCGAGATGTTCCTGTCAAAGGTGCTGTTCGTAGACACACGGCACTACAACCCTACGGATGGGACCAACCGGCATGGAATGACGCACGGCATCTATGCTGACAGGGACTTCGGCTCTCCGTTGAATTTCTATAAGATCATCACGGCCATAAATTCTTTGACTTTCATGTCTTCGCTCTATTACGGCGGCTCAGGGTTTGTGCCAGATAATACGGCGCAATCGAAACAACTTGCGTAGTACTATCGGACGCTAAGCCGAGTCGCATCAGGACGACCGAGTTAGCCGCCCGGGTCCTGCGTTTAGTTCTCCATCGCTTGCTCGCGCGCCCCCCGCTTGGCTAACCCAAGCCAGCCCCGAGCCTAGCCCTGTTAAAGAAGTGGTAACAGGTGCACTTTCAAAACACTCTACCTCCTGTCCCCGTCAACGCAGCGCGGGGCCGGTGGCCCATTCAAGCCCTCTTTTGGCTTGAGTGGGGCAGTGCGACGGCTGGACAGAGCGTCCCGGCCGCTCGCTCGCACCTTCTTGCCGTCCACTCGCACTCAATCTCCACTCGTCCTTCGCTGCCTATTGCGTATTGACGAAAGATGCTCCACTACCAATGTTCCGGACGGCGACGGCTCGGGTCGAGTAGGGGTCCTTCGACTCTGCGCTGCTTCGCTTCGCTCACAGCGCTCCGCTCAGGATGACAGGGTTGGGAGGGACACAGCAAAAATGCAGATCCCTCACTTCGTTCGGGATGACAAGATGGGGGAGTGATTGTTCGGGATGACAAGACGGGAGAGTGACAGATGAATCCGTGATTGATGATTTCGCTCTCCACGAACTACCATATCCCCATGCCCGTTGATATCGAAACTCCCGCATCTTCCTACACCCGCATTCGCGCCCCGCGCGGCTCGACGCTCTCCTGCAAAGGGTGGCAGCAGGAAGCGGCTTTGCGCATGTTGATGAACAATCTTGATGAGGACGTTGCCGAGCGGCCTCAGGATCTGGTTGTTTATGGCGGCACGGGCAAGGCGGCTCGCAATTGGGATTGCTATCACGCGATCGTCCGGGCGTTAAAAGCCTTGGAAAACGATGAGACTTTGCTGGTGCAGTCGGGCAAGCCGGTCGGCGTGTTTAGAACTCACGAGTATGCTCCGCGCGTGCTGATTGCTAATTCGAATCTGGTTGGACATTTTTCCAACTGGGAGAAGTTCAACGAACTGGAGCGCGCGGGGCTGATGATGTATGGGCAGATGACGGCGGGGTCGTGGATTTACATCGGCTCACAGGGGATCGTGCAGGGGACTTACGAAACGTTCAACGCGGCCGGCGACAAGCATTTCTCCGGAGATCTGGGCGGGAAGCTGATCGTCTCCGGCGGAATGGGCGGGATGGGCGGCGCGCAGCCTTTGGCGGCTACCATGACGGGCGCGGCGTTTCTGGGGATTGATGTCGATCCGGAGCGGATCAAGAAACGGCTCAAGACTGGATACTGCGATTTTCTTGTGACCACGCTCGACGAGGCGTTGCGCATTCTTAAGAATGCTGTTCGCAAGAAAGAAAATGTTTCGGTTGGGTTGGTGGGGAATTGTGCGGACATCATTCCGGAACTGGCTGAACGCGGCGTGGTGCCGGACATTCTCACCGATCAGACCTCGGCGCACGATCCGCTGAACGGATATGTGCCGAACGGCATGACGTTCGAAGGGGCGCTCGAACTGCGGAAGCGCGATCCGCATGATTATCAGGAGCGGTCGCTTGACGCTATGGCTCGGCATGTGGAGGGCATGTTGCGGCTGCAGAAGATGGGCTCGGTCACGTTTGATTACGGCAACAATATTCGGACGTTCGCGTTTCAGCGCGGCGTGAAGAATGCTTACGACTTTCCGGGATTTGTTCCGGCGTATATTCGTCCGCTGTTTTGCGAAGGGCGCGGACCGTTCCGCTGGGCGGCGCTTTCGGGCGAGGCCTCGGACATCGCCGTCACCGACGATCTTGTGCTTGAGCTTTTTCCGGAGAATCGCAGTTTGCGCCGTTGGATTGAGCTGGCTCGCAAGCGCATCAAGTTTCAGGGATTGCCGGCGCGCATCTGCTGGCTGGGATACGGTGAGCGCGCGCGCTTCGGGCTGGCGATTAACGATCTGGTGAAAAAAGGTACGATCAAGGCTCCCATCGTGATTGGACGCGATCATCTGGATTGCGGTTCGGTGGCTTCTCCGTTTCGCGAAACCGAAAGTATGAAAGATGGCTCGGACGCGGTGGCCGACTGGCCGCTGCTGAATGCGCTGGTGAATACGGCGGCGGGCGCGTCGTGGGTTTCGATCCACAACGGCGGCGGCGTGGGCATTGGCTATTCGCTTCATGCGGGACAAGTCACCGTCGCCGACGGCAGCGACATGATGGCCAAGCGCATTGAGCGCGTGCTGACGACCGATCCGGGGATGGGCGTGATTCGGCACGTGGACGCGGGATATGACGAGGCTAAGGAGTTTGCGGGGAAGAACGGCGTGCGGATTCCGATGGCGCTGCCGTGAACACCCACCACGGAGACACGGAGGCACGGAGGAATGCCTAAGACCTCCGCTCTTTTGCTGGTAAATATTGGCCAGCTTCTGACCTTGCGCTTGCGCTCGACGGCAAGCGGCCCGCGACGCGGCGCTTCCCTTTCCGAGCTTGGAGTTATTCAAGACGCCGCCGTGCTTTGCCTTGGAGGGAAGATCGTCTCGGTCGGCAGTACGAAAGACGCGCTTCGCGATCCTTGGCTCAAGAAAAATCGGAAGAGGATCGTCGAGATCGATTGCGGCGGACGCGTGGTCTTACCTGGCTTCGTTGATTCCCATACTCATCCGGTCTTCGCGGAGCCGCGGCTGGTGGATTTTGAACGGCGGATTTCCGGCGCCAACTACGAAGAGATCGCTGAGGCGGGCGGAGGAATTCGCTCCAGCATCGACGGTGTGCGGAAGGCCAGCAAGGCCGCGCTGATACGAAAAGTTTTCGCGGCTCTCGAAAGTTTGGCTGAGTACGGAACTACGACGGTCGAAGCGAAGTCGGGCTACGGGCTCAGCCTGGAATCTGAACTGAAATCGCTTGAAGCCATCCGCGCGGCGGCGCGCGAGTGGCCGGGAACTGTGGTTCCCACTTTCCTCGGTGCGCACGCGGTCCCGCCGGAATATCGCGCGCTTTCCCAGGCAGGTTCGCAGGAATATGTTGATCTGGTCGCGAACGAAATGATGCCAGCGGTCGCGAAGCGCAAGCTGGCGAAGTTCGTCGATGTGTTCTGCGATCGCGGAGCCTTCACCGCCGGGGAATGCGAGCAGATTTTTGCGGCTGCGGAGGAGCACGGGCTCGCCGTCCGCGCACACGTGGGGCAGCTCAGCGAAACCCGACTGGGGCCGCTGCTTCGCTACCAGCCTGCGTCTCTCGACCACATGGATCACGTGAACGACGCCGACCTGCTGGCTCTCGCGCAGAGTGACACGGTTGCAACTTTCGTACCGGGAGCAAATTATTTTCTCGGGTTAGCGAGATATCCGGATGCGAGGCGGTTCATTGCATCTGGAGTGGCAGTTGCCCTGGCGACGGACTACAACCCTGGCTCCTCGCCCACGCTCAGCATGCCGATGGCGATGTCGCTGGCTTGCACGCACATGAGGATGTCGCCGTCAGAGGCAATCGCAGCGGCGACCATTAACGGAGCCTGGGCACTGCGATTGGCCGACCGTAAAGGCAGCGTGGAACCGGGCAAAGACGCCGACCTTGCCGTGTTCGACGTGAGTGACTATCGCGAGATTCCATACTGGTTTGGCACCAATCGCTGCGTGCTGACGGTCATAAACGGACTGCCGATTGGCCATCTCTCGTCCTGAGGAATGCGTGAGAGAGAACGCAAGAAAAGGCACGACAAAAGGTCGGCGGCAAACCATTTGAGCGAACCGCGCTGGGTTGTTATAATTCGAGAGTTCCGCACGCTCCCAGCGCATCGGCTGTTTTGCTGCGCGGCATCCTGCCCTGTGCAAGCGCAAGTACTACGAGCAAAAGCGGCCCGGTCCAATTTGGCCGTCACTCGTTTTTGACAGAGCTATGCGGGCAGAAGTGCGGATAAGCAGTGGCCAGGTAGCTCAGGTGGTAGAGCGCAGCCCTGAAAAGGCTGGCGTCGGGGGTTCAACTCCCTCCCTGGCCACCAAATCGATTAAAATCAGGTATTTACCCATCATTATTCATCCGTCACATCGATTCGCCGCTTCCCATATAGATAGTCTTCGATATTCGTAACCCTGAGCATGCATTAGGTTTAGCGATTGGTAGAGAGCAGCCCATAAGGGCTTGGCGCCTACCATTGAACTGCACTCACTGGGGGGATGTGTTGTGGTCGGCAACGTTTCCGTGGGGAGATTTTTTCGCCCGTCTGGCCTCTGCCGTGTGAAGGCCGTGTGCCATTTTGAGCTGTCGCGTTGATTCTGCAACGAGGCTCGACCTATCAGTCAGTTGTGGGCAGTTTTTTTCGATGCAAGCACACGACATTAGTATTCATGGTCCAATGACGGTCCATTTATGGTCCAGTTTTGAGCCAAAACAGGCCGACCTCTGCCGCTAGGGCAGACG
>JBEKXC010000242.1:0-6613 GCA_049512435.1 Terriglobales bacterium | reverse complement strand
TTCTTCATTTCTTTTCGCGCGAGGGCCACACGATCGACGTTGGCCTTACCATATCCACTCTTTTCCGCGCGCAGCGTGTAAGCGCCGGCTGGGAGCGATGCAAAGCGATACGCGCCTTCGGAATCCGTGTGGATGATCTCGGCCGGTACGGAGGGTGTCTGCGCGTCGGTAGCAAGTTGTAAGAAGACAGTGGCATCTGCCACCGGACGTCCACTAGAATCGCGCACGTACCCCTTCAAGATGGCACTGCTCGCCGGTTCTTGCGGATGCGCGCGAACCGGAGCAAGAGCCATCATCGCGGTAAGAACACAAACGACGACATAGATTCCAGGGAAAAATTTGGTGGTCACGTGGGCTCTTCGCTCGTTGTTCGTTGCTCGTTGCGTCATTCTATTCGTGCTCAACCTCATCTGCAATTCACCCATTCCCGTCAACAAGTGGCAAAGCTCGTGAATAGGTTTTACAATGGCACGCTTTCCAAAATCCTGAGGCCCACGAATGAAGCGGGACCGATTTCAGACCCTTATCGCGGTGGCAACTGTAATTCTAATGACAGGCTTCGTGTCGCAATGCTTAGGTTTGGAAAAAGACAAGCGCAAGATCATCATCGATCAGGACGCAGCCGGACCCGCCGGCACCGCTCAACAAGCGATCCTGCTGCTCATCCAGTCGCCGCAGACGGAGGTCTTGGGCATCACCGTTGTGACCGGTGATGCTTGGCTCACAGAAGAAGTCGCGCATACTCTGCGCATGCTGGAACTCATCGGACGAACCGACATTCCCGTCGTGCCCGGAGCCGAGTATCCGCTGGTCAGAACGAAGGAGGCGACGGAGCAGTGGGAGCAGCGTTATGGATCGGTGGTGTGGCTGGGAGCGTGGACTCCGAAGTATTATCACCCGCCGCGCGAACTGGGCGAGATGCCGGAAGGGAAGCCCACGACCAAGGCGGCCGACGAAGATGCTGCCCACTTTCTGGTGCGCATGGTTCGTAAGTATCCGCACGAAGTCACGATCTATGAAGGCGGACCGATGACCAACCTGGCGCTTGCGATCTCGCTCGACGCCGAATTTCCGAGCCTGGCCAAAGAGCTCGTGTTCATGGGCGCCAGCCTGAATCCGCAGACCGACGATCCCGAGTTCGCTGACAATCCCCGTCACGAATTCAACCTCTGGTTCGATCCGGAAGCCGCTCATATTGTGTTGCGAGCTCCGTGGAAAAAGATTGTCTGCACAACGGTCGATATTTCCGTCAAGACCAGAATGACCAATGAGCTGATCGACAGGGTCAAAGCTAAGGCCGGCAGCTCGCTAGCGGCACAATACGTCGGCAAATACGAGCACCTGCATGGTTCTTATAACTATCTCTGGGACGAATTGGCTGCGGCGGCATGGCTCGACCCGTCGCTGATCACGAAGAAAGAAAGCCGCTACATGGACGTGGATCTGGATCGCGGGGCGAACTACGGCGACACGCTCACCTGGTCAGACTCGGATAAGCCTCAGCGCAATGTGCAGTCTGTGGAAGTGCAGCTGGATCTGGATACTGAGAGGTTCTACGAGTTGTTTGTGGAACTACTGACTGCACCCACGCCGCGGCCGGGCAAGACCACAATGCCTTAGCCATGGGGCCGAGCTGCGTCCCCACATGAGCTGAGCTAAGAGCGTTTCTTCTTGACTTTCTTCTTGCCGGCTTCCGGCGCTGCTTCAGCATCTTCGCTCCAGAACCTGTGCCCGGTCCGATGGATGAAAACGTCTTCCAGCGTCGGCTTACTCACGCTTAGCGACTGGATTTCTCCTGGGAAGGCTTCGACCACGTCGGGGACGAAGCGATGTCCGTTTTCAATCTCGATGCGGACTTGGTTATCCATGACGGTAGCTTCGACTTGAAACTTATTGCGAATGCGGTCGGCCAGCGTCTGCGGGTCGCGCGCTTCGAGCAGAATGACGTCGCCTCCGATCTCACGAGTTAGAGCTTCGGGAGTGCCTAGCGCTACTAGATTTCCTTCATTCAAAATGGCGAGGCGATCGCAGCGTTCGGCTTCTTCCATCAGGTGGGTGGTGACGATGACGGAGACACGCTCTTGATCGCGGAGGATCTGGAGATATTGCCAAAGGTCTCGCCGGGCGCCGGGATCGAGGCCGGTGGTGGGTTCGTCGAGCAGCAAAACTTCGGGATGATGAAGCAGTCCTTTGGCGAGTTCGATGCGACGCTGCATGCCGCCGGAAAAAGTTTCTACGAGATCGGCGCAGCGGTCGAGCAATCCAACCCGCGTGAGTATTTCTGTAATTCGCTGCTTGAGCTCGAAGCCGCGCAGGCCGTAGAGGTGTCCCTGATGCCAGAGGTTTTCGTAGGCGGTAAGTTTCAGATCGACGCTCTGCGCCTGGAAGACGACGCCGATGTGGCGGCGCAGGGCTCCAGGCTGGCGAACGGCGTCGAGGCCGGCGATCATGGCGCTGCCGGAAGTGGGAACCATGAGCGTGGAAAGAATCCGGAACAAAGTAGTCTTGCCGCTGCCGTTCGGGCCGAGGAGGCCGAAGAGTTCAGCCGGGCGAACTTCAAAGGAGACGCCATTGAGCGCGGTGCGGTCCTGGTAGCGATGGACCAGATCGCGCACCACAATGATGGGCTGGCCTGTGGGATGCGCTGGCTGTGCTGAAGGAGCGAAGTCGATGGCGGTTGAGTTCGAGGTCACAAGATATTCTACGCCGGGAACGACGGGATTATCATCCATACGCGCCGATCATCCGATGCCCCGATCCAAGGCAGAATCCTACGCGGCGACTGGATTCGTACCCGGGACGCGCTCCTCGAAAGCGACCGGAACGTGGCGCCAGACTTGAATGGCGAGAACGACGGTGGTGGCCAGCAGTAGCGCTCCTACGGCGACGTGGACCACAGTCGAGATGACCATGGGCAGTTCGGGCTGCGCGGCGTCTCTTCCCCACATGACGCGAGTGATGAAGGCGAGAAAGCCGAGGCACAGTTGCGCGACCATCAGGCCCAGCATGGCGATTGCCGGACGGCGGACGGCGTCCACATGCGGGTAGACGGTGATGGCGCGGACCGCCGTCCAGGAGAGGACGATGGCGACAACACCGGCATTGATCACGTGCGGCCACCAACTCAGGCCGTGGTGGCGGAACATGGCGCCGAGCAACAGTTGCACATAGAGCACAAAAATCGAGAGCAGGGTCAGGGTAAAAAGCGCGGGACGCCGCTGGTCGAGTTCCGTGCGCGGTTGCTCCTCGACCCAGCGGCGGCCGGTAAAAACGGCGATCGCGACGGCGATGCAGAAAAAGGTCTGCGCCACCGCGGCGTGCGCGCTGGAAATCGGCGCGGGCAGAAAGAATAAAACAGTCAGTCCGCCGAGGATGCCTTGCGCGATGACGGTTCCAAGCGCAGCTAGAGCGAGAAGGCGCAGCCAGCGGCGTTTTTCTGCTCGCCAGGTCCAGATCGCCAAGATGATCGTAAGCAGCCCTACAAATTCCGCAACCATGCGGTGGCCATGCTCGTACTTCACGCCCCCAACCATGTGCGGCATTTTGTAGAACGATCCGAAGGTAGTCGGCCAGTCGGGGACGGATAAACCAGCGTCGTTGCTAGTGACGAGAGCACCGGCAACGATGAGGACGAGCGTGGCGCAGGCGGTAAAGATGGCGAAGCGGTGCAGTCCGCGATGGTAGGGAAGTTCGATGGCTTTCAGAATAGCCCCCGTGGGAAACCGGCGTCAGCGTTGCCCGGTACGTTTCTCGAAACGCATTAGTTTAGCAGACGACTGGCTGCTGTGCCGAGGAACTCCGTCCCAGGCGAGGAAACTCGCGTCTCTACGGGTTAGCTTGTTGCGCTGCGGCACTCTGCGTTTCGATCGCCTGAATAATCGCGTCGGCGAACTCCGAGGTGCCGGCGGTGCCGCCGACATCTCGGGTGAGTTTGCCGCGGTCGCGATAAACCTCGTCGATGGCGTTGCGGATCTTCAGGGCGGCATCGTGCTCGCCCAGATGGCGCAGCATGAGCAGAGCGGAGCGCAACACGGCGGTGGGATTGGCGATATTCTTTCCGGCGATGTCGGGCGCGGAACCGTGGACAGCTTCAAAGATGGCACAGGTATGGCCGAAATTCGCTCCGGGGACGAGACCCAAGCCGCCAACCAGTCCCGCGCACAGATCGGAAATGATGTCGCCGTAGAGATTTTCCAGCAGCAGAATGTCGTACTGGTAGGGGTTCATCACCAGTTGCATGCAGGTGTTATCGACGATGTGTTCGCCATAGGTGATCTCGGGATATTCTTTCGAAACGTTGCGCGCACAGCGCAGAAATAATCCATCCGACAACTTCATGATGTTGGCTTTGTGAATGCAATGAATTTTCTTGCGCTTGCTCTTGCGGGCGTGCTCGAAGGCAAAACGCGAGATGCGCGTCGAGGCTTTTTCGGTGATGATCTTCAGGCTCTCGACCACTCCGGGAACCACCTCGTGTTCGATGCCGGAGTAAAGTCCTTCCGTGTTTTCGCGCACGACGATCAAGTCCACTCCCGGATAGCGTGTGGGAATATGCGGGAGGTTCCGGATGGGCCGGAAGTTGGCGAAGAGTTCGAAACGCTTGCGCAGTTCGACGTTGATGCTGGCGAAGCCGCCGCCGATGGGGGTGGTCACGGGCCCTTTCAGTCCGACGCGGGTGCGCTCGATGGATTCGCTGAGTTCTTTGGGAATGTATTCGTGGTACTTTTCAAAGGCTTCGGCACCGGCCGCGAAGCTTTCCCATTCGAACTTGACGCCGGTGGCTTCGAGCATTCGAATCGTGGCCTGGATGACTTCGGGGCCGATGCCGTCGCCGGGGATGAGCGTTATTTTGTGGGTCATAGAATTATGATGTTGCGAGCTGCGCTCGCTGGACAGCCGAGGGCGGCTGTCCCTACGTCAATTAAAATCAGGTCTTAGCTTTGACCTTTGGCTCGGGGGCGTCTTTAGTTTTCAGCAGATCTTTCAACTCCGCCATGAATTCCTGCACGTCCTTGAAGTCGAGATAAACTGAGGCGAACCTTACATAGGCTACTTTGTCGTGGCGGCGCAGGCGGTTCATAATGAGCTCGCCGATTTCGCTGGTCTTGCGTTCGCGCTCGGCCGACTCGATGACGAAGGTTTCCGCTTCATTGACGATCTGCTCGAGCCGGCTGATGGGCACGGGGCGCTTCTCGCAGGCGCGCATCAGGCCGTTGAGCACTTTCTGGCGGTCAAAACGCTCGCGGCGGCCGTCTTTTTTCACCACCATGTAGGGAATTTCGTCGATACGCTCGTAGGTGGTGAAGCGCTTTTCGCACTTCAGGCATTCGCGGCGCCGGCGGATGGAATCCGCTTCCTTGCTTTCGCGCGAGTCCACAACTTTGTCATTTTCAAACCCGCAAAAGGGGCATTTCATAGCGAATCGTTTCGGACCAGCAGCGACAGCAAATTGTAGCAGTTAGGTGAGACCTGACTCACGTTGCTTCCTCGACGGTTACCGCTTCTTCGGCCTGCACCGTCTCGGCTGACAGTTTGCGCAGCGACAGCCGCTCGTGATGCGACAGCAGCAATCCCACTGGAACGACGGCGACAAACGTTACCAGCCACAGCATGATGCCGCAACTGACCGTGAGCTCCTTGGGAACGATGTCAAAAATATGGTCGAGTGCGCTGATGGTTGCCAGTTGGGAGCCGCCGCCTACGCCTGGCAACTGGACCAGGGATCCGATCATGCTGGCTCCCATGAGAAGAAGAACTTTGGTGACGCTCATGCCGCTCATGGGTGCGCCATAGGCATGCGTCACTTCTTTGTAAGACAAGGCAATCACCCACCACATCAACACCGACACGGCTGACAACTGGAGAAATGCGAATGGACCGTGAATGGTATTGAGCCCGACCGTAAACTCACGAATCTTTTGCGCGATCCGATGACCCAGATTCTCGGCAAGATGAGAAAAACGGCCTTCGACCCACTGGGCAATTCGATTTCCGCGGTAGGAAACCAGCACTGCTCCCGAAAGCAATCCCAGTACGAGCGCGATCAGAGCGTATCCCGTGAGATGAATCCAGTCCCTGACTTCGGGTGGGGCGGCGAGCGTAAACGCGCGCAGTTTTGAGGGCAAGAAAATGGCCGCCACCATCAGGACTGTGAAACCGCCAACGTCAAAAATGCGCTCCACGGCCCACACCGCCACTTGCGATGCGAAGGGAAGGTTCTGACGTCGTGCGATCAGGTACGGGCGAATCAACTCCCCAGGGCGGCCGAGCAAGGCGAGTCCGGTGAATCCGATCAAGGTGGGTGGGACTAATCCAAGGATCGACGCTTCTTTGCGCACGGGTCGAAGAAAGATTTTCCATCGCACCGCGCGCAGAAAATAGGCGAGGTAGATGTAAAGCACTCCGTGGAAAATATGATGCCAATTGAGTCCGTATTGAAAGAGCTTGGCCCAGTCAAAGTTCTGCCAGGTACGAAACTGCAGATAGACCAGCACCGCCAGCACGACGAAAACAACCGCGTACGCTAAGTATTTCTTGATATTCATGTGGTGCGAAGTCGGTGCGAGGCAGAGTTGTGCTTAGCACGTCCCCACTTGAAGGTAAATGAGGATCA
>JBEKXC010000241.1:0-6627 GCA_049512435.1 Terriglobales bacterium | reverse complement strand
GGCTCTCCGCCGGCTACGGGCAGTAATATCAGATATTCGCCGGACGAAGCCTGGCGAGTACACAGAATCTGCTGGTCGTCCAAAGGCCAGGAATTGGGAATAATGTCGTCCATCGAGGATGTGGGGATGGTGTATCTCTTACGCTCGCGCTCCAGCCCAGTCGCTGGCTTTAAGTAAAGACTCGCGCCGTCGGCGTCAGCCATGCGGTAAGCCACAATTTTTCCATCTCGCGACCATACACCCGCCACTTCTTCCGACGGGTCGAAAGTGAAGCGCGAGTTGCCGGCTCCGGTCGTGCTTTCGATCCAGATATCTACGTTATTCGCCTTCTCGTCGCTGATATCCACCGCCACACGGCTGCCGTCGGGCGAAAGCGTGGGGTTGTCCATGATGGCGGGATCGCCGACGCGGCCCAGTTCTTTGCCCGACCGGTCCATCCATGTAAGCGCGGACTGCGCTGCCCCGATGCTGGTGTTGTAGATCAGCGTGCCATTCTGCGCGACCGCGAAAGCCGACCAATAAGTGGACGGCTGAAATCCGACGACATTCGCGACTACGTTCGTGCTTCCCGAAACTGTGCCCGAGGATGCGTCAAAAGCGACACTGACCAGCTGCCTTTGGTCATCCGCATAATACAAGTTGTGGGCATCGTAGCCGAAACTCGAATGACATAGGGTAACAAGCTTTCTGCCCTTGTCATCGAGAGAACCCAGGTAGATGCCGCTGAAGCGATCGTTGCTGGAGTTCGAGAAGTTGCCGCTCCAGAATAGGAAGTGTTTGCCGTCGGCCATAAAAACCGGCCAGCGGTGGGATTGATGTTCCGCCGTTCCAATGCCCTGGGTGGTCGGCGCCGCCCCCGTCCCATCGGCATTAATGCGCCACATCGGACTTTCGGCGCTCGGGGAATAGATGATTACACCTTTGCTTCCCCAACTGCCGCCACGTCCAGCCAAAACGGTAGCGAGCACCTGCGGCGTGCCCCCAGAGATCGCCATTTTCTGCAACTTGCCGTTGGCAAAAAATCCGACATAAGCACCATCGGGCGACCAGAAGGGATAACTTGCGCCCTGAGTGCCAGGCAGCAGCGTGACGCTGGACGAGCCGACGCGCTGCACGTAGAGCATGGGCAAGGCGGAGTTTTCTTCCGGCGACACAAACGCCAGCATGGAGCCATCGCGCGACAGCGCCATGTGGCTGATGCTCATTTCATCGGGAACGGCCAGCGCGAACTGCATGCGAGTCGTCGGCTGCGGACGCCGCGCCACAAACCACGTCGCTGCAGCGACCGCCACCAGCGCCAATGCCGCGGCGAGCCAGAGCAGGAGCGGCATTCGGCGAGGCGCTGCCGTGGCACGAACCACACTGCTGGTCTCGGTTCCGGAGAGCGCGCCGAGTGCAAACGATAGATCTCGCGCCGACTGGAAACGCTGATCCGGACTTTTCTCCAGGCACCGTCGCACAATGCGCTCGAGCGCGGGAGAAACCAGGCGAACCGAACTCGATAACTCGGGCGGGTCGTCCTTCAAAACCGCGGTCATGGTTTCAGCCGTGGTGTCGCGGCGGAAGGCGCGCACGCCGGAAAGCATTTCGTAGAGCACGGCGCCAAATGCGAAGATATCGGTGCGCGGATCGGCACCCTCACCGCGTACCTGCTCCGGCGCCATGTAGCTTGCAGTGCCCATGACCACGCCCACCGCGGTGTTCAGAGTGGTAAGAGTGATTTCCTGCGAATCGGACCCCGCCAACTGCGCCAGCTTCGCCAAGCCGAAATCCAAAATCTTGATGCGCCCGTCTTTGGTGATGAAAATATTTTCGGGTTTCAAATCGCGATGGACAATTCCCTTTTCGTGCGCCGCCGCCAGTCCGTGTGCGATCTGCACTCCATACTCGATAGTTTTGCGCTGAGGCAGGGCGCCGCCGTCCAGCGCCGCGCGCAAGGTATCGCCCTCCAGAAGCTCGGAGACCAGAAACGGCGAGCCCTCGTGCTGGCCGATATCAAACACAGCGAGAATATTGGGATGATTGAGCGCGGCCACTGCCCGCGCCTCCTGCTCGAAACGACGCAGTCGATCGGCTTCGCGGGCAAACGACTCGGGAAGAATCTTCAGCGCAACATCGCGCCCGAGGCGCGTATCTTTTGCGCGATATACTTCTCCCATGCCGCCGGCACCGAGTGGAGCGACGATTTCGTAGGGTCCTAGTTTTGTGCCAGAAGTGAGGGCCATCCGTTGCGCCATTATATATGTCCCGCGATGGTGCTGAAGGGGCCCATCATGCAGTCCCGTATAAACTGGAGCTGTCTTCGCCTTTGGCGTTTTGTCGCGAGCAGGCGCGTCACGCTTGCGATGTTGACTTGCCCTACCTGCCCTCTTAAGATGGCACCTCAATAATCATGATTGGTCAAACCATCTCCCACTACCGCATCGTCGAGAAATTGGGCGGCGGTGGAATGGGTGTCGTCTACCAGGCCGAGGACACACGCCTGCATCGCTTTGTCGCCCTTAAGTTCCTGCCTGAAGACGTTGCCCGCGACTCTCAGACGCTCGCCCGCTTTCAGCGCGAAGCTCAAGCCGCATCCGCTCTGAACCATCCCAACATCTGCACGATTTATGACATTGGAGAGGAGGGCGGACAAGCATTCATCGCCATGGAGTTTCTGGATGGGGCAACGCTGAAACACCGCATAGCGGGGCATCCGCTGGAAATTGAAACTCTGCTCTCGCTCGGCATCGAAATTGCCGACGCGCTCGACGCCGCCCACTCCAAGGGAATCGTTCACCGCGACATCAAGCCCGCCAATATTTTTGTCACCGAACGCGGCCATGCCAAAGTTCTGGATTTCGGACTGGCGAAGGTCACGCCCAGGGCCGGTTCGCCAAGCCAGATCGCATCCTCGAACACGATGACTGCTGTCGATGCCAAGCTCAAAGACCAGCATCTTACCAGCCCCGGTTCCACGATCGGGACGGTGGCATACATGTCGCCGGAGCAGGTCAGAGGCAAAGAACTGGACACACGTACGGACTTGTTCTCATTCGGAGTCGTCCTCTACGAGATGGCGACCGGCGCGTTGCCCTTTGCTGGTGAGAGTACGGGGGTGATCTTCGACGGCATCATGAATCGCGCGCCCTCTTCGGCGCTGCGGTTGAATCCGGCGCTGCCCGCCGGGTTCGAGCACGTCCTCGAAAAATCGCTGGAAAAAGACCGCGAGCTGCGCTACCAGTCCGCAGCCGAACTGCGCGCGGATTTGAAGCGCGTCCAGCGAGGCGCGGAATCGGGGCGAACATCTTCCACTTCCTCCGACACAGAGACCCAGGCGCGTCCAGGATCGAAGCGTCGAACTGTCTTCGCCGCCGCGGCAATACTAGCTTTGCTGATGGTGATTGCAGGGATCACGTGGTATGAGAAACATTCTCCGGCACAATCCGCGGCCGTCGCCGCCAAGCCGTCGGTTGCCGTCCTTCCGCTGCAAAATCTGAGCGCGGAGCCGGACAGCGCTTACTTCAGCGACGGAATGACCGATGAAATCACCACCAAGCTCTCGAAGATTCAGGCGATCGACGTGGCTTCGCATTCTTCTGTCTATTCGCTGAAAGCAACTGACAAGAGTGCCACGGAGATCGGCAGAGCGCTCGGCGTCCGCTACCTGCTCGAGGGAAGTGTACGGAAAGCGGGCGATCAGGTGAGAATCAACGTGCATTTGATCGACTCCACCACCGGCTTCCAGGTGTGGGCCGACGATTTCGTCGGAGAAATGAAAGACGTATTTTCTCTGCAGGAACAAACCGCCCTGAAGATTGCGGGGTCGCTAAACCTCAAGCTCAGTCCGCAGGAACACCAGGCCATTCAGCATCGTTATACGCAGAACCCTCAAGCCTACGACGCCTACCTGCGAGGTCACGCGTTGGTCCAGTTTTCCGACCGGCGCGATAAGGTGGAAGCGGCGCGCCGGGATTTTGAGGAAGCTCTCCAGTCGGACCCGGATTACCCTCTAGCTCTGGCCGGGCTGTCATTTGTCGAAGGGCAGATCTATCGGAATCTCGACGCGAATCCTTCTCATCTGCAGCGTGCCGAGCAATTCGCCCAGCGCGCCCTGGCCATCGACCCGCAATTGGCTGAAACCCATATGGCACTGGGAACGGTCAGTGCCGATAAGTACGACTATCCGGGAGCAGCGCGGGAGTTCCGCACTGCTACCGAGTTGGATCCGGAAAATAGCTACGCTTGGGATCTGCTTTCGTGGGCGCTGGGGTACGAACAGCCGCCGGACGCTGTCGGCGCCGAGAAGGCCGCGCGGGAATCCCTGCGTTTGGAGCCGGCGCTGTACCCTAAAACCTACTATCACTTGGGTCGTGCCCTTATGTTCCAGCAGCGCTACGCGGAGGCAATTGCCGCCTTCGAGCACTCGCGGACAGACCCGGCGGACTCCTTCCCGGACATGGGGCTGGGGCAAGTCTATCTGGCGCAAGGAGACTACGACAAAGCGTTGGCCGCCCTATCAAAGAGCGCTCGCCCGGCGGGCATCAACTATTTCTGGCTGGGTGCGGCGTATGCAGCTCGCGGCGATAAAGAGAAAGCTCTCGCCACTCTACAAAAAGCCTTCGAATTAGGATTCCACGATTTTGCCGCTCTCGATGCCAGTCCATACTTCGCTTCACTACGCACCGACCCGCGCTTCCAGCAATTGACCCAGCGTTACCGCAAGTAGTGGCGCGCGCCCATCTTGCCGGGAGCGCCAACTTCGTTTCGGCGGAAGCCGCCGGGCCCGCCACTATTTCAGCGTGTCGCTACGGTAAAGTTGCCCAAGTTGCGTGCGGCAACTGAACGCCATCCACCGCCCATCCGCCGTAATGGCGGTTGGAGTGATCATCGGCCTTAGACCCACTGCGTCTTTTGGCGTTATGGTCTGCCACGGTTCACGCCGGCCGGACTCTACGTCGACCTTATAAATGCTGACGCCGGTAGCGGTGGTTGCCTGCACAAATACATGCTTCGAGTCCGCCCACCCGATCGGTTGTTCCGCAGCCTGAACACCGGGGATCGGCTTGGAGGTACCGTCCGACATAGAACGGACGACTACGGCGCCATTCTGATAAACAAGGAGTGAATTGCCGTCCGGCGCAACCGCTCCCCACGGAGCGCCTCCCGGAGACAATTGTTTTGGTGTCGAGCCATCCACATCCGTGAGGTAGACAGCCTCGGCCTGGCCGGACTGGTCGGCGAGCAGCAGAATACGATGTCCATCCGGAAACCATTGGGCCCATCGCGGCTGCATCCCGTCCCAGTGCAACACGCGTGCCTGCCCCGGTCCCACCGGAACAATCTGGACGCGGCGCGCGGGATCGTCCGGAAGGATTACGATCGCCCATTTTCCGTCGGAAGTGATGTCGGTGGCATATCCGCCTCCGGTGAGGCGAACCGCGGGAGAGCCGTCGCTCTTCCGCACATACACCGAATAGTCGTTGCCCGACTGTTCGGATAAATCGGTGAACAACACTTCACTTCCGTCCCGCGACAGCCGGGGACCCCAACTGTAGGAGAGCCAGCTCAGGTCGCGTTCTTGATTGGACCCGTGCTCCACCAGCGCCATCGTCCCACGGGCTTCTTCCGTCGAAACCAGGGCGCGACCCGACGACGCGATGTCGAGGATGCGCGTCGGCGCCGTGCCGCAATACACAGTTCTTTGCTTGCCCGACAAGGTGACGGCATGGATGCACCACTGTTCCCCGGATTCGGCGGCCGAGAACCATATCTCTTTCCCCGATGGCGCCCACGCCAGGCCCTCCAGCGATTCCCATCCGGTCGATATGGTTCGCAACTGTCCGGATCGGTCAACCAAGACAAGATCGCCTCGGTCATCCGGATTCGGCGGGTGCCGAAACAGCGCCACCTGTTTTCCATCGGGAGAAACTCGCATATCGCTCATCCAGCCTTCGCCTTCGAGCAGCACCTTTCCGATGGGATATTGCAAGCGCCACTTATCGTTGGCACGATCGAGCACTGCGAGTTCGTTTCCGTCTGGTCCCCAGTCAGCATCGAAGACATGCTCCAGCAGCTCACGAGGCGCACTGCCTCCCAGAGGAGAAGTAGCCAGCGTACCGCCCCATTCATAGTGGGCGAAATATGCGGGCCGCATCAGGACTGCCATTTGACCCTGCCGTGAGATTGCCAGCAGCAAAGCCCCGCCCAGACCCGCCGGCGTCGATGCCGGGTAGTCCTCACGAATACTGTAAGTGTCGGGCGCTCCTCCGCTGAATTTGGCGCTGTAGAAGACAGTTTTCGTATCCGACGCAAATCGGCCTCGAATGACCTCGCCCCGATGGTACGACACTCGTGTAAACGTGGGCGGCGGCGCAGGGGCAGGGCGCAAGTACCAGGCGACGGCGGCTCCCAAAGCGAGGCAGAGCGCGGCTACTGCAGCGAATGCAAACCAGCGGCGCGTTCCGGTCGCATCCATCTCAAACCCATCCTTGATCGCCACATTCGCCGCTGTCCTCGAAGTCGTCCCACTCAAAGCCTCCAGCGCGAAGGCAAGATCTTTTGCGGATTGGAAACGCTGCTCGGGTTGCTTCTCCAGGCAGCGGCGCACGATGCGCTCCAGTCCCGGCGACACCGGATGATCCATGT
>JBEKXC010000240.1:0-7199 GCA_049512435.1 Terriglobales bacterium | reverse complement strand
CCCATCGGCTGAGCACCAGCTACGATGGCGCCTTCCTGCGCCGCCTGCTCGATCTTCTGCTTCTGATTGAACGCGCCGCTGAAGTCGTAGATGCCGACGACGAATACCACCAGTAGCGGAAGGGAGATGGCAAACTCGAGGATGGCCGAACCGCGCTCGTCCCTCAACGGGCTGACTACTCCATGACGCAGAATTCGAAGGCGACGCACCTAATCCTCCATCCTGCTTTGCGCTTGCGCCGACAGAATAATCTGCGAGAGGTTCAGCGAAGTGCCAGGGAAGTTGAGCTGGAAAGGATATTGAAAGCTGACGACGGACCCACACTGTGTGGGCTGGCCGGCCCCGGGATTCAGTAGCACATTCTGGCAGACATAGATGTTGGTAGCCAGTGAACACGAGCCAGTCGACAGCGCGGGCGGAAACGGCGCCGGGCACGGGGACGTGGCGCAGGATTGTCCGGCGGCGCAATTTGGAGGGTTTGGGGCTTGCATCTGGGTGGGATCGAGATTCGACGCCTGAATCACCGCTGTAACCGTGTTGTACACAGTGGTTGTGGAATGCCCGCGCCGCGGTAATTGCTCCCTGCTGCGCCGCCTGCTGGATGGTGGAGTAGATGTTGAAGGCTCGTCCAAACCAGACGATGCCCAGCAGAAGCATGAACACCAGGGGCAGCACCATCGCGGCTTCGGCGATCTCCGCGCCGTCAGCGCTTCCGAGTTTGTTCGCGATTCGGTTGATTTTGAGCATGCGTTTGATACTCAGCAAACTGCGGATCCCTCGCTCCGCTCGGGATGACAAGCCATGAGATTACGAATTCCAAATTACACTTTCCCCATCGCTTTGCCTACTCCATAGAACAAAACTGTAAGCGCCATGGCCACGCCGAATGGAATTTTTGTGGACTGCGGATTGTCGAGCGATACCTCGGACCATACTCCGGAACCCAGCATCCGCAGGCTAAATAACGCCGCCAGCATGTGCGCGATGTTCACGAGCGTTTGTTTCAGCCGTCCTTTCCAGATAACCGCTCCCAGCGCCATGACTCCCGCAACCAGAATCGTGCCGACGAGTACGGAGAGCAATTGCCGCGGACCGAGACAGGCTCCCAGAGCGCCGGCGAGCTTCCAGTCTCCAGCGCCCAGGCTGCGGATTAACACGAACGGCAGCAGCAGTCCCAGGCCCAACAGGGTTCCGAGCAACGCGGCTTTCAGGCCCGGCCAGCGATAGAGAATCGTGTTGACCGCGACCCCCGCCGCCAGTCCCGATACAGTGAGCCAGTTCGGAATACGCCGGTAGCGCCAGTCGAGAATCCCCGCGCCAATCGCCACCAGCACCGCGGGAATCCATGGAGCGAGCATCATTTCGCTTAGGCTACTTTATGTCTTTCGGGGAGGACACTCAAGAGAAAGTTCTCAGTTCCCCGTTCTCAGTAAAACCAAGGCTGTTTATTGACTGCCACTGAGAACTGAGAACTGCCGTCCAAAACAAAAGGCCCGGTTGCCCGGGCCTTGCATCGGTACAAAGTTTTGCTAGCGTGTGACCGGCGGGGCCGCGTTTCGTTCCGCAACCACTTTCCTGGCATTGTCCGCCAAAGCGCGAGCTTGCGGCATCAACTCCAGGGCCTTGATCACATCCGGATCGGTCTCCGCTCGTACTTTCAGGCCCTCTTCCTGGCCGAAAGCATCGACGAAGAGTTCGCTCTTGAGGTTGGAGCGCAGCCAATCGTTGTTCTCGATCATCTCGCCTTCGGTATAAGAAATTTTTTCTTCGTCCAGAAATTTGCGGAAATCCTGGAGCAACACATCGTCTACTTCGAAGCTCTGCGTGATCTTGTGATTGAAGGCGTAGCGCTTGGCAAAATTAAATATCGCGTAATGCTGCAGCAACTCGTCCTGAAACTTCGAGGACTTGTAGGGCGGCAATTTCACGTCAGGCGTGATCCCACCCCCACCATACACCGTGCGTCCCCCATCCGTGAGCTTGACTTCGTGGTTCGCATTATTGTCCTCGCCCTCGCGGTTGTAATAGTAATCGTACAAAGACTGGTTGGAGTAATCGCGCTGGATCAGGCGTCCGCTGGGGGTGTAGTACTTGGCGGTGGTGAGTGCCAGGCCGGTATTTTCGGCCAGCGGATACACGGTTTGCACCAAGCCCTTGCCGAACGTGACCTCGCCGACGATCAGGCCGCGGTCGTGATCTTGAATGGCTCCGGCTACAATCTCGGCGGCGGATGCGGTGCCGCGATTGACGAGCACCACCAGGGGATAATCCTTGCCACCGTTGCCGCGGGCTGCTACGTACCGCTTTTCAGGAGACGAGCGGCCGTGGTGCGAGACGATCAGTTGTCCCTTCTTTAGAAATTTGTCGGCCACGCCAACACCTTCGCTTAACAGTCCGCCGGGATTCTGCCGCAGATCGAGAACCAAGCCTTTCAGATCGCCCATCTGATCGAGCGCTTCGGCGACTTCATGCTCGGTGGTTTCCTGGAATCCGGAAACGTGCATGTAACCGATGCCGGGCTTGATCATGAAATGCAGGTCCACGCTGTAGCGCGGAATCTCGTCACGGACGACGGCGAATTCGAGGGGGTGGTCGGAGCCTTCACGCAACATCGTGATGCGGACGGTGGTGCCTTTCGGTCCCTTGAGCAGATCGGCAACGTCAGAGGTGCTCATGTTGTCGGTGGGCTTGCCGTCGATGGCGGCGATAATGTCGCCCGGCCGGATGCCGGCGCGATAGGCCGGGGTGCCGGTGAAGGGAGCGATGACGATGACCTTGTTATTGCGGGGGCCGACCGTCATGCCCACGCCGTAATACTTGCCGCGCTGCTCTTCGCGCAGGGCGGAATAGGACTTGGGATCGAAAAAGTTCGAGTGGGGATCGAGCTGGTGCAACATGCTCGGGATGGCGCCGTTGTAAATTGCCTTGTCGGGGTTCACCGGGTCGGCATAGTTCTCCTCGACCTTTTCATAGATCTCGGTGAACTGCTTCAAGCTGTCGCGGACCTCGGAGTCGGTGCTGGGCGCGGTTGCCGGGCTGATTCTTTGCGCAAACAGCATGCCCAGCAGACCGAACAGAGCAAGGACAAAAACTACCAGGAAGAGTGAACGAGAGTTGGAACGACGAGAACTACCAGCCATGTGTCGAAATCCTCGGGCAGGAACTTGGAGGGATCCGGCCCACCCCATCTGACGCAGTATAACATGCGAAAGCGCCTGTTTATTTGGATGCTGAAACCCGCCGGAGGTTACCGGGGAGCGACATCTTTTGGGGCATTGTTGGCAAATTCGAAGGTTTCCCTATCATTCCCGAGCATTACCCGGAAATTCGACGCTCGGCCGCATCCCGGGTGAAGCCGCCTTCGTCTAATGCCTCAAGGAGACTCCATGCCTTTAGTCCGGATTGATCTGCATCAAGGAACATCCCCTGCTTATCGAAAAGCCATCGCGGATGGTGTGCATGCGGCCTTGATCGACGCCACCGCCATCCCCCCCGATGACCGGTTTCAAGTCATCAATGAGCATGCTGGGGACAGTCTCATTTACGACCCACAATACATGGGCATTCACCGTTCCGAGAAAGTCGTGTTGATTCAGATCACGCTGAGCGTCGGGCGCAAACCGGGGCAAAAGCGAGCCCTGTTCAGGCGCATCGTGGAACTGCTCGCCAAATCGCCGGGGATTCGGCCGGAAGACATTTTTGTCAACCTTGTCGAAGTTGCTTGGGAGAACTGGTCATTTGGTCTTGGAGAAGCCCAATACACGAAAGATTGAATTTCCGCTCCCGCCCCGTGCACTTGCGTTCGACACTTCACCGGACTTGGGGTTACAATCGCCTCCGTATTGCGATCTGTTTACACCATCTCTATTCCCTAAAGGAGGCGCTGTGAGAATTACCAAATCGCTGATCCTGTTTCTTGTCATTGCATTATCCGTATCGTTGGCTCTGCCTGCGTTCGCGCAAGACGGAGCTGCTTTGTTTAAAGCCAAGTGCGCCATGTGTCACGGCCCCGAAGGCCAGGGCAAGGTCGGGCCTAAGCTGGCAGGCACCACCCTCCCTGCTGGCCAGATCGCCGACTTGCTCACCAAGGGTAATGACGCCAAGAAGGCGCCACACAAGAAACCTGTCGCGCTTTCCGCCGATGAGGCCAAAGCCGTCGCCACTTTCGTGACGACTCTGAAGTAAGCTCTTAGTTTCCTGGATATGTTCCCGCGCGCTCCCGCAAATGTTTTCGAGGAGCGCGTTTTGTTTTTCCGGAGAATGTCGCGGACAGGGATCCTCCTTGCAAAACCACTCACAAGCAGTACAATTCCGACAATTCAGACTTGAAAAAAATCCTGTTTCAACGGAGCCAGATCGCGGCCGGTCAGTGGTCGAGATCAGTGAGCAGCTCGTTCAAAAATACTCATGCACGAATGGAGGAACGCAGTATGAAATTATCTCGTCTCGCATTTGCAGTAGGAATAATCGGCGTTGCCCTGCTGACCGCCGGGTGCAGCTCATCCGGGAACAAGCCGAATGAGAGCGCGCCCGCAACGCCGGCCGCGGCACCGCCAGAGAGTAAAGCTCCCGTGCCTTACACCGGTCAGGAAGCATTCAACCGCATGATGGGTCTGGCGTTGAAGTGGTCGCCGGATGCCCAGCCGGCTAGGTTGGAATCCGTGCTCACCACGGAAACAACCGGCCAGGACGGGAAATCAACGATCTGGCGAGGGTACTTTGCCTCCCCCAGCCGCCGCTCCACCAAGACCATCGTGTGCTCGGGAAGCCGCCGGCCGGATGCGCCGCCCTTCGGAGTTTCAGCCGAGGGGAATGAGGGCGCCTACAACGCCGAAGCCGCTAGTCTTGCCTTCTTACCGTTGTTGCTGAAAACCGATACCGATAAGGCGTTCGCGATCGCGCAGCAACACGGAGGCGATGCCATCCTCAAGAATAATGCACAGCAGCCCATCACTTATGTGTTGCTCAAGGACCGGAAGCTGAACGTGCCCGTCTGGTATGTCATTTACGGCAGCAGCGAGACGGACCGGAAAGGCATCGGTGTAATCAACGCGACCACCGGCGCTTTCGTAAGTGCGGGTAAGTGAGCAACGGGAGATTTCCCTCATCCAATGTCCAACAGCTTCAAAAAACGTGGTAGACGAAATGAGCGAAGAGAACTACCAGCAGCAAACCTCCGATGCCACAAAGCCAGAAGAGAAAATGCTCGGTCAACTTTGGGGAGTTGATTTCTTTCTTGTCCATCTTTTTGCTTTCCGGAAGTTCGACCATGAGTGAAGGATACTCCTGACGCCAGTGGATGGACAGACCTCAGAAGAAGCGGGTGACGCCCTCTTCAAGGACGACCACTTTGTCTTTCACGCCGGCGGCCAGGGCTTCTTGCTCCAGCAACTGGAGCGGTTCATCGATGGGCTCATGCGACAGTCGAAAGGTTCCGTAATGCATGGGGACCATCCAGCGGGCGTTCAGGTCCAAAAAGGCGCGAGTCGCGTCGGCGGGACTGGTGTGCACGTTGCGGAATTGCGGCGGATTGTAGGCGCCGATGGGCAGGAGCGCCAGTTCGGGCGCCAGGCGGCGTCCGATTTCGCGGAAGCCGTTGAAATAGGCGGTGTCTCCGGCATGATAGACGGAGTGTTTGCCGCTGCGCAGCACGTAGCCTCCATAGCCGCGGTGCGAATCTTTGAGAATGCGCGCTCCCCAGTGGCGCGAGGGGACGTGGGTGATGTCGAGCGTGCCGTGGCGATAGGTGTTCCACCACTCGAGTTCGACAATTTGTTCGAAGCCGAGATCGGAGACCAGGTCGAATAAATGATGGGGGACGACGAGCGTGGGCGCGGTCCCGGTCTGGCGGCGGGTTTGGCGCGCGATGGTGCGCAGCGACTGGCGATGCAGGTGATCGAAGTGCGCGTGTGTGACCAGGACGACATCCATCGGAGGCAGGTCGCGCAGATTCAATCCCGGTTGCCGCAGACGCTTTAGAACGAAGAGCCAGCGCGCGAAGTTGGGATCGATCACGACGTTCTGTCCGCCAATCTGCAGAAAGAAACTGGAGTGCCCGATGAAGGTGACGCCAAGCTGGCCGTTCGAAACCAGTTTCGCTTTGTGCGTCTCGCCGGTGCGAGGCGTGACCGCGGAATGCCGCACCAGGCGCGTGAACTGGCCGGCGCGCTGGCGTAGAGCAGGACTTTTCAATGAGGACTTCAACATTTTTCGACCAGTATGATTCGACCAGTCCGCCGGCGGGGCGGGCCGATTGCTACATTATCGGCTTTGTTGGCTCAAGTCTCTAGTGTATTTGGATGCTCCGCAGACCGGAATCGGCGCACGGACGGCCAGATTCTTTGGGTCGGTTTTTCCTGTGCAAGGAATTTGTGTTTTCCTTGAGCGTCGCTTGGTCCTATTTATAATCCAAGCTTAGAGAACTGAAGCTTAGAGAATCTGAGTTCGGAGGAATCGCCGATGCGGGTCGCATTTTTAGGTTTGGGAATCATGGGACGGTCGATGGCCGCGAATCTGGTCAAAGCCGGACACGAGGTCGCAGTCTGGAATCGAAGCGCCGGCAAGGACGTGGAAGGCGCGCGCAGTGCGGCTTCTCCGGCGGATGCCGCGACTGGCACGGAAGTGGTGTGGATGTGTGTCTCCGACACGAAGGCGGTGGAGGAGGTATTGTTTGGCGCGAGCGGCGCGGCAGAAGTTCTGACCGCGGACACGATTATTGCCGATTCGAGCACAATCTCGCCTTCCGCCACGCTGCGCTTTGCCGAGCGCGTGAAGGCGCGTGGCGTTGACTATGTGGATGCTCCGATGACCGGATCGAAGATCGCCGCCGAAGCGGGGAGCCTGATTTTCATGGTCGGTGGCGGCGACGCTGCGCTGGTTCGCCTGCAACCGCTTTTTCAGGCGATGGGAAAACATGTGTTCCACATGGGCGAAACCGGTAAAGGACAGGCCACGAAGCTGGTCATGAATCTGCAGATTGCGCTCATCTTTGAAGGCTTCGCCGAAGCGCTCACCCTGGCCGCGAAGCTGGGCGTGGGCGTGGAAAAGCTGCTGCCGCTGATCCAGG
Organism: Terriglobales bacterium; assembly: GCA_049512435.1. Lineage (GTDB taxonomy): Bacteria > Acidobacteriota > Terriglobia > Terriglobales > Acidobacteriaceae > Acidiflorens. Next base: position 133 of record JBEKXC010000240.1, on the reverse strand, counting down.
CGTCCATGGTGCGATCGGGAGTGGTGGACTATAAAGCTCCATTTATTTTGAAGCGCGACTTCTCGCCGAATTTTCCGCTGAGGCTGATGCTGAAAGATATTCGCCTGGCCCTCGATGCCGCCAAGGAATCGCG
>JBEKXC010000239.1:0-6645 GCA_049512435.1 Terriglobales bacterium | reverse complement strand
AGTGTCTTTGCCATGGATCACCTCCGGGGCAGCGGCCGCAGACGGCCAGCGCCAGCAAAACGGTTGAAGGTTGCGGACCGATCCGGAATCTGCTTGGGATCAAGTCCGATGGAAGAAAGCGCTCCCATCATGTCCACCATGGGATTGGCTTTGTCCGAGAGCGGGCCAAAGCAACCCTCGCATGGCATGTAGGCGCGGATGCAGCGCGGGTTGCCGTCGCTGCCACCGCAGCCGGCACGCGTCGCTGGCCCCAGGCACAGGATGCCCTGCTCCATCAGGCAGCGCATTTCGCTGAGTGGCGCTCCAACTTTGAAGTCCGGCGGATCCAGGTGGCCCTTCAGGTTGGAGACCGCTTTCTTTTCACGCTTGGTGGGACACTCGTCGCAAACGCTCTTCGACGCCAGCACGGGCAGGGGCTTGCCTTCAATGAGGGCGACCAGCGCTCCGGCCACCATCTCTGGCGTGGTTGGACAGCCGGGGAGATAGGCATCCACCTTCACAACCTCGTGGACCGCGTAGACTCGGTCGGTCAGCGCAGGAATCTGCTCGTGGGGCAAACCGTTTTTCTCGGTGGTCACGCTGTCACGGTAGACCTTCTCCAGCATCTCTTCTGTGCTGTACTGATTGGCCAGCGCGGGTATACCGCCAAAGCAGGCGCAAGAACCTAGAGAGATCAGGATCTTGCACTTCTTACGCATCTCCAGCGCCAGTTTCTTGTGTTCTTCGTTGCGGATTCCTCCCGATATAAGCCCGACATCCGCCGCAGGGATTTCCATCTCTGTACCTTCGCCTGTCTGACCATAGAGCTTGTGGTCCATCAGGACTGGCATGTGAACGATTTGTACTTGTTTGAGTACGTCGAGGAGCGGTTCACCGATATCGAGGATGGTTACCTCGCAACCTCCGCATATCGCAAACCATTCTTCGGCAAGCCGAGCTGCCATGTAGCACCTCCTACGGACTTGATTTATTAGTGCTTCGTTCTCGTCTCCTGCGATCAGTTGTTACTGCGTTCAATACGATTGTGGACTGAGCTTTCTTGCCCGCTCTACCATCTCTGTGACCAATTGGGGAAAGTCGTTTTCGGGATGACAGCCCAGAGCAGGTGAATCTTTCCAAGCGGCGGTGAGGGGTACTGCCATAGTCCACCTCTCTGACATTATCGAACGTTCGTTCGGACTCAGGCCATACTCTCGCACCGCGCGCCGAGCGACACTTACAACCGTGGTAGTGTTAGTTAGTTCAATTGGCCCGCGCTGTCAGTAACTCAAGTCACACATTATGGTGACTAAAGCGGGTCCTCGAATGCGCAGCCGAGCTCGAAACATGGTGCGGTGTCCTGTCGAAGCCCGTACTTGGCGTCACTTGCAGCGTTTTGACCTGGAGTGACGATCGTCACAGGTGGGAGTTCGGCGCGCTCAGGAAAAGTGATGGTTAAGTCGGGGAAAAAGAATGTCAGGATTGCAAGCGCCGGCTAAGTGGGCACACCGGTCTTCGGGTGCGGCCTTCGCAGTTCATTCAACGGAGCGACCCAGACAGTGCGCGGGAATCACTGAGAGGAGTGATAGCCGTCACTGACTTTGTAGAACTTTTCGTAGCATAAGTGTGAGCTGCATGACCAGTCCGTGAGGCCTTTTTTGGCCTCTGTTTTATTCATATCTTGTCTTTTCATATCGTGCCGGAGTTGTTGTCAGAGCCCCGGCTTCATGTCCGGTAGATGATACAGAACTCCGGGGGTGCAGCCATGGAAGACGGCCCAAACATCCAAGCACAAACCATGTTAGTGGCCAGATTTAGCTGCCTCCTGTGTGTAGTCTCCTATTTCGCCCACGCTATTCACTCGCAGTGTGAATCACTAGCTTCAATTTGTAGTCAGGCGAGACGTGGCGGCCCAAGGCGCAGCTTCTCTCCGTAGGGAAGACGCTTCGCCAGACGAGGATGATTATGAACCAGAATTCCTTTCCTCAATCGCAGGGGCAAGCCGCGGCAGCTGCTGCGGAGAAAAAACGCACAATAAATCAGCCATTGGTGATCAGCGTGTGGGTAGCTCCAATTATTGTTGGCGTGGTGGTTCTTGTACTTAGTCTGGCAGTTGCAGGAGTCCTGCTCGGCGGCAGGTAGGTTCTTCGGGATTGATCGCCTCCGCAAAGGGGGGGAGCCGTATGATTTTCGTCATCGCGGGAACCGCAGAATCAGACAGAAACACCGTGGGCAGGCTCCTCGCAGACAACTTGGGATGGGAATTTGTAGATGCGGAGAATCTCCATCCTCCTGCCGATCTTGGTGCGCGTAACTGCAACCCTTCGCCGACTAACGCTGATCCGTCTTTGCAAACAGAAACACTATCGGCCGCGATTAACTCCTGGATCTACGAATGGCGGGACGTAGTGGTATCGTGCCCGATGCTGACAGAGAAAGATCGAAGGCAACTCTCTGAAAAGTCCTCGCTAGTCAAGATCGTCTGTCTAGCGGCATCCCGTGGGACGGGTCGCACTCCCTTCCTTGACCGGTCAGTCCACGTTGTAAGTACCGAATGCCCTGACGGATGGCCTGCAACACGCGAGCCAGAAGAAAAGGAAGCGCTCACGGTAGATTCATCCAGGCAAGTTGAAGAGATTATTGCTGAAATCGTCTCTGCGCTGGTTCTTAAACGAGGGTCGCCGTGTAATTGTGTCGAACGGACTGGGCTTTGACGCCAGAAACGGGCTTGCGGGTAGTGCCGTGATTTAGTTTCTTCACCACGGAGTCACGGAGACACGGAGAACCCCAACCGCTTGGCAGAACCTTCAAGCTGCACCACTACCCACAAGCCGGTAGTGTCCTAATTTGCCTCTTTTCACCACGGAGTCACCGAGTCACGGAGACAACCTTGAACCTCCAAAAGCCAGAAGGAGAAGATTGCAGTTCCTCAGCGGCTAAACAGTTTGCTGAAAAACTCGAGCTTCAATGTCCAGCCCTAAAGGGGTATCTGATCTTGAAGAGTACGGTATCGCTAAAGCGATACCCTGATACGAAACCGGAGTTTTTCCGCAAGCTGTGAAGCCGTACCCTTTCAAAACCGATCGGTCCATGTCTAACGTGGGTTGTCCACATCGTGCGCTGTGGTTCGGTCCGCTGACGATTTCGTGAACCACTCGTCGAACCACTCCAGAGTGCGCAAGTTGTAGTCGTGGGAGTCGGCGGGCTTTACGAACATGTGTCCTTCGTTCGGATAAACCACCAGCCGGGTGGGCACCTGCATGGTTTTGAGCGCGTGCCACCATTCCACCGATTGTTCCATCGGAACTTCACCATCGCGATCGCCGACCAGGATGAGGGTAGGCGTCTTAACCGCTGTGACGAAGTGCATAGGGTCGCTCTTGGCATACACAGCGGGATCGTCATAGACGGACGCTCCGAAAAACGGGATCATCCATTCGTCGATATCGTTCAGGCCGTAGTAACTGAGCCAGTTGGAGAGTCCGGCGCCCGCGACCGCCGCGGCAAAACGCCCGGTCTGGGTCTCGGCCCACATGGTCATGTAGCCGCCATAGCTGTGCCCGCGAAGGCCGAGGCGCTTGGCGTCGATCGGGTACTCCCTTGAGATGGCGTCGATGCCGGCCATAATGTCACGATAGTCCCCATCCCCGAAATCCTTGATGTTGGCTTGCGTGAACGCTTCGCCTTGTCCGTAGCTGCCGCGCGGGTTCGGACAGAGAACGAAGTAGCCCATCGCCGATGCGGCTCCAGTGAAACCCTCATCCCAGTGAGATATGCACGCCGAGGACGGTCCGCCGTGCACGCTTACGATGAGCGGATATGTCCGGCTGGGCACGAAGTCTTTGGGAAGCATCAGCCAGCCTTGGACGCGCGTGCTGCCATTCATCCAGTGGATGTTGCGCGTTCGGCCCCATGCGGGCTGGATGCTGCCGTTCACGTGTGTGATCTCGGTCCAGTGGCCAATCGGTCCAGCCCAGACTTCGGGCGGAGTGCTGGCTGATTGGCGTACAAGCGCACTCACGGTTCCGTCGCGGGAGAAGGAGCCTCCCGGTTGCCACGCGTCCACGGTCGCCAATTCCTCGCCCGTCCACAGTATCTGTATCTGTGCGTCGCCTCCGGCGGCGGTCACGCTGCCGAAGCCGGAATTCCCATCGACATTTGCGGCGAAAAGGATGCGGTCAGGAGATGTCCACGCGAGCGAAGAGGGAGACGCCTTGAGGTTCGGAGTGATATTCCGCGCAGGGGCGGCGTCGATTGCTCCGTTCGTTGGTCCGTTGATTGGAATGATAGGAACGATGACGATATCGCCACCCGTGACGCCTGCATCGCTCATGAGGCCTTCGAGGATGGCTACGTTTTTGCCGTCCGGTGAAACGTGTGGATCTTCCATCTGCCACTTGGGCGCGTAGATCTCGCGCATCTTACCGTTTTGCGCGTTGATGAGGTAGAGCCGCGCGACCCACCAATTTGCGTCGCCGGAGCCGTGCGCCGCCGTGGCCACCCACGCTGCTCCGTCGGGAGTCCAGTCGTATTCATAGATGTACACGTCGGCAGGGCTGACTTGCGCCAGGTGGTTCGTGCTCAGGTTGATGGTGGTGAGGCGCTGCTCGTAGATTTGGTCGTCAATGACTCCCCTGAGTGGGGTCATCGGCTGCAGGGGGCCAGCCACGCGAGGCAGGCCTGCGGTAAAGAGGATCGCCAGCGTCGCTCCGTCGGGAGAAAAACGAGGCGTCTGGGCATAACCTTTTAATTCCGCGCGCTTTGCCGGAGCGCTAGCACTGTCACTACCATCGCTGGCCGCGGTCCAGACTTGAACTCTGGGAATGTCACCCGGCAAATCGGCGAGAAATGCGAGTTGCTTGCTGTCGGGTGACCATGCGACCTCGCGCAGTGGAAGTTTGCCTTCCACGGAGATCGCTTGCGGAGAGCCAGAGCCGCCGCGTATGGGTGTCACCGTGAGCTGCCCAGCAACGATGTAGGCAACCTGAGTTCCATCGGGCGAGAGTGCAACCTGATCGATCTTTTTCGCGTGCGGCATGGAGCTGAGCACGGCTGCGGCGCGAGAGGGCGCAGGATTCTGATCTTGTGCCACGAGCGGTACGCAGTGGAGTGAGGCTACGAGCGCGCAGAGCAGCACGGCAAAATGTGCGTGAGACTTGGCCCCTATTTTCATGGCCGATGAGTATACCTGATACCATGCAGGCGCTCTTCCCCCTTTGCACGATGTCTCCATTGTCTTCTTCGATACTCAGTGACTTTTTCAACGCCCACTCCCGATAGCGCTCATTACCGGTCAACGGCTCCAGTCGCCCCGATACGTCGATTTCCTGGAGACCCTGCAACCTCGCAACCCTGAAGCCGTTCCTACCGCGCGCCCACCGTACTGGGAGCCGCATCCTCCACGCTCGCTTCGCGCAGAAACTTCGCGGCTTCTTCGGGCGGTGTGGGGTTGATGTAGAAGCCGGTTCCCCATTCAAATCCCGCCGTCTTGGTCAGCTTGGGCATGAATTCGATGTGCCAGTGGTAATACTCGTTCGTCGGATCCTGCGCCGGCGACGTGTGCACGACCAGGTTGTACGGTGGATTATCGAGCACGCGGTCGGCTTTCATCAGCAGCTGCTTGAGCGCTCTCGCGAGATTTTCGAACATATGCGAGGACGAGTTCTCGAACGCAGATTCGTGCCGCTTCGGGAGGATCCAGGTTTCAAAAGGAAACCGCGGAGCATACGGAGCCAGAGTCAGAAAATCTTCATTCTCAGCCACGACTCGAATGCCGCTGTCCATTTCCTGCCGGATGCCGTCGCAGAAAACGCAGCGCTCTTTGTAGATGTAATACTGCTTCGCTCCGTCCAGCTCTTCAACCACATAAATGGGCAGAATCGGCAACGCGATCAACTGCGAGTGCGAGTGCTCGAGCGAGGCGCCGGCTGCTTCTCCGTGATTCTTGAAGAGCAGAATGTACTTGAAGCGCCGGTCTTTCTTGAGATCGAGAATGCGATCGCGGAAGGCCCATAGAATGTCTTCGATCCTCTTCGCCGGAAGTGAGGCCAGGGTGGCATTGTGGTCGGGTGTTTCGATGACGACTTCGTGGGCGCCGATGCCATTCATCTTGTCAAACATGCCCTCGGCCTGCTTATTCAAGTCGCCTTCAATGCCGAGTGCCGGGAACTTGTTAGGGACAACCCGGACCGTCCAACCCGGGCTGTCTTTCTGCGGAGTATTACCGTTGGTGCTTGGACGGTAGGCCAGAATCTCCGGTGGCGTCTTATTTTCATTGCCATAACAGAAGGGACAGAATCCACCCTTGATTTTCACCGGTTCGCGCAGAAAGTCGCTAGGCCGCTTGGCGCGATCCGTGGAAATGATCACCCACCGGCCCACGATGGGGTCTTTTCTTAGTTCAGGCACGCACTAAATCCTTTCAGTAGCGATTCGCAAAGCCACGATTGTACGACACGGGGAAGGCATTTTGAAACAGCTCGAATGAGGGATGGCCGTATCCGCGCTCATAGTATATGGCGAGCACATCGAAGCGCCACTCCGCCCCATCCCGAGAAAGGCGCGCGGGATGGGGACCCCGTTCCGCCCCATCCCGAGAAAGGCGCGCGGGATGGGGACCCCGTTCCGCCCCATCCCGAGAAAGGCGCGCGGGATGGGGACCCCGTT
>JBEKXC010000238.1:0-6726 GCA_049512435.1 Terriglobales bacterium | reverse complement strand
CGTCCACTTCGTCGGCGGCGGCGCAGGAAGAATCACGCAAGAAAAAGCCTCACTGTCATCCTGAGCGAAACCGGGGTCCCCAGCGCGCCCGCCTTTGGCGCGATGGGGTGGAGAAGCCAAGGACCTCTGTATCGGACGCCGTTCCCGCCGCCCGGTTTGGCAACCCGTTTCCCAACCTGCTAACCTGATTTCGCGTGGCCCCGTCGTTCAACGGATAGGACTTCAGTTTCCTAAACTGACTATGCAGGTTCGATTCCTGCCGGGGCTACCAGCATAAATCCCCCCATCTCCGCATTTCAGTAGTTATTTCAAAAGTTCGTCCTAATCTAAAGTTGATTTGGTTGATTTAGGCCGGGCCAGCCCCCGAGGATTAGTCGGCCTGTCTCATAGGGCGCTTCCCCGCCCGGCCAGTTTCCACTATCCGGCGTTATGTGAAGTGTGGTACCTTTTCGGCGATCATGATCCCCCATCGGCCAAGACGCTCAGTTTATGCCGTGCTTCTAGCGGTTACCGTCATTTCAGCCGTTTCTCTGATAGCGTGTGCCTCGGCCGACGCCGTAGCCAAATTCGCAGGCGACGCAGCGAAATCCTTGGATCAAGGAACAGTCGTGTTCGACGATTTCCCTGCGTCCGTGGTGCGCCGCGATTGCGATGCCAACGTCGAGAGCCGGGACTTCGACTTTAAGCCCGCCGACCAGGCGTGCGTGATCGATAATGTGGAGCAAGCCAATTTGACCAGCGCCAAAAAGGACCGCGATGACATCCTCGCAGTCCAGAAAGTGTTGATCGATTACTTCAATGCCCTTCAGCAACTGGCAGCCTTCGGAAAGGCCACCGACAGCAGCGGCAAGTCAAAGAATGACGCCTCTTCAGGTAGCACTTCGGCAAGTAACCTGAAAGCCAGCGGCAAGCTGACATCGAGCGATGAAGTAAAAGCCGTCACCGACTTGGGTACATTCATGGTGAAGGTCTTCTCAGTTGGCTATAGAAACCGTCAGCTTTCGCGGGACCTTAAGGACGCTGATGACGCGGTTGGCAAAGTCACGGACGCTCTGGCGCATATCGTAAAGGACGACTACGAGTACGACTCCAAGCGCCCAACGCAGGCAAGCCTCCTCAATCTGGAGGCCCATAGAATGACCGAGCAATACAAGGACGCGAAAGAATCGCCAATGCTTCTGAGGGTCAGTTGGACGGATCGCTCAGGCAAGCTCTTGGCGCGCAACAGTTCCGCAAGCAGCTATGTGGAAGCCTTGGAGAAAATTAAAAGCGGGCATAACAAGCTGGCAACCCAACCAACCCAACTCAAGGCTCAGAGCGTGGCGGCGGATCTTCAGCCATACATCTCTAGCCTCGAATCGCTGATTCCACAAATTCTAAAAGTTTTTTGAGCAGCCGAAAAGAGCACAAAATGTCCGACGCTTCCGATTTAGCCAGTATATTTTTTCAGTGGTCACAAGCGGTTGACGCCTTTCGCGGCGATAACGCCACCACGCTGACCTCGGACGAGAAGGTGCGTCTCAAGGACCTCGCTGGTCAGCTAGACGATATCTCCACCCATTTCACGCTTTCGGACATCGCGGCGTCCATCGCCGCAATCCAACCGCAGATTGGCCAAATCAAAACAGTCACGGCCAACGCGAAAGCTACGCTCCAAAAGCTAAATGCGGTCGCCAAGGTCGTGAGCGGGGTCGCTGCAGTTGTCACAATCGGCCTGTCGGCCGCCGCCGGCAACGTTGGCGGCGTGCTGGGCGGCATTGGGGATCTGGCGAAGGCAATAGCTCCGCCAACCACCGCAGCGCCCGGTACAACCTCTGGCGGCGTTAAGACGGGTGGTTAGCGCTGGGGCGGACGGCCACCTTTAACGATCCTTCCGTGCACCATTCTCACTGAGAGTGCCCCACCCTTCCGTTTTTGGCAAGGGTGGGCGGCGATGCTGTGTGCTATCTGATTTTTGTTGTGGACACGTGATCAAACCCACTTGGCGCCGGCATTTCCGACTCCCGCCCCTTCGACAGGCTCAGGGCAAGGCTCTTCGCAAAAAACGCGAAGGAACGGGGCACCCACTGTGTTGGTAATGCCCGCAAGATCAAAAGCCTGGGCCACCCGGCCTGCCGCTGGGCGATTTCTTCGGACTTTATTCGTCTTCGGAGAACTACAGCAGCGGCGGCTACAGCACCTACTGCAGCCAGAATCCGACCGCCTGTCCCAGGTCGTTCGACGCGATTCAGTGCGTTGTCCCCAACAACTATAATGGCAACCCTTGCCCAGGTTATTTTACCAGCTACACCGGGCCTGTCGAGGACCCGGACAACGACGTGATCGATGATGACTAGACCTTCCAGCTATGCCGAAGGCAAGAGATCCAACTGAGCACCCGGTCGGGCCGCACAGGCCCGACCGGACCTAAAAATTAGCTGTGGGCTTTACAGCGGAGGCGAGCTAGAATGGCCTCGCAGGCGGTAGAGCCCTCCCCTGAGCGGAATAGCCGAACCCAGTGGAGTGTTTATGAAGCGTGCCCGTTCCTCTCATCTGATTCCTGCCCTCCTATTCGCAATTCCTCTGACGGCACTGGCCGCCGCACAACCAGCTCCGGCCGGGCAGAAGCCGCAGATACGCTTTGCGAAGCCCGTCGCCTACGACTCCGAAGGGCAGGGCGCCGATTCGGTCGCGCTCGCGGACCTGAACGGAGACGGTATTCTGGATTTGGTCGTCGCCAATGGAAACCAGAACGGCAGCGACCTGGGGGAAGTGGCCGTGTTTCTCGGCAACGGCGATGGTACCTTCCAGTCGGCCGCGACCTACAACACGGGAGCGTATGGCGCCACCTCGGTCGCGGTGGGTGACGTCAACGGCGATGGAATTCCCGATCTGGCCGTCGGCAACGATTGCCTGAGCCTTCCGGACCCCACTTGCGCTGGGGGGATTAGCGCGGTAAGTGTTCTGCTGGGCAACGGCGACGGCACCTTCCAAACGGCGGTGACCTACCCCATAGACTACGGCCCCGCCTACTCGGTCGCGCTGGCGGACTTGCGGGGAATCGGAGTCCTGGATGTGGTCGTGTCCGATATCAACCCGGTCGGATACGAAAGCGCTGCTGGCGTGCTGCTGGGCAATGGCGACGGCACCTTTCAACCCGTTGTTGACTATAACTCGGGGGGGCTTACTTGCTATTCGGCCGCAGTCGCAGACGTGAACGGTGACGGAATTCCCGATATTGTTGTGAGCAACTCGTGCCAAAGCGAAAGCTGCAGCGACGGCAGTGCAGGCGTGATGCTGGGCAACGGCGATGGCACCTTCCAGCCCGTCGTAACCTATGACTCGGGCAGCCCCCGGACAGATTGGGTTGCGGTGGGGGACTTGAGGGGCAACGGAATCGTCGATCTGGTCGTAGCCAGCGGGATCGGGTTCAACGCAGTGGGCGTGCTGCTGGGCAATGGCAACGGCACATTCCAAGCTCCGGTCACCTACGCTCTAGATGGCATATCGGGCGGTGAGGTCGCGATCGGGGACGTGAATGGTGACGGTATTCCGGATCTGGCCGTGACCGACTCATGCACAAAACTCAGGGACGGATCCTGCACCGACGCGAAGGTGATCGTGCTACTGGGCAACGGCGACGGCACGTTCCAACCGCAGATAGCATATAGAACCGGGGGGATCGGAGCATTTGCGGTCGCTATTGGAGACGTGAACGGCGACGGCCGGCCGGACCTCGTCGTGGCTGACTGCTGCCAGAGCGACTACAACACAGAAGGTTCGGCCGTTGTATTCCTGAACGAAACCACCTACACCACAAAGACCGCGCTCACCGCGCAGCCCAACCCCTCGCAGGTCAATCAGACAGTGACCTTCACGGCGACGATTACCTCGACCCCACCCGTCCCCAACGGAGAAGTCGTAACCTTCTACAACGGCAAGACCAATCTAGGCACAGGCGCGACGGCGAATGGAGTGGCCAGCTTGACCACAGCATTCTCCACAGCGAAAACCTATACGATCAAGGCCAGCTATCCCGGAGACGCTTTTCGCAAAGCCAGCTCGGGAACCGTGAAGCAAGTGGTAAACCCTTAACCATCCATCATCGCCTTCCGGAGCGTCCGGTTGATCCTGGTCTGATACCCCTTGCCGTCCTTTTTGAACCACGCCAGAACATCGGCGTCCAGACGCAGCGTCACCGACGTCTTCCGAACCCTGAAGTAGATCCTATATTCCGGCTTCGGCTCCAGCAGATCCCGCGGCCCCTCGTCGGAGGCCCACAGCCGCGCGATCTTTCTCCGCTTTTTAACCCGTTTTCGCTTCTTCTTCATAATCGTACTTATATCTCCATACGTACACTTCAGCAGCTACAAAATGTTCCACGTGAAACACTTTGTAGTTACATTCATTGTACATACATTAGACCGTACCACGTAACTAACACATTCCACTACAAATTTCTCCGCCCCCTGCCGTATAATCAAAGCACTGTGCTCAAGTACTCAATCGTAGTTCCTCTCCACAACGAACAGGAGAACGTCACCGACCTGTACGCTCGGCTTAAGTCCGTGATGGAGGCGAGCGGCGAGACCTTCGAGATGGTGCTGGTCGATGATGGTTCGATCGACGGCACGTTCAATCTGTTGCGTGAGATTGCCGCCGTTGACAGCCGCGTGACCGTCGTCAAGCTGCGGCGGAATTTTGGCCAGACCGCCGGCCTCGCCGCTGGATTCGACCATGCCCGCGGGGAATACATCATTGCCATGGACGGCGACTTGCAGCACGATCCCGCCGATATTCCTTTGTTCCTCGAAAAAATTGCAGAGGGCTACGACATCGTCAGCGGATGGCGCAAGAATCGCGTCGACAATTTCTGGCTGCGCCGTTTCCCTTCGCGTTGCGCCAACTGGCTGATGGCCAAGTTGAGCGGCGTCGATATCCATGACTTTGGCACGACTTTTAAGGCTTACCGGCGGGAAATCCTGGGGCAGATTCCGCTCTATGGAGAGCTGCACCGCTTCATTCCGGCGCTGGCCTCGTGGCACGGCGCGTCGATCGTCGAAGTTCCCATCAAGAACATCAACCGGGAACGCGGCACATCGCATTACGGAATCTCGCGCACCTTCCGCGTCTTTTTCGACCTCATCACCATACGCTTCCTGCTTAAATATCTTTCGCGCCCGCTGCACTTCTTCGGCACGCTGGGAATGTTCAGCATTCTGGCTGGGTGCGGAATCTCCAGTTGGCTGATTTTCGACAAGATCGTGTACCACACAGACGTCATGACCCAACACGGCCCGCTGATGATGTTCTCGGCCGTGCTCCTGCTGGCGGGATTGAACATGCTCGCCGTCGGCTTGCTGGGAGAAATGCAGGTGCGCCATTATCACGAGCCCACCCAGCGCGCGCCCTACTCCGTCGATCGCGTGCTACGGGCGCAGAGCGAAGAAAGCACGATCTCGGAGTGAGAATTAGGTCAGAGGTCATCGGGTAGATTTCAGAGGTTAAAGCCTTAGGGTTTTGATTCTTACCTCTGCAATCTGACCTCTCACCTCTGACCTTGCCAAAGCGGTATAATTCTTCCGCCGCTATGCCAACCATAACTCAATTCGAATTGCGTCTCGCCAGCCGGATGTCGCGGCTTGGCACCGAAACCGCCTTTGAGGTTCTGAACCGCGCCCGCGCGCTGGAAAAGCAGGGCAAGGAAATCGTTCACCTCGAAATTGGCGAACCCGACTTCGACACGCCGGCTAATATTATCCAGGCTGGGGTCGACGCGCTTCACGGGGGATGGACGCACTACGGCCCTGCCGCCGGTCTCCCCGATCTGCGCCGGGCCATAGCCGATTATGTGAGCCGCACCCGCGGAGTTCCGGTTTCGAGTGAAGAGGTGGTTGTAGTTCCAGGTGGTAAGCCAATTATTTTCTTTACGATGCTGGCTTTAATTGAGGCGGGAGATGAAGTCATCTACCCGAACCCGGGCTTCCCCATCTATGAGTCGATGATCAACTATTCGCTGGGCAAGGCGATTCCCATTCCGCTGCGCGAAGAGCGCGACTTTTCGGTCGATGTCCGGGAACTGGCGTCGCTGATTACCGACCGCACGAAGTTGATTATTCTGAACTCGCCGCACAATCCCACCGGCGGCACGCTCACGAAAAAAGATATTGTCGAAATCGCCGAGGCCATCGGCGATCGCAACATTATGATTCTTTCGGACGAAATCTACAGCCGCCTCGTGTTCGAAGGCGAAGATTTCTCCATCATGAGCGTGCCCGGTTTCAAGGAGCGCACCATTCTGCTCGACGGCTTTTCGAAGACCTACGCCATGACCGGATGGCGCATGGGCTACGGAGTCATGCGGCCCGACCTGGCCGTGCAAATCGCGCGACTGAACACGAACTCGATTTCCTGTACCGCCAGCTTCACGCAGGTTGCCGGAATCGAAGCGCTGCATGGCGATCAGTCCTCGGTCGACAAAATGAATGCAGAGTTCAGGCACCGCCGCGACGTCTTCGTCGCCGGCCTGAACAAGATCAAAGGTTTCTCCTGCCGCCTGCCCAAAGGCGCGTTCTACACCTTCCCCAACATTACGAAGACGGGCTGGCCATCGAAGAAACTGGCCGACGCGCTGCTCGAACAAGCGGGTGTCGCCTGCCTTTCCGGCACAGCGTTTGGTGAATACGGAGAAGGCTATCTCCGCTTCAGCGTGGCCAACTCGCTGGAGAATCTGAATAAGGCGCTGGC
>JBEKXC010000237.1:0-6766 GCA_049512435.1 Terriglobales bacterium | reverse complement strand
TTGATTATTCCGTTCGCAACGGAGTCCGCTTCTTCGATAGTAATAACGACAGTTACGCCGAGTTCTACTGGAATGTGACTGGGAACGATTGGCCCGTTCCCATCGACCATGCTTCGGCCTTCGTAACCCTCCCCGAAAATGCAGCCGGAGGACTGCGCGCGCAGGCGTTCACCGGTGCTTACGGCTCCAAACAAAGCGAAGCGACCGCCGAAGTCAACGGCGCCGACGTTCTTTCGGAAACCACCCAACCGCTTTCCATGCGCGGCGGCCTCACCATAGACATTTACATTCCGCAGGGAGTTCTCCAGCCTCCGTCCGAACTCACCAGGTTCGGCTGGTTCGTTAGCAGCAATCCCATTTTGTTTCTACCGCTGTTTACATTGGCCGTAATGTTCACTCTATGGTATTCCGTGGGACGCGATCCTGATCCGGGCGTCTCCGTGGCCCCGCAGTATGAGCCGCCTGCGGGCATGTGTCCCGCCGAAGCCGGAACCTTGCTCGATGACACCATCCATCCCCGCGACATCACCTGCACCATTGTCGATCTGGCCGTGCGCGGCTACATCAAGATCGAAGAAAAGGTCGATACCTTTCTGGTCTTTCACCACAAAGATTATTTGTTCACGTTATTGAAGCCGCGCGAGCAGTGGACCGACATCACGCCGCACGAACGCCTGATGCTCAACAACATTTTTGTGACTGGAACCGGAACCCATCTCTCCGATCTGAAGAATCGCTTCTACACCGTGATTCCCCTGGTGCGTGAGGAGATCATGTCTTCGCTGAAAAGCAAAGGCATCTACACGCTCGACCCGGAATCGGCGAATGGCTACAGCATCGTCGCCGGCGTTGCGATCGCGATTGTCGTGGTCGCCGTGCAAATTATGGGTTGGATGAATCTGTTCTATTCCGTTCCGCTCGCGATCGGGAGCGTTTTCGTTTCCGCGGTGATCTGGTGGTTCTTTGCGCGCCAGATGACGGCGAAGACCGCCGCTGGCGCGCGCATCCGAATCGCCGTCCTCGGATTCCAGGAGTTCCTGAACCGAGTCGATGTCGACCGCATCAAGCAAATGACGCCCGACACTTTCGAAAAATTTCTTCCCTACGCCATGGCGTTGGGCGTAGAGCACCAATGGGCGCAAGCGTTTGACGGAATCGTTAAAGAACCCCCAAGCTGGTACGGTTCGCCAAACGGCTACGCAGGCTTCAGCCCGCTTTTCTTTTCCAGTTCCATAAACAGCATGGCGGTAGACATGTTCCAGGTCTTCACCTCCGCGCCCAGAGCTAGTTCCACGGGATCGGGCTTTAGCGGGGGAGGCGGGTTCTCAGGTGGTGGCTTTTCCGGAGGCGGATTCGGTGGCGGTGGGGGCGGCGCGTTCTAGCTTGCGCTGGTCGCAATCTGTGCGTGCACTTTTTCATTCGTACCGGCGACTTCAGTTAGGAATGCAATCGCCTGGTTTCGCCAGTCCTCAGAAGACGAAATACAACTTGACGACCCGTTCGGGGTGACTTCAGCACCGGAGACCAACGCCGAAAGGGTCATGGAGTTGGTCCACGGACGAAGGGTTCGGCCCGGAGGTCAGCGTGGAGCGGGCAAAGAGCCCGGAGTAAGCTTGAAAACGGTTCCCGCGTAGTAGTAGTCAGCACCGCCTAGATAAGTGGTGCCGTAGAGGTCGCCCGCAGCATCGCGCATCAACCCAGCCCACGGCTGAAATCCGTCCGTGCAGTTCGCTCCACCCGCCGAGCAAAAGCTATAGAGCACCGTCTCCTGGCCGGTGGAGTCGAGTTCAAACACTGTGCCACCACCGTTAGCACCACCTCCGGATGTGGTGCCGTACAGGTTGCCCGCAGCGTCCTGAATAACTCCGTTGGGACCGTTCCCGTCTATGCAGCTCGAACCACCCTCGGAGCAGAAGCTGTAGAGCACCGTCTCGTTACCCTTCTTGTCTAGCTTGAATACCGCGCCGCCATCGTAAGCACCACCCCCATATGTGGTGCCGTACAGGTTGCCCTTAGTATCCCGGATCAGACCATCGGGTTCGTACCCGTCCGTGCAGTCCGCACCACCTTGGGAGCAGAAGTTGTAGAGAACTTTCTCGTGACCGTCGCTATCCACTCTAAACACCGTGCCAGACTTATTAACACCTCCTATAGGTGTAGTGCCATACAGGTTGCCCTTCTCGTCCATAACCAGACCGCTGACCGGATTTGTCCCGTCTGGCGGGTTCTTGAATCTGTACAGCACGGTCTCCTTCCTTCTGGTTATCTTGAACACCGTTCCACAACCCGTGTAATCGAGTCCAAAGTCGCAGTTCCCAGCGCCTCCGTACTGGGTGGTGCCGTACAGGTTGCCCGCTGCGTCCTGGATCAAGCCAGCGGCGGGCTCTTGCCCAGTCTCGCAACCCTCACTGCAAAAGTCGAAGAGCACCTCCTCGTGGCCCGTGCTGTCCACCTTGAAAATCGTGCCACCAGGCCAACCGTCAGCACCCCCGTCATATGCGGTGCCGTACAGGTTGCCGGCAGCGTCCTCGATCAGACCAGCGTAGGGCAAAGCCCCGTCCTTGCACTTCGAACCACCCCTGGAGCAGAAGCTGTAGAGCACGGTTTCCTGACCCGAGCTGTCCACCTCAAACACCGTGCCTTCATCGTTGGCACCCCCTGCATACGTGGTGCCGTACAGGTTGCCCGCAGCGTCCTGGATCAGACCAGCAAGGGGCCCCGACCCGTCGGTGCAGAAACCGCAGAAGCTGTGCAGAACGGTGTAAGTGTAACCTTGCGCACCAGCGTGGCCAGCAAGGTCGAATAACGATAACAGAGAAATCAGTGAGAAAGTAACTGCTAGCCGTCTCTTTGACTTTTCCATGGCACACCACCAAGATTGGTGATCATCGAGAATCGAGCCTCGATTCCAGAACGGGGCCGAATGTTTACGTAAGAAAGCCGTTACCACATGAGGTTCCGCGCAACAGAGGGAAGCGCCCAAAACCTAGCAAAGATTATGTGTGATGGTTGTTGCCCTGTCAATCTGCAAGTAGCTGCAGCCGTAGAGCAAAGGCTAGCCTACAAACCCGAGGCGCTCCAGAGTCGTGGAGTTGTTATCGTAACGTCCCCATTTCACGCACAATCCGAGAATCGCCAGGCATCGCGCGAACTGACAGTGTTCGGAGTCCTCATCTAGCCTGCGACCGCTTCTTCCAGCCGACACTCCTTCGGTGATTTATCAGTTCTCAGTCCCATGAATACCGGTGCGCGCAGCTTCATGCCGCCCTCCTCCGTTTCGTGGGTCCACTCGGCGAACTTGATTTCGGCGACTAGTTTGGGGCGCACGAAGTGAACTTTTCGCAATCCCCCGATCTCGCCGTGGAAGGGATTCTGTTTCGTCTTCAGCGGCTGCAGGCGGGCGAACATTTCTTTAAGCGCCGCGTGGTCGAAACCGGTCCCAACCTGGCCGACGTGAATCAGTCGCGCTTGACGGTCGTACAAGCCAAGCACGAGCGCGCCGAAATATTCTCGGCTGCCCTCCGGATCGGTGTAGCCTCCTATGACACACTCCTGACGCTGTGTGATTTTGATCTTGAGCCAATCGCGCGAGCGCTTCTCTTCGTAAGCGCTATTGCGCTTCTTGGCGACGATGCCTTCCAGTCCGCGCTGCTTTGCCGCGGCGAATAGAGCCAGACCCTTTTCGGCGTAATGATCGGAAAAGTGAATTACCGCGCTGCTTTCGATCCGGTCTTGCAGTAGTTGCTTGCGTTGCTCGAGTGCTACACGGCGCAGGTCGAAACCATCGAGATACAGCAGATCGAACGCGTAATAGATGACGGGCACACCTTCGCGCCCCACCAAACGCCGCTTGCCCGGCCGGAATCCGGTACGCTGCTGCATCAGGCTGAACGAAGGCCGGCCCTCGTCATCGAGCGCAACGATTTCTCCGTCGAGGATGGCACGCTCGGCTCCAACAAATTCCGGCAGGCTGCCGAGTTCGGGAAACTGCGCGGTAAGGTCATTTTGACTGCGCGAAACCAGACGCAGGCGCCCGTCGTCGATGAAAGCGACGGCGCGGTAGCCGTCCCACTTAAGCTCGAACAGCCAGTCAGGATTGTCGAAAGCTTTGGCGATGGGAGTAGCTAGCATGGGGTGAATGACCGTGGGCATGGGCTTCTGCTCGGCGCCGGCGAGAGCTTTAACCGCGGAGGGCGCGGAGTTCGCTGAGGATTTCTTGCTGTTTGACTTGGAGGCGGCAGCGGCAATCTTGGGCGCGGTGTCCTTGGACGAAGTTCTTACGTGAGTTGCCTGTCTCGCCGCTTTTCTTTGTCCTTGTCTTTTACCTTTTTTTTTCTCCGCGTCCTCTGCGCTCTCGGCGGTCAAAGCCTTTCGCTTTTGGTCAGCTCGTGCGATTGCATTCGCCAGCCAGGCCGCCTTCACTTTCCCTCGCGATGCTGGACGACTGCTCGTCCATTCGGCGGATTTCTCATCGCCGCCAATTTGCGCCATCGTGCGACCGGTGAGAACAGAGGTGTCATATGTGCCGATGTCGAATCCAGCAACCACATGATCGTCTTTCTTCTTGATCAGGAGCCATTCATTTCCTTTGCTTCCGGGTCGGCGCGCCTTGATGTGCACGAGCGCGAAATCGCCTTTGAGCCGCTTCCCTTTGAGCCGAAACTTGAGGTCGCCTTTCGCCAACATGGCAGCCGCTTCTTTTTCGGTGCCGGGGACGTACTCGCCATTGACTGGCACCGGCGACAGCGGTTCCCAGGTGCCTTCATCCCACACCATTACTGTTCCGGCACCGTAATTTCCCTCGGGGATGGTGCCTTCAAAATCGAAGTACGACACGGGATGATCCTCAACCTGCATCGCCAGGCGCTTATCGGCAGGATCGAGCGAAGGGCCTTTGGGAACGGCCCACGACTTGAGGACGCCTTCCATCTCTAACCGGAAATCGTAGTGCAGGCGCGTAGCCGCGTGGCATTGAACGACAAAGCGATGCCGCGATTGTTTTTCAAGCTTGGGTGGAGGCTCGGGCGTTGCCTCAAAGCGCCGTTTGCGTTTGTATTCGTCGAGTGACATGGTGGATATTGTAATTCCGGCTTCGAGTTCGTGATGTCGCAAAGGGCACGATGTTCACCGGCTGACCCTATACTGTTCGCTGATGAGAGCTGTCCAATGAAACGTGAATACCCGGAGTCTCCGCTGGTGGGAGTGGGCGCGGTGATCGTCGATTATCGTCATGTCGAGAACCACGTCCTGCTGATTCGCCGGGGAACAGCGCCGCTGCTGGGCGACTGGTCGTTGCCGGGCGGAGTTCTCGAATGTGGTGAAACTCTGCGCGAAGCGGCGGCGCGTGAGGCTCGCGAAGAAACGGGATTGGTGGTCGAGACGGGTGAGATGCTGGGCGTGTATGAGCGGGTGATTCGCGGTGACGAGGGGCGGGTGCGGTATCACTACGTGCTGATTGATTTTTTGTGTCGTCCAGTCGGCGGTGATTTGAATGCGGGGAGTGACGCGGCGGATGTTCGCTGGTTTACGCGCGACGAGTTGCCGGCGCTCAACCTGGCGTATGATGCGAACGACGTCGTGCTCAAAGGATTGGCACGCACTTAGAGACGGAGCCTTAGTCCGCCATCTTGGCTACGTGCACAGCGAAGCCGGTCTTCGGCAGCAACGACCTTAACTCGAATACTTTGAAGCCGTCGCCGGTGATTTCAGACTGGCGATAGATGCCGGGTTCGGTTTCGGCCGTTTCGTGGCGACCTTGCAGATCGTCGAGAAACTTCTGCGCGTCTTTGAGGCTGGCTTCTCCACCTTTGGCGCGCGTCACCACCGCTTCGGTGGCATAGGATCGCACGAGCTTCGGCCAATACTTTTGCAGCAATTGCGTGCTGGCGAAAATGTCAGCCCAGACAATTTCTCCGTTCACGGCGACCACGACGCCCACCGCATTCTTATCACGCAGTTGGCGAATCACGCTCTCGTAGTTACGCTGCACTGGTTCGGCGACGGCATCAACCTTCTGCTGCACCTCTTTGTTATCCATCACGCGCGCATAAGAGGTGGTGGAATTCACTTCCGCAGCCGCGGGCGCTGGAAGATTCGCTGCCATCGCCACCTTCGACCTTGCTACGTTGTCCCAAACCTGTTGCTGATTCTTGGCGGCCATCGCGCTTCCGCGCACGCCGGGCGAAGCGAAGACACCGCCCATTGCGCCGCCGCCACTGCCGAATTCGTTCTTACCGTTCGCCGCGACCCAACGTCCGGGCTCGACGCAAAAAACGCTTAAGTCCACGGGATCGCTCTCCGCGGGGACGATGCGGTCTTTGCCGATCACGCGATCCTGCTTGCCGCCAGTAACTATCTCGCCTGCGAGGAGTAACAACGGTCGTTTTGAGTTATTGACCAGTACCAGTTGATTTACTTCCGCGCCGCGCACGGGATGGATGATTGATGGATCACCGGGACGGTGACGGATGAGTCCACGCGCCTGCCCGGCTTCAGTCACGACCACGTCGCCGCTGCGGAGGCCTTCATCCAGAGTAAGAAACTCTGCCGTGTCATACGACTTACTGGCTGTTACAGGAAAGACGGTCAGGTTACCGCTGCGAATCGGGCTGAGCAGTGAATAGCCGTATGCTGGTGGTACTTCACCCGCTTGCAGCGCGCAAGGAACAACAACCGCGGCTACCACTATCAGAACAATTCCAAGAACCGCAAAGCTGGAGCCAATCGCCAGCCGCATAGTCGAGCCTCCCCCGTACTTCGCTCGTAC
>JBEKXC010000236.1:0-6768 GCA_049512435.1 Terriglobales bacterium | reverse complement strand
GCGCTTTCTTCCATCGGACTTGATCCCAAGCAGATTCCGGATCGGTCCGCAACCTTCAACCGTTTTGCTGGCGCTGGCCGTCTGCGGCCGCTGCCCCGGAGGTGATCCATGGCAAAGACACTCGTCATTCAACCCGTCACCCGCATCGAGGGCCATGCCAAGGTGACCATTCAGCTCAACGATGCCGGCAACGTGGACACCGCCCGGGTAAACGTCATTGAACTTCGCGGCTTCGAAAAATTCTGCCTCGGACGCCCGGTAGAAGACCTCCCTCGCATCACGCCGCGCATTTGCGGTGTGTGCCCGTGGTCGCATCACTTGGCCTCGGCCAAGGCTTGCGACGCGGTCTTTGGAGTCGAGCCGCCCCCGGCGGGAAAGAAGCTGCGCGAGCTGTGCAACAGCATTGCCTACATGGAAGAGCACATCTTGCACTTCTACTTCCTCGCGGGAGCCGATTTCCTGCTCGGACCCGATGCCGACTATTCCATCCGCAATGTCATCGGCGTGCTGCAGGCAGCACCCGACATTGCAAGAAAAGTGGTGAAGGTTCGCCACATGTGCGCCCATATGCTGGAAGTCCTGGCGGGCAAGGCCATCCATCCCCAGGCCGCCGTTCCTGGCGGATTCAGCAAGCCACTCGCTCCTGCCGACCGCGACCAGTTGCGCAAGCAGGCCGATGAGGCACTCGAACTCGCCAAGTTCTCCATCGCTTTCGCCAAGGAGAACGTCTTCCCCAAATATCTAGACGTGGTCAAGTCGCTGGGAGTGATCACAACCGGCTTCATCGGCACCGTCAAGGAGAACGGCGCGCTCAACCTCTACGACGGAAAGCTTCGCCTGATGGCGCCCAATGGCTCATATCAGGATTTTCCTTACGATCGCTATACGGAGTTCATCGCCGAGCACATCGAATCGTGGAGCTACTTGAAGTTCCCCTACGCCAAACAGTGGGGCGACGGTTTCTCCATGGATGCCGAAAATCCCAAGGGCGTGTATCGCGCCAATACCCTGGCGCGCATCAACGTCTGCGACTTTATCGACACGCCGCTGGCGCAGGCCGAACTGGAGGAGTTCCGCGCGAAGTTCGGGCGGCCCGCTCAGCTCACGCTGCTCTATCACTGGGCGCGGCTGATCGAACTGCTCTACAACGCCGAAAACGCCATCCGTTTGCTGGACGATCCCGAAATTACCAGCACCGAAATCCGGGCGAAGGTTACGCCGCGCGCAGCGCGAGGCGTAGGATGCACCGAAGCGCCGCGCGGCACGCTCATCCACGACTACACCACCGATGCCAACGGCTTGGTCACTAACGTCAACCTGATTGTGGGCACCACCCACAACAACGCTCCCATCAATATGTCGGTCACGCAGGCCGCCAAAAGTTTGATCCATGACGGCAAATACGACCAGGGAGTGTTGAACACAGTAGAAATGTCAATCCGTGCCTACGATCCATGCTTTTCCTGCGCGACCCACCGGCTGGACGGGAAGCTGTCGGTCAAGCTGGACATTTTCGACGCGGACGGAAAATTGCTCGACACGCTCGCCAACTGAACGGTCGCGAAAAGGACTAAGCATGTGGGAGATCGATCAATCCGATCAATTGGATCAATCCGATCTCCCCGACTTCTGTCGGAAAGCGACCGTGGTGTTCGGCGTTGGGAATATTCTCTTTGGTGACGACGGATTCGGGTGCGCGGTAATCGACTACGTCGAGGCCCACTACCGTGTGCCCGAAGCCGTCTGCTTGCTCGACGTCGGCACGAGCGTGCGCAAGCTGTTATTTACACTCTGCCTGAGCACCGCGCGTCCCGAACGTTTGCTCATCGTGGACGCGATCGATGCCGGACGCACTCCCGGCGAGATATTCGAGATCGATCCCGCCGAGATTCCCCCCGTCAAACTGGACGATTTCTCACTGCACCAGTTGCCCACGTCCAACCTGCTGCGCGAGTTACAGGAGACCTGCGGAGTCGAGGTGCGGGTGCTGGCCTGCCAAACCGGGCCACTGCCGGAAGAAATCTCCCAGGGTTTGTCGAAAGCAGTCAGCGGCGCCGTGCCACAAGCAGCGGAGTGGCTCGTCGGCGAGTATTTCCCCAGCGTCACAGCACCGCGAGGCGATCTATGCCAAACAACGTGCTGAAGACGCCGGTGCGGGCGCGCCATATTGTAAGAAATATTTTCAGCGCACCGTGTGAACAAGCTGGAGGCATCGTATGAGCCCGAATCTCGCAATCAGCAGCGATGGAAAGAAGTTCATGTGGGATGGGCAGCTCTACGACAACCGTGAAGAAGCATCACGGGCAGCGGAATCATATCAGAACGAAAACTTTCAAATTCAGATAGTGGAAGAAGACGGGAAGTTCCTGGTGTACACCAGGAGGTCCGTCAAGGAATGGGTGGTCGCTACGCAGTAGCGGGCATCCTTGGTAGAGGTGGCAAATGGCAGCAGGCATATTGCCGGTTCAAAGCGATCCCACATTGCTGGCCGACATTCGGCGCTATGGGAAGTTCGACCCAACGGGCTGCTATCAGTGCGGCAGTTGCACCATCTCCTGTGATCTGGTCTCGGAGTTCGCTACGTTTCCCCGAAAAAGTATCCGTTACGCTCTTCTGGGATTAAGAGCACCGCTCCGGGGAAGCCTCGAGCCCTGGATCTGCCACGACTGCGGCGATTGCTCGATCGTCTGCCCGCGCCAGGCGGAGCCCAGGATCTCCATGGCCACGCTGCGGCGCTTCCTGAGCGGCCAGTATGAACGCACGGGCTTGGCGGCCAGGCTCCTCACGTCCCGCGCGTGGTACTTTGGCTCGCTGGCCTCCGCTGCGGCGCTCGTCGTGCTCCTGATCCTCTGCTACCACCTGTGGTATGTGGGACTGCCTCTATCCGGCCTGGCCACGCCGCTCGGGATGGAGCACATGTTCCCCATCATGACGTATTACACGCTCACGGTGATGCTCTTTCCGGCGCTTCTGCTGCTCTCCCGCGTCCACCGCGTCTGGCGCTTCACCATGAGCCGGCAACAGCCGCCCATCCCGTTCTCCGTCTATGTCGACGAGGCGTGGACGTACGTACACCAGTCGATGACCCACGCGCTGATGAGGAAGTGTCCGGAAAAAGGACGGTGGCTGGGGCATTGGCTGCTCGCCCTGGGCACGGTCATGATGCTGACCATCAAGATCTTCGCCCTGCGGTGGTTTCAAACCGACAACATTTATCCCTGGTATAACCCGCAGCGCTGGCTGGGATACCTCGCCGCCGCCTTCATCCTTTACGGCGTCGGCGACATTCTCATAGGACGGGTGCAGGCGAAGAAGGAAATCTACAAGGAGACGCGGCCGGAGGATCTGGTCTTTCCCATCCTGCTTGTGCTAACGGCGTGCAGCGGACTCGCCACACACCTCTTTAGGTATGCAGGCTTCGCGCTCTGCGCTCACTTCGCGTACGCCCTGCACATCATCATCGCCACTCCGATGTTGGTGGTAGAGATGCCGTTCGGCAAGGCAGCGCACATGATCTATCGTCCGCTCGCTTTGTATTTCCAGGCGGTCAAGGAGCGGGCTGCACAGCTGGCGCCTGCCCAGGAGGCCATCGGCCATGTCGTCTGAATTGACCCAGCCCCATCCGGTCGGCGCCGCACTGGTCGTTGGAGGCGGTATTGGCGGCATGCAAGCCGCCCTCGATCTCGCCAACGGCGGCATCAAGGTATATGTGGCCGAACGCGGCCCTGCCATTGGCGGGGTCATGGCCCAGCTCGACAAAACTTTTCCCACCAACGATTGCGCGATGTGCACCATGGCGCCGCGTCTGGTCGAGATCGGCCGGCACAAGGACATCGAAATTCTCACCATGACTGAGGTGGGGCGCGTCGATGGCCAGCCGGGGAATTTCACGGTCAGTATCAAGAAGCAGCCGCGTTTTGTGGATGCGACGAAATGCACCGGTTGCGGCGCGTGCACGACGGAATGTCCAGTAACGCTGCCCTCCGAGTTCGATCGGGGGCTGGCCGAGCGGAAGGCGATCTACCGGCCGTTTCCACAAGCCGTTCCCAACATCTTCACCATTTCGCGCCGCGGAACCTCCCCCTGCGAGGCCGGATGCCCCATCCATCAGAGCGCCCAGGGCTATGTAACCCTGATCGCGCAAGGCCGCTTCGAGGAAGCGGCTCAGGTCATTCTGCGCGACAACCCGATTCCGTCGATCTGCGGCCGGATCTGTACCCACCCCTGCACCACCGCCTGCACCCGCAATAACGTGGACGATCCGGTCAATTTGCCGGCGCTAAAGCGCTTCATTACCGACCATTGCTCCGATTACAAGCTGCCGCAACCGACCGTGCCCGAACGTTCCGAGAAGATTGCCATCGTGGGGTCGGGACCGGCCGGCCTTCTCTGTGCCTATCAACTCCGGCAGAAAGGCTATGGCACGACGATCTTCGAAGCGCTCCCGGTTGCCGGCGGCATGCTGGCAGCGGGTATTCCGTCTTTCCGCTTGCCACGGCCCGTGCTGAACGCTGAACTCGACCGGCTGCGTGCGATCGGCATCGAGATCCTGTTGGAAACGCCGGTGGGCCGCGGCATCACGCTCGAAGAATTGCGCAAAAGCTACGCCGCAGTTTTCATCGCCATCGGTGCTCACGTGGAGCGGAAACTCGGAATCCCGGGAGAAAACCTGACGGGTGTTATGGGTGGCGTGGAATTCCTGCGGGGTGTGAATCTCTCGCGTCCAGTAGCGCCGGGCCGTCGCGTGCTGGTGGTGGGAGGAGGCAATTCCGCTCTGGACGCGGCGCGCGCTGCACTGCGTTCCGGGTCCGAAGAAGTAACGATCGTCTATCGGCGCACACGAGCGGAGATGCCCGCCGACCATCGTGAAATCGAAGACGCAGAGCGTGAAGGCGTCAAGTTGATGTTCCTCGCCGCGCCCAAATCATTCCAGACGGGCTCCGACGGGCGCGTGATTGGCCTGGAGTGTTTGAAGATGAGGCTCGGCAAGCCCGACGCCAGCGGTCGACCAGCTCCGGAACCGGTTCCAGGCTCGGAGCATGTCATCCCCTGCGACGCTGTCATCGCTACGATTGGCCAAGTACCCGATGTGAATGGTCTCGGTGAACGGCTGGGTCTCGCGACTACGAAATCGGGAACGCTCCGAGCCGATCCCCTGACGATGGAGACAGCGCTGCCCGGTGTGTTCGCCGGCGGCGATTGCGTAACCGGTCCCGACGTGGTGGTGACGGCGATGCTCGCGGGCAAAAAGGCCGCCAACTCTATCGATCGCTGGCTCAATGGCCAAGACCTCCGTGCGGGCCGCGAGCTGGAAGCGCCGTATCACACGGAGTACGTCGTGGACACCACTGGCGTACTGATGCAGCGCCAAATACCGGTGCCCTCTCTCGACCCCGCCACCCGCGGCAGGAACTTCGATGAGGTCCACACCGGCTACACCGCCGACCAAGCAATCGCCGAGGCTAAACGTTGCCTCGCGTGCGGCATCTGCTGCGACTGTCATCTCTGCGCAACCGCTTGCCAGGCCAATGCGATCGACTACACCCAGAGTGCGCAGACTCAAGAGTTGAAGGTAGGCGCCATCGTCCTCGCACCCGGATACGAGATCTTCGACGCCCGGCTAAAGAAAGACCTGGGTTACGGCCGCTTCCCGAATGTGCTCACGGCTCTGGAGTTCGAACGGATTCTGTCCGCCTCCGGACCCTATTCCGGTCATGTGCTCCGACCCTTCGACCGGCAGGAACCGAAGCGCATCGCCTTCCTGCAGTGTGTTGGTTCAAGGGATTTCGAACACGACTACTGCTCGTCCGTCTGCTGTATGTACGCCACCAAAGAAGCCATCATCGCCAAGGAGCACCTGGGCGAAGGCCTGCAATGCGACATCTTCTTTATGGATCTGCGCGCCTTCGGCAAGGGCTTCGAGCAGTATTACCACCGAGCGCAAGAACTGGGAGTGCGCTACATCCGCTCTCGCGTGCCGAAGGTCGAGGAGGTGCCTGGGACGCGGAACCTGATCGTTCAATATCTCGCCGAGAACGACAGAAAGCTCTCCCAGGAATACGACTTGGTCGTCCTCTCCGTGGGCATGCAGCCACCCAAGGATGTCAAAACGCTGGCCGAACGGTTCGGCGTGGCGCTCAATGAATTCAATTTTTGCGGAACCTCAGCTTTTCAGCCGGCGCAAACCTCCCGCGAAGGGATTTACGTCGCCGGGCCGTTTGCCGAGCCGAAGGATATTCCGGAAACTGTCATGCAGGCCTCGGCAGCGGCGACGCAGGTGCTTTCCCTCTTGCGCGAAGCGCGCGGCACGCTGATCACGCCCAAAGTTTATCCGCCCCAAAGAGATGTGACGGGGGAAGACCCTCGCATTGGGGTCTTCGTCTGTCACTGCGGAACCAATATCGCGGGAGTGGTCAATGTCCCGCAGGTCGTGGACTATACGACCACCCTGCCCAACGTCGTATACGTGGAGAACAATCTTTACACCTGCTCCAACGATACCCAGGATCGGATCAAAGAGAAAATCGTCGAACACAATCTGAATCGGGTCGTGGTGGCCTCTTGCACCCCGCGAACCCACGAACCCCTGTTCCGCAACACTCTGGCCGAGGCCGGACTCAATCCGTACCTTTTTGAGATGGCTAACATCCGCGACCAGTGCTCATGGGTGCACATGCACGAACCGGAGCAGGCGACGCAGAAATCCAAAGACCTGGTGCGCATGGCGCTGGCCAAAGTCCGGCTATCACAACCGCTCCACCGGCAGAC
>JBEKXC010000235.1:0-6772 GCA_049512435.1 Terriglobales bacterium | reverse complement strand
ACTCCTATGTGACGCGTCAGACCTGGTCAGGTATCACATCCGCATCAGGCGTCACACCGGTAACTTATGGATCGCCGGAAGGGCTGGACGGAATGGTCTTTACCTCGTTCCGTTATTACTTGCCGTAAACCAAAACGGTCCCGCGTCGCCGTTGGACGCGGGACCGCCAGTTCTCACAGACAAGGTTCAAGCGGATAGCCCTGAACGGATCACGTTGAACCGGAAAGGTCCAATCGAGACTGTCCAACGGCATCTCAACTTTCTGGAGGGCGCCTTCCCTTCAGAATCGCCGCCGGCCCGGTTTTGGCTTACTCTCCTTCTCCGGGCCGGTGGCGCTAACTTAATTTTGCGCCGAGATTTTAAACTAGAGTATCGTATCAGTCTGTTTCATACAGGACGACACACACTTGTCCCGGGCAGGGCGGGGAGCCCCACAGACCTTCCGGCGCTTTTAGTGGATCTGCTTGATGGCGGCTTTGACTTTCTCCACGACGCTCGCGGGTAATGGCGCGTAGCTGAGCTGGCTCGTCATCTTCTGGCCGTCATTGAGCATCCACACCAGAAAATCGGCGATAATCTTTCCCTTCTTCGGGTCCTGGGCCTGCTCCGGAATCAACAGCCACGTAAAGCTGGAAATGGGGTAGGCCATCTTACCGGGTGCGTCCGTGATGGAGACGCGAAAATCGGCGGGCATATTTTTCACCGATGCCGCCGCTTCGGTCACTCCATCCAGCGAAGCTTTTACAAAGTTGCCGGCGGCGTTCTTGACTGCTCCGTACGTGATCTTATTCTCCACGGCATAAATCAGTTCGATGTAGCCGATCGATCCCTCCAACTGCCGAATCTGTCCGGCCACACCTTCGTTACCTTTGCCGCCCAACCCGACGGGCCACTTCGGCGAGGTTCCCTTCCCCACTGTCGCTTCCCACTCTTTGCTCACCTTCGAGAGATAGTCGGTGAAAATAAAAGTGGTGCCGCTTCCATCCGAGCGGTGAACCACGACGATTGATTTGTCAGGAAATTTAACGCCGGGGTTGGCCTGAGCAATCGCAGGATCGTTCCACTTCTGGATTTTGCCCAGAAAGATGCCGGCTAAAGCGTCGGGAGTAAATTTGATGTCGCCGCTAATTCCCGGGACGTTGTAAGCCGGCACGACCGCGCCCAGCACGGTAGGGATGTGCAGGATCTTGACTTTGGCTTCCTTCAGTTGCTCATCGGACATGGGGCCATCGCTGGCTCCGAAATCGACGGTGCCGTTCAAAACCTGGCGAATGCCGCCGCCGCTGCCGATCGACTGGTAATTGATCTGCACGTCCGGGTGCAGCTTGTTGTATTCGCTGAACCACTTGGAATACATGGGATACGGAAAAGTGGCGCCCGCTCCATTCAACGTGGTCTGGCCGTAAGCATTAGTAGCGACGGGCAGCGCCAACGCAAGACCTGCCAACAGCAGCGCGATTCGACGTATCACTCGATGAGTCCTCCCCGTGCTTAGTTTAGGTGCAGCTTTGTTTTATGGGCGAAGCAACAGTTTTATGGTCGAAGTGTTAAAGGAAGGTTACAGCAGAATGAATTTCTGATGAACCCACTTGGTTTTCCAAGTACTTAGCGGTTGCCGTTGTGGTCCAGTCGCGTCAACTCCCGGCCAAAGAGAGTGTTGTCCGGGAACTCCCGTTGCAACGCCAGCAGCAACTCGCGGGCGCGTGGCACATCTTTGTCGCGGACGTAGGCAATGGCCAACAGGATGCGCGCGAAGGGAGCCAACAGATAACCTTGCGCGGCGGTGGTCTGGAGTTCGGCAATGCCGCCAGCCTTATCCCCCGCAACGCCCCCAAGTCGCAGGACCCAGCGTACTGGAGCGGCCATCGAACCAACGATGTAACGGCTGATTCCGCCGGCCAGATGGCCGTCGTAGCAACCAGGATCGGCTGCCAGCAACTGAGCGGCCCAGGCCGTTGCTTCCTTGGTGTAATGTAGCGAAGCTAAATTACGCTTTTCGATGAGCGCGGCAAAGTCGGAACGCAACCCGGCGGCAAACGTCATCGCCAGAAGCGAGTCACGGTCCCGAGAATCTCGGCTTAGCTTGGACTTTGCCAAGTCTTCCGCGCGGCTGAGTTGCTGCTCGAAAGCTGCGCGTTGTCGAGGGTCAGCTTCATATTTCTTCCGAGCGCCGAAGACCGAATCGTCCTCATAAAACTGCGCTTCCAGCACGCCGAGCCGATTGAATTCGGAAAACAAGACACCCGCCGCCTGGCTCGCCGGCCCCATGGGATTTTCGGGATTCAGCTTCTCCCATGCTTCGAATTCCTTTTGCGCGCCGCTAAAATCCAGATCGTAGAGCCGAAGGAATCCGCGATCGAGCCCCGCCGAGGGCAAATCGGCAACCGTTTGCGGAGCATTCATCAGCAGCCCAAGGATGGCCGCGAGTGCGATCGGAATTCGTTTCGCACGAGAGCGAAACCGGTGTAGAACTTTCCTGGAATGACGACCTGACATGTTCTGAGTTTAGATGCGCATTTCCCACGTTTTGATGAAACTTCCAGAGCGAATCCTCATCTTCTGGCAAACCGCCGAAGCATGTCCTTTAGGATAGAGGTCTACTTTGCTGGTTCGTGCCTGATGTGTCCTCTGTGGTTTCGGTTGCGTTTTGGATGTTATTTAGGAGGAATATCAAAAACCAGATTCCAACGGCGATGTAGACACCAAGAAGCGCGGCCATGCCCATGACGGGCATCTTCGCAGTCAGGGCCTCTGCGATCGCCAGGTATACCGAGGCGGCGAAATACACGACAAACAAAATGTGGAAGCAATACGCGACAAACTTGTCGACCGTCCTGGTGTTGTACTTTCGCTTGTTGGTTTCCAGCCACGTTTCCCACCCGATGACGTTTTTGTCCTGTTCGGACACATGCTTTTCAATTTCGCTGCGGATGTAGCGCCCGCAACGCATCAACGCGTGGTTTTCGGAGAGATACAGAAGCGCAACCACGATTACGAGCAGCGGAGTGATGTAGTTAAGAACTCCCAGGTTCCGTTCGCTGGCGACGAAGTGTGCGGCAGGCACGATGGCAATTCCAAAAGCCACGATTTTGAAGATTCGTGCCTTCGTTTGCTCGACCTCTTTGCGCAAGGTGGTGAACTGTTCTTTGAGGAAAGTCGCTTTGTCCACGTCAATCCCCCTTCATGGAACGATGCCGTCACTACTATCAGACGACGAGCACTCCAATTTCCACCCGCTCGGCCCACCTATGCCAGCGCACTGTCCCGCTAGTGCAGACCGCTGCGGCAATTGCGCCTGCCCTGCGTTTCCGCTTACGGTGTTGCGGCTCAAGACCGGTACGCAACAAGAATCCTGCCGAATCCTCTGGACAGCAAACAGAATCCTCTCGCTGATTATCGCATAGAGCTTTGCGGAATCATCGGCGTGAGCGATACGGCACATCATT
The DNA here is from genome assembly GCA_049512435.1 of Terriglobales bacterium. Classification (GTDB taxonomy): domain Bacteria; phylum Acidobacteriota; class Terriglobia; order Terriglobales; family Acidobacteriaceae; genus Acidiflorens. The sequence goes on along the minus strand of JBEKXC010000235.1, from coordinate 3,326 downwards.
GCGCCGGGTCCCGAGCGAGGCTGCTAAACTTTCATATTCACGAATTGCATTCGACCCACTATTCCGAGGAAGCATGCGCACTCTCAGTCCGTTTGTTATGGTCGTATTCATGAGCGTTCTGACGGCATCCCAGACTCTGCCTGTTCCGCAGGCCATCACCGATCCAAAACAGATCGCGTCCAAACCCGATGCACGCGTGGAAAAGAATCTTTCCATCGAGAAGCTCTACATGACGCGCCAGGTGGGCGGCGCAACGTGGTCGCCGGACGGGAAGACGGTCGCCTTCATCAGTAATCTAAGTGGCCGCAATAACCTTTGGCTCGTGCCCGCCGAAGGTGGTTGGCCCATGCAGCTCACAGTGAGCAATGAGCGCCAGGCTAGCCCGACGTGGTCTCCGGATGGAAAGTGGATCGCCTACATTTCCGATTACGACGGCGACGAGCAGTGGGATATTTTCCTGGTGTCGCCGAAAACCGGACAGGTCGTGAACCTCACCAACACTCGCGAGATTTCCGAGGAAAACGTCACCTGGTCCCCCGATGGCCGCTACCTGGCCTACACCGTGAAACCAAAGACGTCGTCAGTGTACGAGATTGACGTTTACGATACGGTTCTGCGCGACGTGAAACACCTGACCTCCGGAACCGCCAAAGACCGCATGAACGTAACTCCCATCTGGTCTGCGGACGGCAAGTTCATTGTCTACACGCAGGAACAGTCGAAAGGGACGGACTCGAATATATTTCTCGTCGACGCGGCGAGCGCGCAAAGCACGCTGCTGACGCCGCATGATGGCGAGCGTACTTACTCAGCCGCTGACGTTTCGCCGGACGGCAGGAACGTTCTCATCACCTCCAATGCCGGCAATGGCTATGACAACGCCGGCTTGCTTGACACCGCGACGGAGAAAATCCACTGGCTCACGCAGGACAAGTGGGAGATTTATGGGGAGAAATTTACTCCCGATGGCAAATTTCTGACTTACAGCGCGAACGTCGAGGGCAGCACCGATCTCTACCTGTATGAAGTCGCAACCGGAAAGGCGCGCGCCCTGCCGCTTCCCAAAGGGCTGAATTATCCTGCGGAGAGGATTTCTCCCTTTACTCGCGACGGATCGCGTCTCCTTTACAACCATACAGGACCGACCGCTCCCGGCGATTTGTGGGTCTATAACTTGGCTGACAGCAAATCGCATCAACTTACACATTCGCTCGTGGGCGGCGTGCGCGCCGAGGACATGGTTGAACCTTACCTTGCCCACTATCCCAGTAAGGATGGTAAGTGGACGATCTCCGCGTTCGTGTATGTGCCTTACAACCTGCCACGCAATGGCGAGCATCCCGCGATCGTCTACGTTCACGGCGGTCCGACGGCACAGACGGTGAATGACTTCAGTCGCTTTGTTCAGTACATGGCGAACCAGGGTTACCTTGTGATCGCTCCCAACTATCGCGGCTCGACTGGGTACGGAGAAGAATTTCAGCAGGCCAATCTTTTCGATATGGGCGGCGGCGATTTGCAGGATGTGCTGGCGGCAGCCGAGTGGATTAAAAAGACCGGCTACGTCGATCCGAAGAAACTCATTCTGATGGGCGGCAGCTACGGCGGCTATCTGACCATGATGGGCGTCACCAAGGCTGCCGATCTCTGGGCGGCGGGTGTTCCGATTGTTCCTTTTGTGAACTGGTTCACCGAGATTCAGAATGAAGATCCTGTGCTGCAGCAGTCGGATCTTGCGACCATGGGCGATCTCGAGAAGAACAAAGCGCTGTATGAAGATCGCTCTCCGATCAATTTTGTCGATCAGATCAAGGCGCCGCTGTATCTTTTAGCGGGCGGCAACGATCCTCGTTGTCCCAAAGAAGAAGCGCAGCAGGTGGTCGATGCGGTAAAGAAGCGCGGCAGCGTGGTCGAGTACAAAGTCTATGAGAACGAAGGCCACGGCTTCGCGAAAGTCGAAAACCAGATTGATGCTTACAAGCGGGTGGCTGATTTTCTGAAGGCGCACGTTCCGCCGGCGGATTGCAGTTGCACGCTGAACGAGTAACTCGCAATGAATAATTCTGAATGAGTAGTTTGCCGTGCTTCGGAGCTAAACATCTCTGGTACGGCAGCGTTCAAGCAAATATGCGGATGAAGTACCTTATTATCCTCTCATTGCTGATCCTGTTACTGCTGGTGGCCATCCGCCGGGAAAGCGACAGCAGTGTCCGCTTCATAAAGCGGCGGAACGAAATCGCAAAGCCTCAAAGCGGATCGCAGCGGTGACCGTTGCGCCACCAGTGAGTCTAGTGCCGTTCTGCGCGGCGCTTCTTGGCTGCTTCCAAGCGCAGCATCAGCATGTAGAGGACGATCCCGAGGTTGATGGCGAGAATCAGAAGGCGAATCCAGTCGGGCTTTCGCAACAGATCTCCTACTTCGAACGGGATGTAGATGGAGCCCGAGGCGATGGTCAGCCACTCCGCCCAGGGGCGTATGTACCACAAGCCGTAGGCTTCGATGAAGCGAAGGATTACGTAGACCGTCGCTACCACGGCTATCTTCCACAGGCGGACGTCGCTGACCCGGTACACGAGATCGACAAAGACACCAACGAAGTGGTGGTGGGGATTGGCGTGGAGAAATTCGAGGAAGGTCTCGGCGACTCCCCAGATATCTTTGTGGCGCATGGAGAATATACCGAGGCCGGCGAGAACGACGACTACGCCTTTGGAAAATTCCCAGATGGCGACGGTGCGCACGCCTTTGATGTGCTCGGGATCGTCGATTCTCGGATGCGGGATTATGGGGTGCATCTGGTGAAAATTTATTTTCTGGGCCAGCGCCTGATCGCCGATTCATTTTAAAGCGTGTCGCCGGAAGCGTGTTGGCGAGAGCTCAGTCGTCCCTTCCGGGACTCGAATCATTTTCCCTCACTATTCCCAGCGCTGAAGCGCTGGGCTATTCTCAGACGTCCCTCCGGGACTTGCTCGGGTTTCCCACTCTTCCCGGCGCTAAAGCGCCGGGCTATTCTCGGACGCCCCTCCGCGGCTGGCTCTGGTACTCCCCCTGGGGACGGATTCTCTGGTATCCCCATCGGCGCCACGGACTGCGCGCTTTTCATGTCTGCTGGCGGACACTGGCGCGCAACTCCTCTACGATCTCCAGCGCGGCTTTGTGGGCGGCTTCACTTTGGGTGACCTCGAAGGAGATGGCGCCTACTCGGGCGTGGCCGCCGCCCCCATAGCGCTCACAGACTTTGGCGAGGTTGACGGTGGGCTCGCGTTTCGACCACGGGTTTGAGCCCACCGAGACTTTCACCCGGAACGAACTCTTGCTTAGGCCGA
>JBEKXC010000234.1:0-6805 GCA_049512435.1 Terriglobales bacterium | reverse complement strand
CAGAATGCGCAATATTTTGCCGCCCTGGGTGCGATCGAATTTGGCCGCAGCGAGGACGACTGCATCGGTTGCTATCGCGGTTACGGCAATCTGATTCACTACATCGATTTCGGACGGCAGGAGGAAAAATCAAAATCCGGCGGCAAGGGGCTGATCGACAACCGCAGCGAGTTCGAGATTTTCAAAGAATCGTATCGTCCCAAGAAATTCACGCCTGCGGTGTTTCAGAAAGGCAGCACGGTTGCTGGTTTCATCGGAATTGACGGCGGTTCAACTTCGACCAAGGCGGTTCTGCTCGACGAGAACGGCGACATACTTTGCAAATCGTACCAGCTCTCGAATGGGAATCCGATTCAGGACACCATCGAGATGTTCGAAAACCTGCGCGGCCAGGTCGAGGCGCAAAACGCCAAGCTGGAAGTTCTGGGAGTCGCAACCACCGGCTATGCCAAAGACATTCTGAAAGATGTTCTCAAGGCCGATGTGGCGCTGGTCGAGACCGTCGCGCACACGGAATCGGCGCTGAAGTTCTACGAAGATCCGCACGTGATTGTGGACGTCGGCGGGCAAGACATCAAGATCATCATTCTGCACCGTGGCCGTGTGAAGGATTTCAAGCTCAACACGCAGTGCTCCGCGGGCAACGGTTATTTCCTGCAATCCACGGCAGAGGGCTTCGGGCTGGATGTAAAGCAATATGCGGATCTGGCGTTCTCGGCGCAATCGATGCCGGTGTTCGGGTACGGCTGCGCGGTGTTCATGCAATCCGACATTGTGAATTTCCAGCGCCAGGGCTGGCGGGCAGAGGAAATTCTTGCCGGCCTCGCAGCGGTGTTGCCGAAGAATGTTTTTCTTTATGTCGCCAGCATTCCCAATCTCGCGGCGTTAGGCTCGCGCTTCGTGTTGCAAGGGGGAACGCAAAATAACCTTGCGGTGGTGAAGGCGGAAGTCGATTTTATTCGCAACAGTTTCCGCGCCGCCGGCAAGCAGCCAGAAATTATCGTGCATGAGCATTGCGGAGAATCGGGCGCGATCGGCGCCGCTCAAGAATCGCTGCGCTTGTGGCGAAATGGTCAGCGGACCACTTTCGTTGGTCTCGATTCGGTACGAAGAATTGAATATCGAACCACGCGCAACGAAGCCACGCGCTGCTATTTCTGCAAAAACAATTGCCTGCGAACCTTCATCGACATAAGGACCGAACCGGTCAAGAACATGGTTCCTATCGAGAAGGTCACCAAGGTTCCGCTGATGCAGGGCGAGCAGCGTCTGATTATCGCCACGTGCGAAAAAGGATTGGTGGAAGACGTTGACGACATGAAGGACATCAAGGCCGGACTGGACCAGATTCGGGATCGGCATCCAAATTTTGTCGATATGGCGTCGAAAGAAGTGTTCCGTCCGACGAATGCGAAGAGCGTCGCTGATCCGATCCCGACGCGGGCCTGGACTAAAGCAACGAAAGAGCGCGTTGCTCTCATGCAGAATCGGAACAAACTGCGCATAGGGATTCCACGCGTCCTGAACATCTATGTCTACGCGCCACTGTTCAATGCATATTTTGAAAGTCTCGGCGTGGAGCCTGAGAACATTATTTATTCCGACTACACGAGTTCGGAACTCTACCGCGCTGGAGCCAGCCGCGGTGCGATCGATCCCTGCTTCCCGGCGAAGATCGGGATTTCTCATGTCTACAATCTCATTCAGGAGAAGCACCGCAAGAAGCCGCTGAACGTAATCTTTTTCCCGATGTATGACGTGCTCTCTTCTCCTTTGGTGAAGTTGCAGGGGTCGAATGCCTGCCCCACCGTGACCGCAACGCCGGAAACCGTGAAGGCGGCGTTTACCAAGGAGAACGACGTCTTCGCCGAGCACAACGTGAAATATGTCGACCCAGTGCTCAATTTCGCAGATCGCAAGCTATTCGCTTTCCAGATGCTGCAGGCGTGGCAGCCTCTGCTTGGCCTATCGCAAGAAGAAAACGATCGTGCTGTCGAGTCCGGATTTGCGGCGCTGCAAGAATACGAAACCAGCATTCGCCGGCGCGCGCGCCAGGTGCTTGATCAACTGGAGCGCGAGGACCGCATTGGCATCGTCATGCTGGCTCGGCCTTATCATCACGACCCCGGGTTGAACCACGAGATTCTGGATGAGTTCCAGAAGTTGGGCTATCCCATCTTCTCGCAGAACACGCTTCCGCTCGACGATGACATGTTGGAAAGGCTCTTTGGCGACGAAGTCCGGGCAGGCGTGATCAGCAGTCCGCTCGATATCAGCGATGCCTGGAAGAACTCCTATTCCTGTAGCACCAACCACAAGGTCTGGGCCGCGAAATATACGGCGCGGCATCCTAATCTGGTAGCGCTCGAACTTTCCAGCTTCAAGTGCGGCCACGACGCTCCGATCTATGGTGTGATCGAAGGCATCATTGAGCAGTCGGGCACGCCGTACTTCTGCTTCAAAGATCTTGACGAGAATAAGCCTTCCGGCTCGATCAAGATCAGAATCGAAACGATCGATTACTTCCTCCGCCGCTATCGCGAGGAGGTCATTCGTAAACGCAAAGCCGAGCAGGACATTGATGCCCAACTGGCAGCGCTCGAAGCCCAGCTACGGCGTGAAAACCTCGACGCCGAAGGGCTGCAAGAAGTGCTGGAAGTCGAACTGGAAAGTTCCAAGCGAGAAGCACAAGAGATGGCGGCGGATTAGAACACACGTTATAACGCACCTCACAACGCAACAGAGAACTCTCGCCAGCGGGTTGAGAGGGCATGTGTCACACTGCGAGATAGCCTCCATCCACCGGCAAGACGGCTCCCGTCACCCAGGAAGATTCATCGCTCGCCAGATAGACCGCCAAACCTGCAATATCCTGCGGTCGACCGAGCCTGCCGAGGGGATGCGCTGCGGTTCTTTCCCGACGAACTGCGGCGGGATCGGGGGCCCGGGCAATGACGGCCGCAGTCAGATCGGTCTCTACGAATGACGGACAAATTGCGTTGACCCGGATATTTTCATGCCCGTGATCGATGGCCATACTTTTCGTCAACAGGACCACTGCACCCTTCGATGGAGCATAGGCTGCGCGGTTCGGAGCGCCGACAACTCCGAGCGTGGAAGCCACGTTTATGATTGAACCGCCGCCAGCTTTTCTCAGGTGCGGCAGCGCGGCCCGAGAGAGCAGCCAAACTGCGCGAACGTTCACATTGAAGGTGTGGTCCCACTGCTCTTCGGTGATCTGTTCTGCGTTCCCAACATGCAGGACGCCCGCGTTGTTCAGCAGAAAGTTCAATCCGCCAAAGTGGCTCACGGTCTGGTCTATCAAGCGGCTGATATCGCTCGTTCTGGAAACGTCGGCCGGAATCGCAAACCCAAAGTCGCCAATCTCGTGAGCAACCTCCTCAACGCGATCCCTTCGCCTGCCGACCAAAGCAACGCGCGCACCTTCCCTCGCCAGGGCGATCGCGCATGCGCGTCCAATTCCACTGCCCGCACCGGTGACGATCCCAATCTTGCCCTGCAGACGTTCACTCATGACGTTCGCTCATGACAAATCAGTTTAACTTGACCCTTACTGGCTAGAGGGCGATCCGAAGTGAAAATACTTTGTCTCCAGGAAGGATGTTCGAGGGAATTCAAGTCACGGAATGCCCGACGCCGAGCTGTCGGGCGGCTGCGTGAGATCACTCCTACCTGTGATCTTGATACGAGTTTCGCGTGATCCGGCGCACAGCAGTCTGGCAACGAACTACGGTATCTAAATAGGAACATTTTATGACTGCCTTCAAAGATGCCGGGCACCTCTTTCGATTGGCCGCTGTTTTCGTGGTTGGGGTCCTGGCCTTTATTGGATTGCGCGCGTTTCTTGTGCCCAAGAGTTTCGGACAGTACGGACACTATCGCGGAAATGCCATGGCCGAGATCGCCGCTCGCCCGGTGAACTTCGCCGGCCATCAGGCCTGCGAAGATTGCCATACAGACGTCCTCGAAAAAAAGAAGAACGGAAAGCATGTGCACGTCAACTGCGAGGCGTGCCATGGAGCACTGGCGAAACATGCCGATGATCCCGGCTCGGTCCAGCCCGCCAAACTCGACACGGCTGTGCTGTGCGTCCGCTGCCACGAGGCTAACATCGCCAAGCCGCAAGGATTCCCGCAAGTCGCTTCCGCCGACCACTCCACCGGGCTACCCTGCGATACCTGCCACCAGCCGCACAGCCCCGCCATCGACACTGGAGAGACGGCCGGAGGGACGGCCAAAGAGACGACCGGAGGCACGAAATGAACATTACCCGGCGCCACATGCTGCTTCTTTTGCCGGCGGCGGCGATCGCATGGAAACACGTCCTTGCCGGGTCCCCGGAAGCCTCACCCAATTACAAAATGTCCGAGCACTGGTGGAGCATGCTGATCGACCTCACCAAATGTATCGGCTGCGGGAATTGTGTGCGGGCGTGCCAAACCGAGAACGACGTGCCGGACGGATACTTCCGCACTTGGGTGGAACGCTACCACCGGACGGACTACGACATTGAAAATCCGCACGTGGACTCGCCCGACGGTGGCAAGGAGGGATTTCCTCCGACCAAAGAAGAGGGAGGAAGGAACTTCTTCGTGCCCAAGCTGTGCAACCATTGTGCGGATTCACCTTGCACCCAGGTTTGCCCGGTGGGCGCGACGTTCATAAGCCCGGATGGCGTGGTTCTGATAGACAAGGAATACTGCCTCGGCTGCCGGTATTGTGTGCAGGCCTGCCCTTATGGATGCCGCTTCATTAATCCGAAAACCGAGACTGCCGAAAAGTGCACTCTCTGCTATCACCGGATTACAAAAGGTCTGACCACCGCTTGTTGCGAAGCATGCCCGACGGGCGCACGGCAGCTGGCAGACTTGAAAAACCCCAACGACCCGATTCATGAATTCCTGAAGACCCACAGCGTTCAGATCTTGAAACCCTACATGGCGACCCATGCCAAGGTCTTTTACAACGGCCTGGATGGTTCTGTGCGATAAGTTCGGTGCGGTAAGGTTCGGTAATTAAGGAGACGGTTGATCATTATGCCTGGCGTTGAAGGCTTCATGTATCCGAACGAAGTGGAACTCCAGTGGAGCGTGCTGATCGTGCTGTATCCGTTCCTTACCGGGCTGGTGGCAGGCGCATTTATTCTGGCTTCGCTGGAGCGCGTTTTCCAGGTGCAGGCGGTCAAGCCCACCTACCGGCTGGCGCTGCTGACGGCCCTGGCTTTCCTGCTGGTGGCGCCGTTGCCGCTGCAACTGCACCTTGGACATCCGGAACGCTCGTACGAAATGTACCTGACGCCGCACAAAACGTCCGCGATGGCCATGTTCGGCTTTGTGTACCTGTGGTATTTGATGGCCGTCCTGGTGCTCGAAATCTGGCTCGACTACCGGCGTGACATCGTGGTGCTATCCCAATCAACTACCGGATGGAAGCGCTGGATCTATCGCGTCATGACTCTGGGCTCGAGCAACATCGGCAAGCACGCGCTTGAGATTGATGACCGGGTGGGCTGGCTGGTTACGCTGATCGGCATCCCCTCCGCGTTCCTGCTGCACGGATACGTCGGCTTCATCTTTGGCTCGATCAAAGCGAACCCGTGGTGGTCGTCGCCGCTCATGCCGGTGGTATTTATCTTCTCCGCCATGGTGTCGGGGATCGCCGCCGTGATGCTGCTCTACATGCTGATGACGTGGTCCCGCGGAGAGCACATTGACATGCGTTGCGTGGACACGGTGGCGCGCTACCTCTTCTACACCTTCATCATCGATTTCGGCCTGGAAATGCTCGACCTGATTCATCGCATCTACGAGTCTGATGAATCTTTCCGCAGCCTGGATTTTATGGTCCACACGAAGTTGTACATGTCGCATATTGTGGTTCAGATTGTGCTGGGTACCGTGGCTCCCATTGTGCTTCTTGGCTTGACCCAGGTGTTGCGGCTCGGCGAAATGGCCCGCAAACGCATTTACGTGCTGGCCGGATGCCTGACCCTGATCGGTATTTTTGCCATGCGCTGGAACGTCGTGATCGGGGGCCAGTTGTTTTCCAAGAGTTTTCTGGGATACACGACGTACAAAATGGGCCTGATCACGCGCGAAGGGTTGCTCGTAGCCATTGCGCTGACCATTCTGCCACTCGGCATTTTGTGGGTGCTGGTGAAGCTTCTGCCTCCGTGGCCGGAGAAGAATTCGGGCGCGCTCCCCGACGCCGCACCCGCGCACTAGATTTCGCGGACCAAGTTTCGCGCACGACGTTCGACCGGTTTTTCGTTGCCAGCCTCAAAGCGGGTGGACTATGGACGATCCCGACGCTTTAGCACGGCTCGCCGCATGTGTGGAGAACCTGGAACGCCGAGTCTCTGCCCTCGAACATCCATCCGAAATGGCTGCGTCTGCTCCCGACTTGCGCGCCATTCCCGCCGCCGCCCGGCCGGCCGGGGAAGGGTTGCCGTTCGCAGACGCTGGCGGAGTGTTTCCGGTGCTGGGCAAAGCTATGCTTGGAATCGCGGGCGCCTATTTGCTCCGGGCGGTGGCCGAGTCGGGCTCGTTTCCAAAGCTGGCGGTGGTTGTCCTGGCGCTTGTGTATGCGGGGACGTGGCTGGTCTGGGCCGCGCGAGTTCCGGCTGAGGCGCACTTTGCCAGTACTGTCTATGCCACCACCGCAGCCTTGATCTTCGCTCCCATGCTCTGGGAACTGACTCTGCGATTCGAGGTCTTGCCCACCTCGGTGACCGCCGCCATCCTCAGCGTGTTTGTGGTCGCCGCTTACGCCTTGTCCTGGAAGC
>JBEKXC010000233.1:0-6830 GCA_049512435.1 Terriglobales bacterium | reverse complement strand
TGTGGAAGCAAATGATGCAGGCTGGTGAGGAGTTTATTGCAGGCAGCTTATTGAGGCAGTGCATTAGCCCCGAAAGGGCACAGCCGATGGTGCCTCGTTAATCGCTGCGAGCACAACTCGCCCGTTGACCATCCCAGTTTGTGCAGAAAAGCCTGCCGCATACCCTGCTTGGGATGACAGTAGTGACCGGTCTGGTCGATGCAGTCACCCACGTTCAGCTTCTTGTCGGCGAACGCGCGGAGCATGATCCGTGTCGTCCGTCCGGCGCTTGTGGCCATGACGAAGCGGCCATGCTCGACGACCGGAATCTTCGTTGTGGTGCGAGAATTTCGGCCGCGGCCTCTGCGGCTGCCTCGTCATCTCGAAATACTTCGAGTTTCAGGCGCTCTTCACGACGGATGATGCCCACCGAGGTTTCCGACATGCTCATTCCTTCTCAAACAGCACGGGCAGCAGTTGCTTCTGCATGTCGGATATCGAGATCCTGCCACCCGCCGGGAGGAGTCACCCGCTCGACCTCGGCGGGACCCCATGTGTGCGGCTCATAGCCATAGAGTTCCGTACCCCGACTCAGCAAGGGATCGACAATCCGCCACGCTTCTTCCACGTAATCTTCGCGTGCAAACAACGTCGCATCCCCCGCCATCGCGTCACCCAATACTCGTTCATACGCGTCCATTTCCTGGGAATCGCGCTGACGGCTTGCGGTCATCTCCGCCGCTTCTCCGATCAACTTTTCCCCTGGTGCCATGGTTGTCATTCCCATCGCGATCGCAACATCAGGACTGATGCGGAAGCGGAGATAATTGGAGGCAAGCACATCCGCCGGTATCACGGTAGGCGGCTGTCGCAAGCGGCACACGATTTCCGTACAGGTTGCAGGCAGGCATTTTCCAGCTCGAATGTAGAATGGAACGCCCTGCCAGCGCCAGGAATTGACCTGCAGCTTGAGCGCCACGAAGGTCTCGACCTGCGAGTCGGGAGACACGCCCTCTTCTGCCAGATATCCTCGGAACTGCCCCCGAACGACATCTGTCGATTCCAGCGCCGGGATTGCCTTGAGGACCTTCACCTTCTCATCGCGGATCGATTCGCTCTCCAGTCTGACCGGAGGTTCCATGGCCAGGTTGCTGAGGATCTGAAATAGATGATTCTGCACAACATCGCGTATCGTCCCGGTCTGATCATAGAAAGCGCCGCGGCCCTGTACCCCAAAGTCTTCCGCCATCGTGATCTGTACGCTCTCCACATAGTTGCGATTCCAGAACGCTTCCATAAACGCGTTGGCGAAGCGAAAGACAAGGATGTTATTGACCGGCAGCTTGCCCAGGTAATGATCGATGCGAAAAATGTCTTTCTCCTCGAAATGGCGGAGCAAAAGCCGATTCAGATGCTGCGCAGATTTAAGATCAAATCCGAACGGCTTTTCCACGATGATTCGGGCACTGGTCGTACAACTGCCACAGTGCTGCAACTGTTCCAGCACAACTTCGAAAAGTGTTGGAGGAATGGCGAGATAGTTTGCCGGGCGTCGTGTCCCCTGCAGTTCTCGGCCAAGCTGCTCAAACGTAGCGGGATCGTTGTAGTCTCCATCTACATAACGGAGAAGGCGTGCGAGTTTCTCGAACGCAGCCGGATCGATTCCCCCGTGTTTTGCGAGACTGTCATGAGCCCGCGCCCGAAGTTGCTCCAGATTCCAGCCGGCTTTGGCAACGCCAATGACCGGAACATCGAGATGCCCGCGTTTGATCATGGCCTGAAGGGCGGGAAATATCTTCTTGTACGCGAGATCGCCAGTGGCTCCGAAGAAAACAAGCGCGTCGGAATGCGTGTTTGACAAGGTCGTCTCCTCAGCCCACTCTTGGGTTTTGGCCGGCCTTTTCCAAATGGCCGCCGAACTGGTAGCGCATCGCAGAGAGAAGCTTGTTTGCAAAATCGGCTTCGCCTCGCGAACTGAACCGCTCGTACAGGGCACTGGTGAGAACCGGCACCGGCGCGGCTTCGTCAATCGCGGCTTTTATCGTCCAACGCCCTTCGCCGGAGTCGGAAATCCTACCGGCAAACTTCGAGAGCATGGGATCGTCGAGCAGAGCGGCCGCGGTAAGATCCAAGAGCCAGGATGCGATGACACTGCCGCGGCGCCAGACCTCAGCGATATCCCGCAGGTTGAAGTCGTACTGGTAATGCTCGGGATGACGCAACGGGGTGGTTTCCGCATCCACATCGGCGCTTGCCCGTTTCCCGACGTTGGCGGCGCGCAGGATGCCAAGGCCTTCCGCGTACGCTGCCATCACGCCATACTCGATCCCGTTGTGAACCATCTTCGCGAAGTGTCCGGCACCGCTAGGACCACAGTGCAAATAACCTTGTTCCGCCGTGCCGTCCAAATTCTCTCTCCCCGGGGTGCGGGGTACATCTCCGCTGCCCGGAGCCAGCGAAGCAAAGAGTGGGTCCATGTGCTCGACCACATCCTGGTCCCCGCCGATCATCATGCAGTAACCCCGCTCGAGCCCCCACACGCCGCCGCTGGTCCCTACATCCACGTAGTGAATCCCCTTGGACGAGAGTTCTTGAGCTCGCCGGATATCGTCGATGTAGTAGGAGTTTCCGCCGTCGATGAGAATGTCTCCGGAGGCAAGGTTAGGCAAAAGCTCGCCGATTGTTTTGTCGACAACTGCCGCAGGCACCATCAACCACACTGCTCGCGGCGATTTTAGCTTTCCGACAAAATCCGCGAGCGAAGTCGAACCAATCGCCGTCTCCTCCACCAGATCGTGGACCGCCGTCGGGGACGTATCAAAGACCACGCATTCATGGCCTTCCCTAAGGAGGCGCCGGACCATATTTGCGCCCATCCTTCCCAGCCCGATCATCCCAAGTTGCATTTGCAATCTCCTCATCTTGATCTTCTTCAGACGGATCTTCTTCACGCCCTCGCTAAACACGTGCCGCTTTGTGCTGGGTTTCGAAGACTTCGACGAACTTTTGATAACGCCGCGATATCTCTTTCACGGCAGCGTGACGGGTGATCTTGTTCGCACGCCAATCGACAAGGGGATCCCAGAAACTCGTGCGACCGACGGCGAAACCGATGAATCCCGGGACCGCGGCGGCAGTTGTAAGCCATAGGTGGACCTTGCTGTCGTCCTCGCCGCGGCCCAGTATGATGCAGCCGACTTGGTCCCGGCCATGCGCCCGAGCCGCCGCGACTACTCGTTCGCAATCCTCGCGGCTGTCCAGCCCCTCGATCTTCCAGACGTCCGGCTCCACTCCCGCCGCTTGCAGTTCCTCGATCGCCTGCACCATCAAACTCGCACGCAGTTCGAGGTCGTAGGCCCGCTTGTTTCCATGAACGCAGTCGAGCTGGAATTTCTCGGGCGGAACTAGCAACTCGAACATAAATCGGCTGCGACTCTGATGCAGATAGTCCGACAGTCGCCGTAAGCGAGTGGCCTGGCGCAGATTCAGATCTTTGTCCCCTTCCGCGTTGTAGCGAACCAGAACTTTGCAGAAGTTAGGCTGAACGCGCTCGATTTGTTTGCCGAAATCATCGCCGTACTCGAAATCGAATTCATTCTGCCCGCTTTTTTCTGCCGGACAGGCCGTCAGGTATCCCTCCGCTAGCGCTTCCCGAAGGATCGCAGCCCCGAACTGTTCATCGACCAGGATGCCGGCCTTTCCCTTGGGCACTCCTGCCTCGATAGCATCCTTGAAAGCGTCATAAACCACGCGCTTGGCCGCCGCAATTTCATCGGTCTGTTTTGCACTCAATGTGCCGTCCCATCCGAACATCTTTTTCTGGAATGAACCCCGGTGGTCGAACGGCAATATATAAAGAGGTTTATGGAAGCCGATCGGTGTCATGCAGTCTCCTTTAACTTGCGGTAATAGCCGATCAGGTTGTTGGTCGAACTGTCGTGACCGAGCACGGGATCCGACTGGCTTTCAAGTTCAGGAATAATGCGCTGCGCGAGGACCTTGCCAAGCTGGACACCCCACTGATCGAATGAGTCGATATTCCAGATGGCACCCTGGGTAAAGACTGAATGCTCGTAGAGCGCGACCAACGTGCCCAAAGACTCCGGTGTGAGGCGCTCGGCGAAGATGAGGTTGGACGGACGGTTGCCTTCAAATACCCGATGAGGCACAAGCCAATTGGGCGTTCCCTCCGCTTTCACCTCTTCTTTATTCTTGCCGAAAGCCAAGGCCTCAGCCTGGGCGCACACGTTTGCGATCAGCATGTCATGATGAGAGCCGATGGGATTCAGGGATTGACCGAATGCGATGAAGTCACAGGGAATGAGCTTCGTGCCCTGGTGAATCATTTGATAAAAGGAATGCTGGCCATTGGTTCCCGGCTCACCCCAGTAAATGGGGGAGGTCTGATGCGCCACTCGCTTTCCCTTGACCGTGACCTGCTTGCCATTGCTCTCCATGGTCAGCTGCTGAAGGTACGCGGGAAATCGCTTCAGGTACTGTTCGTAGGGCAGCACGGCCACGGTCTGGGCACCGAAGAAATCGTTGTACCAAATTGCTAAAAGCCCCATCAGCACTGGCAGATTCTTCTCGAAGGGGGCCGTGCGGAAATGCTCGTCCATGGCATGAAACCCTTTGAGCATCCGATGGAAGTTTTCGGGCCCGATTGCAAGCATGGTGGAGAGGCCAATCGCAGAATCCATTGAATACCTCCCGCCGACCCACTCCCAGAATCCGAACATGTTCGCAGTATCGATTCCGAACCTCGCCACCTCGGCGGCATTTGTCGAGACCGCCACAAAATGCTTGGCCACGGCTTTTTCGTCCCCGCTGAGACCGGCAAGCGACCAGGATCGGGCCGTTTGGGCATTGGTCATCGTCTCGAGCGTCATGAAGGTTTTTGAGGACACAATAAAAAGAGTCTCCGAAGGGTCGAAACCGTAAACAGCTTCCGCGAAGTCCGTAGCGTCAATGTTGGAGACAAAACGAAAGTTGATCGACCTCTCCGCGTAGTATCTGAGAGCCTCGTAAGCCATGACCGGGCCCAGATCCGATCCTCCGATCCCGATATTGATGACGCTGCGGATACGCTTCCCGGTGTGACCTTTCCACTCGCCGCTTCGAATCCGGTTCGAGAAATCCGCCATCTTGTCGAGGACTGCATGCACCTCGGGCACGACATTTTTCCCATCCAACAAGATGGACCCTTCGCGAGGGGCTCGCAGGGCTGTATGCAGGACCGCGCGGCCTTCCGTGACGTTGATCTTGCCACCGCGAAACATAGCGTCGATTCTTTTCCGCAAGCCGCTCTCTTTCGCGAGCTGGATGAGAAGCTCCAGCGTTTCGTCGGTAATGCGGTTCTTTGAATAATCAAAGAAGATGCCGACAGCTTCCGTAGTCATTCGTTTCCCGCGCTTCGGATCCTCGGCAAACAGTTGTCGCAGGTGCAGATCGCGAACTTTCCGAAAATGAGTTGCCAGATTTTTCCATACCTGGCCCTTTGTCGCCGATCGTTTGGTGACTGCTTGCGTCGTTATCGCCAGTTCCATTTCCTTTCCTTTCTGCTGATCGTTAGCGATAAGTTCCTTCCTGTTGACATGACACTTGTCGAAGTCCCACAGCCGGAAGTCCCCACGAAAAGCGTGTTGTGAGACTTACTTCTGAGGCAGAGCGATCAGGCGGCGTGTTTTGGAATCGTCACGCTCTCTTGCAGAGTGAAATCCAGTAGGGTCTCGCTCGGGATCTTCACTTGGTCTCCCTTAGTGATAATTTCCGAGCCGGCTCCCACGCCCGCCCCTGTTCCTGCCCCGATGGCCGCGCCTTTCCCGCCGCCTGCAAGCGCACCGATGATGCTCCCAATGGCGGCTCCCCCCACAGTTCTTTTCGCGGTACTCTCGCCCTTGGACTTGCCTGAGACTTCGTATTCTCCGGTGACTAGCGGCACAGTCTGGCCATGGACGACGATTCCCGTCAGCTCGAGTTTTAGTTCGGACCTTCCAGTGAAAGTTCCGGTCTCTTTCGACCCGTCCAACCGGCCGTAAACGTCTGCGCCCTTCGGAACCACCACATTGCCATCTACCGACAGAGGTTCTTCGAGCGAAGCCTGAAAACGATATCCCACGCGATTCCTAGTGGAGTCAATGGAATCGATGGTGCGAACCGAAATCCGTGTACCCGCAGGAATAGTGACCGACGACGAAGATTTTGCGCCTTCATTGTTTTCTATGGACGATGGCACAGTCGGCTGCTTCGAGGGAACCGAGGGCGAGGCACCCTGCGCGTCGGAATCGAATTGGAGCGAACGGACATCGGCGATATCATAGCTCTGCACTGACGCCCCTACCTGAAAGCTGATGTTGGTCTGGGTGGCACCCATGAATTCACCCTTGATCAGACTTCCATTCTTCAATTCCAAAGAGTCCGCGCGGGCAGCTACGGCTACACATAGAGCGACAATCACTCCGCAAATCTGCTTCGCGTTCATTACGAGTTCTCCTGTGTATTCCTTGTATTACGTTGCCTTCAGGCTGGGCAGCTGACTATTTGCCGGCTTGAGGCGGGTAATTCTTGAACAGCTTGGTCATTGCCTTTTGCAGATTCCAGGTCGATTACAGCCTGATAGCCGACATAAAGGTCTGCGTCCTTCTCGACCTTGGTGAGATTTTTCTGCGCAAGCTGTTCGTCGATCGATCGCTTAATATCCCGATCGATCAACTGATCCGGCACGCTGCCCGGGAGGTCGACCCATTGGTAGGTCTTGTAGGAAGCAAAATTTGTGCCTCGGTCATAGTTGTAGTGGACATCCTGACCGTAGACGCCAGCGACTATGAACAGAAAACTTGCAAACAGTATGT
>JBEKXC010000232.1:0-6880 GCA_049512435.1 Terriglobales bacterium | reverse complement strand
CGAGTTTTGTACAGCTCGCAGGCGGCCGACACCAGGGGCGTTACCCGCTCGGACAAGGACGGCAAGTACGTTACCGAGCAGGTGCCGCCCGGCGCTTACGTGGTGCGCGTAGAGGGCCGCGACATGCAGCCCGTCGAAAGCAACGTGACCGTGGTGTTGGGCGCGGCCGCCACCGCCGATTTCAAGCTGGAATGGATCAATCCCGGCCCGGTGCGCCTCGAGAGTACCTTCACCGGCGACGCTCCCGACAAGCTGCCGATTAACGGGCGGAACTATCTCACTGCTGGGGAGCTTGAGCCGGGAGTGCAGGCGGTGGATGGAACCATTCTTAATCCCGGCAAGAGCGCAATCCAATCACTCTCAATCGACAGCCAACTGGCGCGAACCACGCACTACGACATGGATGAAGTCGAGGTGATGGATGAGACCAAGGGTGCAGCCGAACTGAACCTGCCAGCCGAGGCGGTGCGCGAAGTGATCGTCTCGCGCGCCACGCCGGAATTGTTTCAGTCGCTGAACGCCACCGGTGTGGTGCGGGTCACCACCCGCTCCGGTGGAGACGAATGGCACGGCAATCTGTTTGGAAATCTGCGCGACCAGACCCTCGGCCTGGCCGGTTTTCCCTCTGGACCCGACGATTACAGCCGGCAACAGTATGGATTTGGGGCCGGCGGCGCGGTGATCAACGATAAGGCGTTTCTCTTCGTCGGTGGAGAACGTACCAAGCAGGATGGTTTCCTGCCGATGTCAACCGCGGATTTGATTTTGCCAACCGCGTCCGAAGCTTCTTCCGGCGTTTTCAACCAGACCGGCCTGCAGAGCGCTTATTTTCGCGAGAACATGTTGACGGCGCGCTTGGATTACAACTTCAGCGACGACATGAAGGGCTTTGCCCGCTTCAGCTACGACAACGCGAATGAGATCGGCCCTTCCGATAGCCTGTCGAATTTTCGCAATCAACTGAATATTCCGGCGGTCGTACTCGGGCTGGATTGGAACCGGGGACGCTACGTGAATAGCGCCCGCTTCGGCTATCAGAAGATGGTGAACGCGATCAATCCGGCGCTGGGCGATTCGACGATTCTCGGAGCCGCGCCTTTCCACATGCAAATCGGATCGTTTGCCCTGGGCCCGAGCGTATTGGGTCCGCGGCAGACCATTCAGCGCGACCTTTTCGGGCGCTACGACAGCCGCACCATTTACAAGGTGAAGCACGCGATCCGTTTCGGGGGAGCGGTTCATCGCATCACCCAGGGAGATTTCTACGCGCCCGGAAATTATGGTCCGTCCGTGACCAGTTCGGACGGACTCGCCGTGATCAATGCCATCAACAGCACCCCAACCCTTTTTCCGCTTTACTCCGGCGACCCGCGCGGAGCGGCCGACAATCCTCTGAACTATCCCGTGGGCACGGTCACGATTTTCAATGGCCTCGGGAATTTCAGCGAGAACCCCGCCTTCAACCGCTCGACCGGCGGTCACTACGACACCCGCTTCGAGGGCTACTTCGGCGACACCATCAACGTGATTCCCAACGTGAACGTCAACCTGGGCGTGAATTATGTGTTCGACACCGGGCGCACCAACGGCGACTTGCCGCCGGTGCCCTGTTCCGCGATCAACACGACCATCGTGCACACTCCCCCCTGCACCATTGGCTATATTCTCGATCAATTCGATCTGCTTTCGCTGCAAACCGTGGGCGTGGCTCAGTCCCTCGGCAGGCAGGTAACCGAACCCGATCACAATTTCGCCCCGCAGGCGGGTGTGGCATGGGATCCGGGACACAATGGGAAGACCGTGGTGCGGGCCAGCGGCGGGATGTTCTTTGACAATTTCCTGTTGCAGAATGCGTATCAGGATCGCATCAACCGCTTGTCGAACGGTCAATACAACCGCAGCCTGACCCTGTGTCCGACGGGAGCGGTGCTGTTTCCGGACGGATCGGTGGTGAGTTCGGTGACGACTTCTCCCGGGCAAACGCTCGATATCGCCACGCAGATTTGCGGACAGCCCATCGGCACTGTTTCCACGGCAATTCAGGATCTGCAGTCGCAGTTCCTGGCGGCGCAGTCGGCGGTCACCGGCGGCCCCAACGTCTACTCGCTGGCCAACAGCATTGCGAATTTTGGAGGCATGCTCGCGCCCGGTTTCAAGACCCCGCGAATCGTGAAGATGTCCGGTGGAATTCAGCACCAGATCGGAGAGCGCGGCATGTTCTCCGCCGACTACTTGCGCGAGCTCGGCACCCAATTTCCGCTCGGCCTTGACACCAATCATGTGGGAGACGCGAACCTCCTGAACGACGGCGACAATTCCAACCCCAACCAAAATAACTATGCGGCGGAGTTGTCGGCGATCAATGCCACCTTGTTGGCGAATCCCAAGTCGGCGGGATGCCCGCCCGCGACCTTCAACAACGCCAGTTCCCAAGCAGCCGTGGATTGCTACTTGGCCAACGTGCCCACCGCAAGCATCACGGATTTCGCGCGCCATGGCCTCGATTCGTCGAATGCGTTCTGCGGACCATTTCCCTGCTCTGTGTTAGGCAAGCAGCAAGCGGCGTTCGGCGGAGTCAATCCAGCGGTGGGCTCGAACGTTATGTACTTTCCCGGAGGCCGCTCAAAGTACACAGGTGTGCACCTGCAATACCACGGAATCACCGGGACCAACCCGTTGCGGCGCCTGCAACGGCTCGAAGTCGCGATGTCTTACACGCTCTCGCGCTATCGCACCAACATCGCCGAGCCGAATGGCAGTGGTGGAGATTATTCGCTGCTGAACGTCGCGGAAAACTTCAGAAGTGCGCACCGGGGATATTGGGGAGACGCAGGGCTCGACCGGACGCACCAGCTTACGTTCATGCCAACGGCAGATTTACCACACGCGGTGCGGCTTTCCATGATCGCGCATCTGGCGTCGCCACTTCCACTCAGCGCTTACGTTCCACAGCAGGACGGAGGCGGAGTGGCCGGGGAAATCTTCCGCAGCGACATTACCGGCGATGGCACGGTGGGCGACCTTTTGCCGGGAACGTTTATTGGCAGCACGGGAAAATACTCAACCACCAATGTCACCAGGGCCATCGCGTACTACAACAGCAACGCTGCCGGAAAGTTGACGCCGGCGGGTGTGACGCTGGTGAATAGCGGTTTGTTCCGCGCCAATCAACTGCAACAGCTGGGCGCCTATGCGCCTCTGATTCAAGGCATACCGTCGGATCATTACGCGGAAGCGCCCTGGCTGAAGACGATGGATCTGCGACTGAGCCGGCCATTTCAGGTTGGGGAGCGCGTTAAGCTCGAACCGAACGTTTCCATATTCAACATTTTCAATTGGGCCAACTTCGGCGGACCGGGGAACCAGTTGAGCGGTGTCATGGATGGCGCGCCCGGCAATGCCCTGAACAACGCCAGTTCGGCAGGATACTGCGGCAACTCAACCACCTATTGCACCTCGCGACTGGACCGCGTTCTGCCCGGTTCGGGCACGTACGCGAACGGGGCTCCGCGGCAAATTGAGTTCGGATTAAGGGTTAACTTCTAACCGCCTGTTGGACTGTCCCGCAAATTCGTGGCATAGATCTACCCTGTCACCCTGAGCGGAAAAAGGCCAAGCGCGAAGCGATTGGCCTTGCGGAGTCGAAGGGCCCCTACCCCTCCCATGACGTATCCAGAGCTATGTCGCGAATTTGCGGGACACCACACTAGCAGGCTGCGGAAAGACTCGATTTCGGGTTTTGGGAAGGGCACGAGTTCCACTCGTGCCGCTAAACCGTCGCAAATACTTTGGCGCTTTAGCGCCTGAGGTCAGCTCTTAGCCCGCATAGCGACTTGCTCCGCGTGCTTGCGGAACACCACACTAGTTGTTTGGAGGCGTGCCCGGTTGACCCTGCTGCTGTCTCATCTGCTGGATCTTCTGCAGGTTCTGCTGCATCGCGTCCGCGCCGTGCTGCAGTCCCAGTCCGTTGTCGGGCGGCGGCGTGGGCGTGGGCGCGGTCTGGCCCTGGTTTTCCGCATCTTCCTGATCAGCGTCGGCACTATCGTCATCGTCTGCCGCCTGCGGACTCACCGCCGGGGGCGTCCCCGGCTGCGGAGGCATCATCCGGCCCCCAGGAAAAAATCTACCCGGCGGCTGCGGCATGCCCGGCCCGAGTGCGGCGCGATCCGGCGGCGTATACGCAGGGCTGGGCTGGTCAACGACTGCGACCGTTTGCGCTTCCCCGCTGCCGGTCCTGCTGGTGATCGTTACACTCGCCAGCGCCCTTGGATCGGTGACTGAACCCACCAGCACGTAGTTGAAGGAACTGCCATCCAGCAGCGTCGCCAGGACGTCGCGTGCCGGTGCCGGGCCGAGCTTGGCGACCACGCGTTCGTTAGCGCTCGGCGGAAACTCAATCGACGCGCCGGTCTGCTTGCGCACTTCGCGCAGAATGTCTCCCAACGTCGAGTTCTCGGCCACAATCGTCAGGCGGCCATCCCGATAATCCACCTGCGGAGGCGCGGCCGGAAGCTGGTCCAGAGGAACCTGAGGCAGCGGACCTGTGGGCGCGGGCGGCAGCACAACCTGCTGCTGCGCCTTATGATTATGATGACGTGCCTTGTGCCCGCTCGATTGCCCGCTCCCCGATTGCCCGCTCGAGGTCTGGGCCGAGGCGGAGGGCAGCGCCAACAAAAGTCCCAACCAAATCGACACCAGCCACTTCCCGGTACCCGCCATCCGAACCCCCATCCCCGTGTGCTCGTGGCCGTCTTGCTGGCCACCCGTATCTCAGCTCATATTAGCACTGATTATAGATGCCGGTCCCGGTTATTTCCTGCTCACAGCCCTCTGTGATGTTGCGCGAAAACGCGCATACCGAGCGGCTTCGGCGGCCTTTGCCGCGCTTTTATCACGACCTTTGCGCAACTCTTGCCGCAACTGTGCAAAGTCTTTCGCTTTCCGCAAGAATTTTTTGTGAAACCGCGATTATAAGCTTGACAACCCGTAGGAACAGGCTAAGCTTCCGAATGTCAGTGCTAGGCGACTACAATTCCCCAGGTAGAAACCGCACTGAAGATTCAACTTTACAATCTCACAATTGTGAACAAAAACTTCCAGGAGGAACTCCTTTGAAACTGAAAAGCTTGTTGGTAATCACTCTTCTCGCCCTGGCCTGCAGTTTTGCCTCTGCGCAAAGCTTCGGCTTCGGGTCGGCGACTTACGGCTACCTGTATTGCAACTTTGAACAGCTGACCCTCAATTACGAAGTCACCGGCGCCTACGGCGTCACTGACAACCTCAGCGCCTGCGACATCGGCTACAATGGCACCGGCGGCGGATTCATCGCAGCCACCAAAGCCTATGGTTTGCCGGTAACTGGCTCTGGCGTTGTTTACGGCGACAACATTTATGACGCCGAGTCCCAGTACTACACGGGCTATCAGTGGACCGTGTTCACCGCTCTGAAGTGCGCCAAGCTCAACAAGCATACCGGCTATCCACAAGGCAAGTATGGATGGATCGGCATTGCCAGCTACAGCGAGTTCGTGTTCGGCGACAACTACGGATGGCTGATGTGCGCCCTTCCGAGCGCTCATGATGGCTCGAAAGCACGCGGGACTTCCGCTGGCCCAATCGGGCAGTTTAAGAAGAAATAACAATTCTCAACTCTTGTGGTTTCCATTGGGCCACGCTGATTTACAGCGTGGCCCTTTTTCTTGTCTTATTCGGAAGTCGTTTGCGGAAAGGCTCGTGTGGTGACGGGGCTCTGCCCCGTCTTGGACCATAGCAGAAGTATGTTGGAGCAAGAACGGGAAGGGCACGGCTTCAGCCGTGCCGTAAGCATCGCATTTTCATTGCGGCTTTAGCCGCTGAGGGTTTTCAAACTGCACCACTACCCCGCCGCGATTATAAGCTTGACAATGTCTGGGAACAGGCTCAAGCTTTCAATGTCAGTGCAAGGCGGGCGACTACAATTCCCCGGTAGAAGCCGCACTGAGATTCAGACCCTACAATCTCACAATTGTGAAACAAAAACTTCCCGCTCACAATTGTGAACCAAAACTTCCCGCTCACAATTGTGAGCAAAAACTTCCCGCTCACAATTGTGAACCAAAACTTCCAGGAGGGAGGAACTCCTTATGAAACTGAAAAATTTGGCGGTAATCACTCTTCTCGCCCTGGCCTGCAGTTTTGCCTCTGCGCAAAGCTTCGGCTTCGGGTCGGCGGTTTACGGCTACCTGTATTGCAACTTCGAACAACTCACCAATAATTACGAAGTCACAGGCGCATGGGGCGTTACTGACAACCTGAGCGCCTGCGGCATCGGCTACAATGGCACCGGCGGCGGCTTTAACGCAGACGCTAAAAACTTTGGTTTGCCGGTATATGGCCAAGGCGTTATTTACGGCGACAACATTTACGACGCCGAGTCCCAGTACTACACGGGCTATCAGTGGACCGTGTTCACCGATCTGAAGTGCGCCAGGATCAACAAGAGGACCGGCTATCCAGAAGGCAGGTATGGATGGATCGGCATTGCCAGCTACAGCGAGTTCGTGTTCGGCGACAACTATGGCTGGCTGATGTGCGCCCTTCCGAGCGCTCATGATGGCTCGAAAGCACGTGGAACTTCCGCTGGCCCAGTAGGGCAATTTAAGAAGCGGTAACGGTTCTCAATTCTTGTGGTTTCCATTGGGCCACGCAGATTTACAGCGTGGCCCTTTTTCTTGTATTATTTGGAAGTCGGTACTTGATTTTGGGTGGCGCAGCGGTTCACCGCTGCGGTAACCGCCCTGTTTTGAACGCGGCTTTAGCCGCTGAGGGACGGCAATCTTCGAACTGCACAACTAACCCGCCGCTCGCCAAACATGAAGACGCAAGACCAACTAACAAATTA
>JBEKXC010000231.1:0-6886 GCA_049512435.1 Terriglobales bacterium | reverse complement strand
AAACCGTGGACAAAGCGATCGCGTTAGCACTGCAGCCGGATGTCATCCTGGTTTCTTATGGAGACATGCTGCGGGTGCCGGGTTCGCATTCGGATCTGTTTCGCGCCAAGGCCCAGGGTGCGGACGTTCGCATCGCCTACTCCCCGACCGAGGCGGTCAAGATCGCCCGTGCGAATCCTGATCGTAAAGTCGTATTTCTGGCGATTGGTTTCGAGACCACGGCTCCCGCCAATGCTATGGCTGCGTGGCAAGCCAAGCGCGAAGGTCTCAGCAACTTTTCTTTGCTGGTCTCACACGTGCTGGTACCGCCGGCGATCCGCGCCTTGATGGTTTCTCAAACTAATCGGGTGCAGGGTTTTATTGCGCCGGGACATGTTTGCACGGTGATGGGGTGCAAGGAGTACGAGTCCCTGGTTCGTGATTTTCGCGTGCCGATTGTGGTCGGCGGATTCGAGCCCGTCGATATTTTGGAAGCAGTCCTCATGCTGGTGCGTCAACTCGAGGCAGGAGAGGCGCGGCTGGAGAATCAGTATGTGCGATCGGTGAGCTACCAGGGGAACGTGTCCGCACAAGAGATCATGGCTGAGGTATTTGAAATCGCAGACCAGAAGTGGCGTGGTATTGGGCCGATTCCACAGAGTGGTTTGCGTTTGCGCGAGGAATACGCCGCTTATGACGCGGATCGAGTTTTTGATTTGGGTGAGATGACCGTCGACGAACCGGCCGAGTGCATCAGCGCCCAGGTTTTGCAGGGATTGAAGAAGCCTACGGATTGTCCCGCGTTTGGGATGCGATGCACACCAGAAAATCCGCTGGGAGCGCCCATGGTGTCGACCGAAGGAGCATGCGCTGCCTACTACCATTACCGGCGCCATGCAGTAGCGAAATAGGAGAGAGCGTGTCTATATCGACGAAAACGCCAGTCGAAATAAATTTCGAACTCAGTTGCCCGACGCCGCTCCCGGTTAGAGACACAATTCTGCTGGGTCACGGCAGCGGCGGCAAGTTAAGCGCCGAGTTGGTTCGCGATATCTTCCTGCCGGCATTTCAGAATCCGATGCTGGCTCGTCTGGACGATCAAGCCGTCGTGAATGTAAACGGCCAGCGTCTGGCGATGACCACCGATTCGTTTGTGGTAAAACCGCTGTTCTTTCCCGGCGGCGACATCGGCTCGCTTGCGGTTCACGGCACGGTAAACGATTTGGCAATGGGTGGCGCGACGCCGCTGTTCTTGAGCGCTGCCTTCATCATTGAAGAAGGCTTCTCAGTGGATGAACTGCGGCGCGTGGTGAATTCGCTGCGCCAGGCGGCAGGGGAAGCTTGCGTCTACGTGGTTACTGGGGATACCAAGGTCGTGGAGAAAGGCAAGGGCGACGGGCTGTTCATCAATACGACGGGAATTGGACTGGTGCCAGAAGGCGTCGATCTTTCCGCCGACCGTGCCCGTCCCGGTGACAAGGTGATTTTGAGCGGCTCGATCGGCGATCATGGGATTGCGATTCTGGCACAGCGCGAGGGGCTGGAGTTCGAGACTCAGATTCAGAGCGACAGCGCCGCCTTGCACACGCTGGTGGCCGCGATGTTGGGAGTAGGTTCCGGCATTCGCTGCATGCGCGATCCAACGCGCGGCGGCGTCTCGAGCACGCTGAACGAAATCGCGGAGCGGTCGCGAGTCGGCATCGAAATCCTGGAGAGTTCCCTTCCCATCCACGAACAGGTTCGAGGTGCGTGCGAGTTGCTTGGCTTGGATCCTCTCTATGTGGCCAACGAAGGCAAGCTGATTGCAATCGTGGCGCCCGAGGCCGCAGACGCGGTGCTGCAGGCGGTGCGACGGCATCCGCTGGGAGCAGAGGCGCAGATTATTGGCACGGTCAAGGAAGAGAACTCGGGGCTGGTAACGATGCGAACGCCGCTGGGCACGACCCGTGTCGTGGACATGCTGGCGGGCGATCAATTGCCGCGCATCTGCTGACGTTATCTGTAGAGACGGGGCTTGCCCCGTTTCCTGCCCACACGGCAGCGCACGGGCCGGAAAGACGCGGCAAATCGCGTCTCTACGAGAAATTTATGCACGAGATGGGAATCGCGAATTCGGTGCTGGACGCGGTTCGAACCGAGATGCGCCGCTATCCTGAGTCGTATCCCTGCAAAGTCGGGGTGCGGATTGGCGAAATGGCGGCTATTGATCCGGAAGCCTTGCGCTTCTGTTTCGAAGCGATGATTCAGGAGACCGATCTGGCGTCGCTGGAGTTGGCGATCGAGGTCTGTCCGCGGCGCCATCGTTGTTTAGTCTGCGAACATGACTTCATCGTGCAGGACTATGATTCCAGCTGTCCGCAGTGCACGAGTCTGGCAACTACATGCATCAGTGGAGATGAACTGGAGTTCGCTTATCTGGAGGTGGAACAATATGGAACGAGTGCCGTTGGAGCGAAAAGTACTCAGTGAAAACGACCGCATCGCGGCGGAGTTGCGTGGCCGATTTCTGGAGCATGGCGTTCTGTGCCTGAACCTCATCAGTTCTCCCGGTTCCGGCAAAACCAGTCTGCTGGAACGCACCCTCGAAACCCTGCCACGGCATGATCGCGTGGCTGTTTTGACGGGTGACATCCAGACGGAAAACGACGCCGACCGGCTCAAGCGCTTTCATTTTCCGGTAAAGCAGATCACGACTGGCGGCACTTGCCATTTGGATGCTCGCATGATCGAGCGTCATTTGGCGGATTGGAAGCTTGAAGACCTCGATCTTCTGTTCATCGAAAACGTGGGCAACCTGGTTTGTCCATCCAGTTATGATCTGGGCGAAGCGGCCAAGGTCGTGGTGTTGAGCGTAACCGAAGGCGAAGACAAGCCGCTGAAATATCCGTCGATCTTTTTCAAGTCCGACTTGCTGGTGCTCAGCAAAATCGATCTGCTTCCGTACGTCCCGTTTGACATCGAGGCGGCAGCGGAAAATGCGCGCAAGGTGCATCCCGGAATGGAGATTGTGAAAGTGTCTTGCCTGACTGGCAATGGTATGCACGAATGGATGATGTGGCTGGAGCAACGACGCCGGGCACATAAATCGCTGGTGGAGACGGCGAGCTGACGAAGTATGGAGGTTCGACGCCGGATCGAAGTTTCAGGGATTGTGCAGGGAGTTGGATTCCGTCCGTTCGTTTATCGTCTCGCCACCGGCAGGCGCCTTAGAGGTACGATCCGCAATACATCCGCCGGAGTCACCATTGAAATCCAAGGGCCGGCAGAGACGGTTCAGGATTTCATAGAGCACTTGCCCGCCGAAGCGCCGCCCCTGGCGCGGATTACGAGCCTGACCGTGCATGATGTGCCTTGCGTTGTTGCACAGATCGGTGCGTTGCCGACCGGCGGCGATCCGGATTTTCGCATTATTCATAGTCGTGAGGGCGAAGAAGTTCGCACGCTGATTTCTCCGGACGTCGCGATTTGTCCGGACTGCCTACGTGAAATGTTTGACGCGAATGACCGGCGCTATCGCTATCCGTTTATAAATTGCACCAACTGCGGGCCGCGCTTCACCATCATTCGCGACATTCCTTACGATCGGCCGAGCACGTCGATGGCGAAGTTTCCCATGTGCCCGGCATGTCTTGCGGAATATGAGAATCCGCTGGACCGGCGTTTTCACGCTCAGCCCAACGCCTGCTGGGAGTGTGGACCCCGCGTGGAACTCTGGGATAAGTCGGGGCAAGAAATTGCAAGCCGCGATCCGATTGTCGAAGCGGTCTCCGCGTTGCGTGCCGGACTGGTGGTGGCGGTAAAGGGACTGGGCGGATTTCATCTGGCCGTCGATGCCACGAACCCGACGGCGGTCGCTCTGCTGCGCCAGCGGAAGCGCCGGGTCGAGAAGCCGTTCGCCGTTATGGTTCCAGATCTGGAGGCTGCCGAGGAAATTTGCGATTTGGATGACGCGGCGCGGGCGGCTCTGCAGTCAATACAGCGGCCGATTGTTCTCTTGAAGAAGGTTTTGCTGCTGAAGAAGTTGCGGCCGGGCGAGGGCGCCCGGCTCTCCATCATTCCCGATGAGGTTGCGCCCTTCAACCGCTACCTGGGAATTTTTTTGCCCTACACTCCGCTGCATTATCTTCTGCTTGCCGAGGGCGCGTTCAAGGCCCTGGTGATGACCAGCGGCAATCTCAGCGAAGAGCCGATCGCGATCGACAATCGAGAGGCAGTCCGTCGATTGAACGGTCTCGCCGACTACTTTCTGGTGCATAACCGCGACATCCTGCTGCGCTGCGATGATTCCGTGGTGCGAGTTACGGGGGGCGTCACGCGGCAGTTGCGGCGCTCCCGCGGTTTTGTTCCGGTACCGGTTTTTTTGAAAAACGATCAGCGTTCGGTACTGGCCGTCGGAGGCGAACTCAAGAACACCATCTGCCTCACCAAAGGGAAGCACGCATTCTTAAGTCAACACGTTGGAGATTTGGAGAATGTAGAAAGTTATGGTTTTTTTCACGAAGCCATCGAGCATCTGGAGCGGATTCTTGAAATCCGGCCGGAGATCATCGCCTACGACCTCCACCCTGACTACTTCTCCACTCGATGGGCGCTGCAACAGAGTGGAGTGGAGTTGGTGGGCGTGCAGCACCACCACGCGCACATTGCCAGTTGCATGGCGGAGAATCATGTTGAAGGCCGGGTAATTGGATTCGCCCTGGATGGCACTGGCTACGGCACGGACGGAAATATCTGGGGCGGAGAAGTGCTCATCGCTGGCTATGAAGCCTTCGAACGCGCTGCTCATTTCGAATATGTGCCTTTGCCCGGCGGAGCGGCGGCGATCCGCGAGCCGTGGCGGATGGCGGTCAGCTACCTGGCGCATCATTTCGGGCGTGAGCTTTTGAAGTTGGAGTTTATGAAGTTGGATATTCCTTTTGTGCGCGAACTCAGTCGGCCCAAGGTTGATTTTCTGCTGCGCATGATGGAACGCGGCGTGAATTCACCGCTTACTTCCAGTTGCGGGCGTCTGTTCGATGCTGTGGCCGCCTTGGCTGGAATACGGCAGCAGGTCAATTACGAGGCCCAGGCTGCGATTGAACTGGAAATGGCGATGGTGATGGCGGAGGAAGATCGTGCGTATCCCCTGAAGCTCCTGCCCGATCTTGCACCCAATGATGATCACTGGATCATCAGCACTCTTCCTCTGTTTGAAGCGCTGCTCGACGATCTCAGCCGAAATGTTCCGGTGGCGACGATCAGCCGGCGTTTTCACAACGGGTTGGTGGAGTGTTTCGTCGAACTGGCAACGCTGCTGCGAAAGAAGACCGCTCTCCACCGCGTCTGCCTGAGTGGCGGAACCTTTCACAATGTCTACCTGTCGCAGCGGCTGGAGGCGCGGCTGTCCGAGGCTGGATTTGAGGTGTTCACGCAGAAGGAAGTGCCGGCTGGGGATGGGGGATTGAGTTTGGGGCAAGCGCTGGTCGCGGCAGCGCGAATACACGCGTAAGAGCGAGTTGCCAACGTTCTTACTTATGATATAATGTAAGACATGAAAGATGCATGTGGTACGTTTACATCCAAAGGCCAACTAGTGATCCCAGCGGAGCTTCGCCGCAAACATAAGATCCAGGCGGGCACTAAGGTCAAGTTTCTGGAAGACCAACTCGGCCGCATCGTTCTGCAGCCGCTCACCGAAGATTACATCGACCGGGTCATGGGCTTGTTTGCAGACGGGCCGGACCTGCTGGCGAGTTGGGAAAAGGAACATCGCGAAGAAGGCAAGCACGATAAATGAAAACATACGTGTTCGATGCCAGCGCGCTGATTGCTTTCTTGCAGAAAAGCCCGGGTGCTTATAGAGTCAACGAACTTCTGAAAGAAGCCCGGCAAGAGCGCGCGAAGGTGCTGATGTCCGCGGTAAATTACGGGGAAGTGTATGGCAAACTTCTCCGCGATCGTGGGCCCGATCAGGCACTAATCGCCGTGCAAGCGGTCAGTCCGCTGCCGATCGAGGTTTTGGATGCGACGCCGCAGAGGGCATGCAAAGCTGCCGACGTGAAGGT
This sequence comes from Terriglobales bacterium, assembly GCA_049512435.1. Lineage (GTDB taxonomy): Bacteria > Acidobacteriota > Terriglobia > Terriglobales > Acidobacteriaceae > Acidiflorens. The sequence continues at coordinate 863 of JBEKXC010000231.1, read as the reverse complement.
CAAACATAAACTTTACTACGCCGACGGCTTCGCAGCGGCGCTGGCGATCGAACACAAGGCTGCGCTTGTGACCAGCGATTCCGATTTCCGCCGATTAGGCCGCGGTTTTCCCATTGTTTGGCTGAAGCACTGAAGGAAACCCGTGGACGGCCGGGGGACAGCCGTCCCTACGCGGGCAGGGACTCTCTCCGCTCTTCGGTTGCCCACCAGATGCCGAGGTCTTCGGGATTTTCCCGGCGGTGGTGCTTGACTCCCAGGCGATCCAATTCACTCAAGATTTCCGCGATCACCTGATCCAACGATGCTTTCACAGGCTTGCTCAAGCTACAGCCGGGCTCGAATGACTCACCTTTGATTCCTACCAGGAGCACATCGGGGGGCGCTACTCCAAACAACTCGGCGCTTAGCATGGCGTCGACTAAGGCGGGCGAGTGCGGATCCATGCGCACGGCGGGACGGACGCGCATGATGTCTTCTTTGCGGTAGAGTTGGACCGTTCCGGGATCTGCATCGGTGCTGACAGAATCGATCAGGATCACGGCATCGTTCGCGGTAAGCTGATCGATCAGGTCCAGGGCCGGGGTTCCCAGGTCGGCGACTTCGACGCCATCCTCGAACTCGTAGTGGGCGGCCAGAAGCCGCGCGACGTATGGGCCGACGCCGTCATCCCCCAGCAAGACATTTCCGATCCCGCCAATTAGTACTTTTTTCACGGCACCCTCTTCGTCTTCATAGCACTTTCACTTTGGCAATCTGGCGGCCCGACGGATCGAAGGTGTGACAGGCGCATGCCATGCAGGGATCGAAGGAGTGGACGGTGCGCAAGACCTCCAACGGTTCCTCTGGCCGCGCGAGCGGCGTGT
>JBEKXC010000230.1:0-6922 GCA_049512435.1 Terriglobales bacterium | reverse complement strand
TCAGGATTCACTTTTTCCCGGCGGCACAACTCACCAGCACCCTTCCCGAGAATATAAGCCGTGTTCCGGAAGCGGCGTTATAATTTCAACACTAGACTTCGTGAAGGATGGTACAACGAAAATGTCCGCAGGCAATGGCAATTCCACAAATGGCGCGAACGGCAACGGTTGGGATGCGGTTCTGAAACCGCGGGCAGAGTGGCTGGCGAAGCGAAAGGCCGAAAATACGGACGGCAACTTCTCGCAGATGCACTATGCGCGCCGTGGTGTGATTACCGACGAGATGCAATATATCGCTCAGGTCGAGAAACTCGCGCCGGAATTGGTGCGCGATGAAGTCGCTCGCGGACGCATGATCATTCCGGCGAACATCAATCATCCGGAACTGGAGCCGATGGCGATCGGCGTCGAGTCGCTGTGCAAGATTAACGCCAACATCGGCAATTCGGCGGTCACGTCGAACGTAGACGAAGAGCTCAAGAAGCTGCACACCGCCGTCCACTACGGCGCCGACACGGTCATGGACCTCTCCACCGGCGGCGACATTCATACCATTCGCGAAGCTATCATCCGGCATTCGCCTGTCCCCATCGGGACGGTGCCGATTTATGAGGCGATCTCGCGCGTCAAGCGCGTAGAAGATCTCACCGCCAGCGTGATGCTCGAGGTGATCGAAGAGCAGGCGCAGCAGGGCGTGGATTACATGACCATTCACGCCGGCGTGCTCATTCAATATGTGCCCATGGTTTCGAAGCGCATCACGGGCATCGTCAGCCGCGGCGGCGCCATTCTTACGCAGTGGATGACGCATCATCACAAGCAGAACTTTCTCTACGAATGCTTCGAAGACATCTGCAAGATTTTTGCGAAGTACGACGTGAGCTTCTCGCTAGGAGACGGCCTGCGTCCTGGCTGCCTCGCCGATGCCAGCGACGAAGCGCAGTTCGCCGAACTCAAAACCCTGGGCGAACTGACCCGCATCGCCTGGAAGCACGACGTGCAGGTTATGATCGAAGGCCCCGGCCACATTCCCATGCACAAGATCAAGGAGCAGGTCGAAAAAGAAAATGAGTGGTGCGACGAAGCTCCGTTCTATACGCTGGGGCCGCTGGTCACTGACATCGCTCCCGGCTACGACCACATCACCTCCGCCATAGGAGCGGCCATGATTGGATGGTACGGCGCGTCGATGCTCTGCTACGTGACGCCGAAAGAGCATTTGGGCCTGCCCAACGAAAAAGATGTGAAAGACGGAATCATCGCCTACAAGATCGCCGCCCACGCCGCCGACGTAGCCCGCCAGCGTCCCGGAGTCCGCGACCGCGACGACGCTCTAAGTTATGCCCGTTACAAATTCGATTGGGAGAAACAGTTCGAGTTATCGCTAGATCCCGAGACGGCTCGCTCCATGCACGACGAAACCCTCCCCGAAGAGGGATACAAGACCGCAGCCTTCTGCTCCATGTGCGGGCCTAAGTTCTGCTCTATGAATTACTCCAGCAAAGTGGACGAGTATAACAAGCAGGTCCATGGGCTGGAGAAGAAAGACTACTCGGAGTTGGTGGAGAAGCTGGTTACGATCAAATAGGTCGAGCAGCGGCGACGACAGCGCCGCTGTGAGCGCGATCAGCTGTCTGTGCCTGACGGACTTTCTCTTCGGAGAATTGCAATTCGGGAAGCAGTTCTGCTCGTCTTTTCATGCTCGCGGGCCTCTGTAATTGCGCTATCCTACCGTCGTTCCAATATTACCGTAATGCTTGTATGGCACACAATATAGGCATTACGATGAAATGCAGCGGACAAAGAACATGCCGACTGTGTTCCGATCAGGCCCTTATCGGTTCTATTTTTATAGCCACGAACCCAACGAACCTCCTCACATCCATGTTGACCGCGACGACCTCTCGGCCAAGTTCTGGCTCGACCCGGCCCCAACTGGCGCGCAATTTTGGGTTTCGCGCCAGCGAACTGCTCACGATACAATCGATGGTGACGGAGCACCGGGAGGAATTCCGGGAGGCATGGCGTGAGTTTTTCGGATCGACGGCAGATGAGTGATGAGCGCGTGCTCGACGTGCAGTCCACGGACGACACGCTCAGCGTGAGTCTGCGCGACGGCCGCGTCATCACGGTTCCGCTGGTCTGGTATCCGCGCCTGCTGAAGGCCTCACCGGCGCAGCGCCGGAATTGGACGATTGCCGGAGGCGGATATGGCATCCACTGGCCCGATCTAGACGAGGACCTGAGCACGGAAGGATTGCTCCGAGGAGCGCCCGCCTCCAAAGCATCGGTTCCCGCGAAGTAGATCGCCCGCCACGCCGCTTCCCACTACCAGACAGTCTGTGCAACTTTAGCGTCGTGCTGCTACCGGGAGGTACAACCCCGATACTAAACAATAACTAGCCGGAGTGGACCAGCCAAAGGAGCATAAAATGCAAGTTATCCGCGAAGCCACAAAAGGAGACTCCGATTCCGATGTCACAGTATGAGGAACTGCTGAAGGAATTTGAGACGTATGGCTGTTCCGCCTATGGCGTGAAGTCCTTCATGCAGTATATCTCCCAGCGCCTGCATGAAGAGATGACGCGCTACAACTGGGTTGGCTTTTATTGGATGGAAGTCCCCGATTTCGACGCTCTGGTGCTGGGACCCTACGTGGGCAGCTTTTCTCCCACGCTGAGGATCCCGCTCGATAAAGGATTGTGCGGAGCTGCGGCGACTTCCGGGGAGACCGTGGTGGTCAACAATGTTGGGGCCGATCCGCGCTACCTGGGGTCGGATCTGGTGAAATCGAATATTGTAGTGCCGATCTTTTTGAAGGAAAACACGTTGAAAGAAAGAGTGGTGAAGAAACGGGTGGTGGCAGAGTTGTGTATCGAGAGCTACTTTGCGGACACCTTCGATACACCGGAGCAGGAATTCATAGAGTCCTGCGCCGGCCTGGTCGGCCGGTCTATCGAAAAAGGGGCGCTGGCAGCGGCGGAAAACGCGGAGACGTCGCAGTAGGGTCGGAACATGGGTTGCGAATTCTTCGCTAGACTCGGGACGCTGAAGCCGGGCGAGGGCGCCCGGCGCTCCAGGCTGCTGGTTTCTCGACGCGCTTTAGCCTTTAAAGTCTGCCGCCCCGTTCCACACCAACTGCACTGCGATCGCCAGGATCAGGAATCCGAAAATGCGATTGATCGCGCCCATCGCGCTCGGTCCGAGGCGCTTGACGAACGGACCTCCGAGGACCAGCAAAAGATAAACGGTGAGGCCGAGCGCGACAATTCCGATCACCATGCCCAGGTACGAAAGAAAGTTATCGGCGTCGGCCGCGAGTCCCATGACGACGCCGATCGAGCCCGGCCCCGACAGCATGGGCATGGCCATGGGCGTTAGCGAAATATCTTCTTTGGTCAGGGCTTCGCTGCTCTCTTCGAGTGTTACGCGATGGGAGCCTGTGACCATGCCCCACGCCGTATTGGCCACGATCAACCCGCCTGCGATTTTCAATACCGGCAGCGAAATCCCGAAGAAGTTGAGGACGAACCGGCCGAAGAGCATGAACACGACCAGGATCGCGATGACATAGAGGGCGGTCTTTAACCCGGCCTGCCGACGCTCTGCCGGGGAGTAGTCGGCGGTAAGGCTGAAGAACAGCGGAATGCCGCCCAGCGGGTTGACGATCGGAAAAAGCGCGAGGAATGTTTCGGTGGCGGCGGAGGGCAGGTTGTGCAACAGATGCTGAATGGCCAAGTTCGTGTTCATCGTCGTCTCTGCCAGACGGGGCAAGCCCCGTCTCTACACGAGTTTTTCCGCAGGCTGTGGCTCGTCTTAGCGGTATTGCTCGAGCACCAGAACGGCTCGGTTCAAGGCCGCCGACAGCGCTGCGATTTGTTGTTCGGTCCGGCGAAGATCAGCCTGATCGATCGCCTCGTTCACCCCGGGAATCACAACCGCAGCATATCCGGTGTATTGTCCCGGAGCATAAATGGCATGGTGAAACCAGGGACGGTTGGGCAGCCCCTCTGGAATCAGAAGCGCCCGCTCGGCTTCGCGGAGTTTCGCATTGATGCGGTCCGGCGCTGCGGGCATCTTCCGCTGCTTCTGCAACATTTTCGCGCCCGCTTCCTGCAGGTGACGCGCGCCTTCGATCGCTGCCGAGAAATCTGGAGCCTTATCTCCGAAGCGGTCTTTGCTTTTGTTTCGGGCGGCGTCGAGGTAGACCAGAACTTCCTTCCCGTAACTCTCATAATCATAAGGCAGCACGTCGGCGCTCGACATGCGCAGGACTTCCAAACCGTAGATGCGGGCCATTTCCTGCTCGTAGAGAAAATCGGGATCGCCGAATTTCTTGAACCAGGCAAAGTCATCGAACGTGGAGTGATAGACACCGTAGTCGCCGCTCGAACTGATGTCGGTGGACGGCACACCCAGATGCTGCAGGAACACGGTGTAGTCGGAGCCACTGCCGAGGTCGCCCACGGGCACATCGTTTTGCATTGCGTTTGGCGGCGGGCGGTAGGTGGCCGTTTCCTGGGGATGGTTCGTTTCCGCGTTCGACTGGCTCGTTTTTTTCCACGCGTCGTACACGGTTCCGCCTTGTGGCGAAGGCACCGCCTTTGCAATCTCGCGGATAAACGCCTTCAAATTGGGGGTACCGGAAGCTCCGAACTTTTTACCGGAGACGGCAACGTCCATGTTGAAATAGGCGGCGGCGTTTCCCAGTTCCTGAGCATGATCTTCGCCCCATTCGGTGGAACCGATGAGTCCTTCTTCTTCCGCGTCCCAGCTTCCGATCACAATCGTGCGTTTGGGCTTCCAACCCGACTTCAGCAGCTCACCCAGGCCGTGCACCGCCTCCAGCATAGAGGCCGTGCCGCTGTTTGGATCGACGGCTCCATATACCCAGGCATCGCGATGATTGCCCGCTACCACCCACTCATCGGGCGAAGAGGTTCCGCGAACTTTGCCAATCACGTCCCAAATGGTGCGGAACTGATAGTCCTGTTTAAGGTGCATTTTCACTTTCGCAGGTCCGGGGCCAACGTGGTAGGTAAAGGGCAGCGCTCCCTGCCACTCGCGCGGCGATGGCGGCCCGCCGAGGTGCTCGAGAATCGGCGAGGCATCATTGTAAGAAAGCGGAGTTACGGGAATCTTCGGCAACTGCTCGGATTCGGCGGGCGACACACGCTTCGAATCCGGCAGAGTGGGAGTGGCCGCGACTCCTGGAGTCGTTGGATCGCCGGGAAACTGGAACATGAATCCGACTGATCCGCGTTGTACGCCGGTCGCGGGCCGCCACGGCCCTTTTGGATAGGCATCACCGCGGTAGTAGCCGTCGTCTTTCGGGTCGGAATAAATGATGACTCCGGCGGCGCCGCGTTCTTGCGCCACGAATACCTTCACGCCGCGAAAATTCTCACCATAACGAACGATTACGATTTTTCCGCGCACATCGACTTTCATCTGTTTCAGCTTGTCAAAATCCGCGGGCGAGCCGTAGTTGGCATAGACAACTTCCGACTCGGCGTCGCCCGACGGCGACATGCCGTTGTAAGGAGTCACCACGCGCGGATCATCCTGATAGGGATCGCCGTCGACGTGCTCGCGGGTTGGTCCATGCATATCGACTCCGGGGGGCGCGGTCATATCGACGCGGATTTCTGCCGGATAGTTCAACCACACTTTGTATTCGACGATTTCGGTGTCCAGTCCGGCCTCGCGAAACTTTTTCGCCACGTATTCGGCGGTCGCTTTGTCCTCGGGGGACCCGGCGATGTGCGGCGCTTGCGTCAGAATGCGCAGGTGCTCTTCCGCCAGCTGGGCATCGGGCACAGCCATGAATTTTTCTTCGACGTCCCGCTCGGCGGCAACATCACGGAAACCGCTGACGGGCCCGGCGGAGGGCTGGTTTTTCTCCTTGTCTTTATCTCTGTCTCTGTCTCTGTCTCTGCCGGTTTGAGCAAACGCCGGCAGGGTCGAACCAATCAGCATGAGGAACAGAACTGCCCACGAGAGAAGTTTCATGAAGCTCCTTGAAGAAAACACTGATTCCGCCGAAATAAGACTCCGGCACAAAACGCCAGGCACAAAATGAAGATTGTACCGTGTGCAGGGAGGTCGAGTGGAACGCGTTAAACTAAAGAGCGGTGAACAAGAGAGCAATGAGCAAGTCGCCAACGGCTCGTTTTTCTGATCGAGTCGAGAATTACGTCCGCTATCGCCCGGGATATCCACCCGAAGTTCTTGACCTGCTTCGCGCCGAATGCGGATTGCAGCCCAGTCACATCGTCGCCGACATTGCTTCCGGAACGGGCGTGTTTACTCGCATGCTTTTGGAAAACGGCAATTCTGTTTTTGCCGTCGAACCGAACACAGAAATGCGCGAGACGGGCATGCGACAACTCGAAGACCATAACGGGCTGGTATCGGTTGCGGGAACGGCTGAGGAGACGACGCTCGGGTCCGCCTCCGTCGATTTCGTGACCGCGGCGCAAGCAGCACACTGGTTCGATCTGCCTCGTGCGCGTGCGGAATTTGTCCGGATTCTAAGGCGGGAAGGATGGTGCGTACTGATATGGAATGAGCGCCGCACCTCGACTACGCCTTTCCTGCGCGATTACGAGCAACTCCTGCTGACCTACGGCACAGACTATAAGGAGGTGCGTCACGAACGCACGACCGCTGTGATCCACGAATTCTTTGCGCCCGCTCCGCACCGGGAACAGGTATTTGACCTGCGCCAGCAGTTTGACTATGAAGGGACCGCCGGGCGCCTGCTGTCTTCTTCATACGCGCCGCTCGAAGGTCATCCCAACTACGCGCCGATGATGCAGGAGCTGCAGCGGACTTTTCGCGCCCATGCCACAAATGGCACGGTCGAATTCGAATACGACACGAGAGTGTATTTCGGACATTTGTAATTTGCGATTTGTAA
>JBEKXC010000229.1:0-6973 GCA_049512435.1 Terriglobales bacterium | reverse complement strand
GCACTTCTGAATCGTCTGTTCGGCCCGGGCGTCCTGGCGTTGCTGCAGACGCTGCACATTCATCCCAGGCATCCGGCAACTCCGATCTCTAACCCCTTTGCGATGGAGTTGCTGGTCGTGCTGCTGCTCACAATATTCTTTATTGCCGTGCGCTCGCGCCTTTCAGTCGAGCGTCCGGGTGGGTTGCAGCAGACCATGGAAGGGATCCAGGGATTTGTCAATGACCTGGCCAGCGAGACCATCTCGCATCATCCGGAGCAGTTCGTCCCGTATCTGACCGCGCTCGGGCTGTTCATTTTGAGCTGCAATCTGATTGGTTTGGTGCCCGGCCTGGAATCGCCCACGGCGGTGCCGGTCGTGCCGCTCGGATGTGCGCTGCTCACGTGGTTTTACTATCACGTTCAGGGTGTGCGCGCGAATGGGCCTCTGGGTTACCTAAAGCACTTTATGGGGCCGCAAGAGGGCATGCCTCTGGCCGTCCGGGTATTATTGCCGATTCTCTTGTTCCCGATTGAGCTGTTCAGTCACGCGGCCCGCGTCCTGTCACTGACGGTCCGTCTTTTCGCGAACATGTTCGCCGGCGAGATGGTGACCCTGGTATTTTTTTCGCTGGTGCCCCTGGGAATTCCGATTCTGTTTGAGGGCTTGCACATCGGCGTTTCGTTTATTCAGACGTACATTTTTGTGCTGCTCGCCTGCGTTTATCTGGGAGAGGCAACAGCGCATGAGCACTAAATCAGTACCCGGTACCCAGTATCCAGTGAGAGATTTTCTGGATTCTGGGTACTGGGTACTGGTAACTGGCAACTGCCTTTCAGCGTGAGGGCGTTGGCTTCCATGAGCACGACGTCAACCACCCACTGGGGCAATTCATATAAGGAGAAACAAATGCGGAAAATTGTGATGTTGCTGTTTGTGATGATGATGTTCTCTTTTCTCGCTGTCCCGGCATTTGCGCAGACGGGCGCAGGCGGGTCTAGCACAACCAACTGGGTGGTGATCACTTCTGGTTTCGCGATCGCCCTCGCATCCGGACTGGCGGCGCAAGCCCAGGGGCGTACGGCGTCGGCGGCATGCGAAGCGCTTGGACGCAATCCGGCCGCCCGCGCTGGCATTCAGGTGGCGCTGATTCTCGGCTTGGCGTTCATCGAATCGCTGGTGTTGTTCACGCTCGTGATTATTTTCGTGAAAGTAGCGTAGGCGAGTCCGCGGTTTTGCGAACTTGCTTTCTATAACTTGGTTTGTGAATAGGCCCCTGCAAGCGCGGGGGCTTTCTTTTCTGCGGAATCGTTGTGTGGAAATGCCTGGAAGCGACGGTTGCCGAGACGGCAAGCCGATTTCCTGCATTCATTTCGTGGGAGTGGGCACTTCCTGAGAGCCGAGAGCTGACAGCTGAGAGCTGAGAGCTTCTACGTGCTTCTGCGTTCGCCGTCCCAGTCGGCGGCGCGATTCTCGGGGATTTTTTGCAAGGCCTCGACCAGGACGCGGCGGAGGCGGTAGCGGCTGTCGAGGTCCATGCCGACGAACTCGAAACCGATTTCATTGACGCGGGCACGGCGAAGAAGAACTTCGCCGCGGATTTTTTTCACGCCCAGCGAAATTTCGACGTGGGCTTCGGAGCCGACGCGAAGATTGTCATTGCGCGTGCCCATGCCGCCGCCCAGACTCATCTCCCGCATAACGATGTTCGACTTTCCCCAGGAACTGGAAAGCGTGGCGGAAAGCGTGCGCGGCAGGACGATCCGCTCGTAGCGACGCTGACGGACCCAGGGACATCCGGGACCTGAATCGAGCGGAGCGATGGCGAGTTCGCCGGCCTCCAGGCCGCTCTCGGCGAGAGCCTGGGTGCCGTGGCGAGGATCAATCTTGGAGAGCGCCTGAATAGCGGCGATCCTCAATTCGCGGTGCTGGCTATAGCCGAAGAATTTCTTGTCGTCGACGATGGAGCGCAGAACGGGAACGGCCTCGCTCTCGCGCAAACGTCCGAGTGACTCGATGGCTTTCAGTTGCACGAATGGCGGTCGATTGCTGACCTCACCGACCGTAGCCAGCGCGATCAGGCTGGAACTGGCGTTGTGGTCCTGGCTCATGCCAATCTCGTCGATGGCCTCGGGCAGAATAAGTGGGTCGAGTAGTTCGAGCAGTTCGAGCAGCGTGCGTCCGCGGTCGGGCGCGGCGCCATACGCGATCTGGCGGACGATGACGTCCTGATAGAAGCGGTTGAACTCGCCCATGCGCGAGGGCAGCAACTCCAGCAACGAAGTCACCGCGAGGCGGCTCATCAGGCCGACGGCGGAGGCAGCCTGGCGCGGCTGTCCCAAGCGCAGCATGTCGCGCAGATCGTCGACGGCGGGCTGTCCCAGTTCACCGACGAGTTCGACAATGCGATCGCATTCGACCCGTCTCTGCGCCCGGAAGAACCGGTCAGCCAGGTGTTCGACGGAATTTCTGGGCAGCTGCTGCAGGACGTTGATCAGATCCTCGGGCACCTGATCGGCGTTGATGGCTTCTTCGATCATTTCGGGCAGGCGATTTTCGATGCCTACGCGCGAGCGGATATCCTGCACCAGCGCAGGCCGTTGCTGGCTTACTCGTTCCAGCGATTCACAGAGTTCGGCGACGGCTTTGTATTTCTTGCGGCTGCAGGCTTCCTGCCCAAAGCGTGCGAAGGCGGCGCTCAGCAGACTCTGAATCTCGCTATCATTTTCCGTGCCCAGTTTCTCCGCGATCAGGGCGACGGCATTGGGCATGACTTCATCCGGCGCGTCGGCAAAGAGGTCGGCGAGTTGCGCGAGTCCGGTGGCCGTCTTGCGTCGGGGATCGGCATCCTTGGCGTCGACGCCACTGCAGTAGTTGGCAAGAATTTTGGAGGCCAGCTCATTGTCGTCGCGTTCAAAAAGAATTTCGACGAACTGCCGAATGTTTCGCGGCGGCACACAGGCGGCTTCGCTCGAGAGCAGAACGCTTTTCTTGCCCGCCTCGGGAATCTCCGCCCAGAACATGCGGTCGAGTATGTCGGCGTGAGACTCAACCATGATGCCGGCCTTGGACATTTTATCTTCCTGGACGCGCAGAATCTGGCGCAGCGTGTCCATCTGCCGGCTCATGTGCTCCATCATCTCGTGGACGGCGTTGACCTTGACATCGCCCCGCTGATAACGGTCCAGAGCGAATTTGATGGCCATGCTTTCCGCCGCCTTCATCAGAAGCGGGGTGTCATTGCCATCGCTGGGTTTATTCAGAGAAGCCTGCGCCGCCAGACTTTCCAGCAACTGGGCAAGATTGACCTTGGCGCCATCGGGCGCCTTGCCCAGTTCGACCTGGAGGTTTTCCGGAGAAGAGTTCGGATCCTGCATCGCCTGGCCAAAATGAGTGAGCAGGCGAATGGTCTGGATGACTTCTTCTTCCTGTAAAGGAACGACGCCACCGGTCCAATTTCCGGTTGCGGATGCGCCCGACCCTGCCCCGCCCGTCCCTATGCCGCCCGGAATCGGGATGCTGGGGACGCTGCCGAGGGGTGCGCCGCCAGAACCGCCGGCGCTCGCTCCCTGGGCCGCGGCAATCAGTTGCAAAAGTTTCTGAGGATCATTGAGCCACTGCTTCGCTTCCGGGCCGAGCGCCTGGGCGGCGATTTGGGCGGCCATGGAATATTCACCCGTGGCGGGATCGGCGGCGATGAACTTGACCTCATTGATGCGGATCGAGGAATCCTTGTTATCGCCCAGAGTTTCCTTAATCTGCTTGGCGAAGTCCTGCGCTTTCGATCCACCCATGGCAAAGGCCCGCACCAGGCGGGTAAAGTCATCGAGCGTGACCTTGCTGGAGAACATGATGCTCGAAAGGCCGGCCGCATTCAGCAACTGTGCGAAGCTCCGCTCGGCTTGTCCCGCTTCGAGCGGAATGCCATCGAGAAGAAGTTTGTTGTCCGACACGCCCAGCAGAAAACCCGTGTCGCCGCTTTTCGGCAGCGCCTGCTGCAGTTCGCTCCAGGTACTCTGGAACTGACCTTCCGTGCGTTTGTGGTTCACTCCATACAGCCGCGTGTACTTGACCAGAATATTGAGGCTGTGCAGGAAAGACCGAGCAGACGCGTTGCGACTGGCGTCGGTTTGGGCGGCGTTAACGATAACAGCCTCCTCTCAGTAAAGAGTGTTGCCAATAAGATTAAGCGCGAAAGTGACCCAATGCACGATTACGGAAGTAATTGAGCGAATGAGGCGGTTGGGTGCGACCGACAACCCGGAGGGACAAGTCCCTTTGGGATGGCGCGCGCTACACTGGAGCCAGTACCTGGTTCGAGGTTGCGGAAAAACTCCGGTTTCGTATCAGGGTATCGCTTTAGCGATACCGCAAGTTGAGGCGATTAGCGGGCGGCAGCCCGCGGGTTTGATTCCGTCTTTAGAGAGGCCGCGACTTCACACTCTGCCGAAGAGTTCGACGTTGCACTTGATTTTGGGTGGCGCAGCGGTTCACCGCTGCGATAATTGGCCTATTTTCATTGCGGCTTTAGCCGCTGAGGGACGGGGGCCATCCGAGAACTATGTGCGAGCACGAATGGGAAGGGCCGCGAAGACCCGCGCCCTCAAGAGAATTCCGATGAAGATTGGCGTGCTTTTTTTTGGAGTATTGAAGGACCTGGTAGGCCGCTCGGGCGAGACCATCGATCTCCCCGAAGGGGCAAAAGTGCAGGAAGTGCTCTCCCATTATGGCAGTGAGGCTCCGCAGTTCGAAGCGATGGTACCGTCGCTGGCGATCGCGGTGAATCGGGAGTATTCCGGACCGGAGCGAACCTTGCGCGAGGGTGATGAAGTCGGGCTGTTGCCGCCCGTGAGCGGCGGGTCTGCGGAAACCAACGCCGTTCGGGATGAGGTTCGGCGTGATGAAGTGCGAAATGAAGTGCGAATTGTTCGCGAACCAATCGATCGAGAGTCTGTCGTCAAGCGCCTGAAGCGGCCCGAGGATGGCGCGGTCGTGATTTTCGACGGCGTAGTACGGAACCATACGCGTGGCCGGCACACGCTCTATCTGGATTACGAAGCGTATGAAACGATGGCGCTCAAGCAAATGGAATCCCTGGCGCGTGAGGCGCGGCCGCGTTTTGAGGTGCGGGGAGCATCGATTGTTCATCGGCTGGGCCGGCTGGAAATTGGCGAAACGAGCGTGCTGATCGTGGTGGCGGCGGCGCATCGCGGCGCGGCGTTTGAGGCTTGCCGCTGGATCATCGACACGCTCAAGAAGACCGTGCCGATCTGGAAGAAAGAATATTTTGAAGATGGAGCAGTGTGGGCCGACGGCGAAGCGTTTCCCGAAGAAATTCGACGGCCGGCAGGCACAGCGGGCAAGCCGGGTGCATCCAAATGATTGTGTAGAGACGGAGCTTGCCCCGTCTGAGGGCCATTCGAGAACTATGTGCGAGCAAGAACGGGAAGGGCACGGCTTCACAGCCTGCGGAAAATTCGATTTTGCATTCGATTTTGGGTGGCGCAGCGGTTTACCGCTGCGGTAACTGCATTGTCTTGAATGCGGCTTTAGGCGCCGAGGTATCTTAAAACTCTGAAACTCTGAAACCTGGCTTTTTGAATCTTTTCATGAAGCATATCCTGCACCTCGTATTCTTTCTCTCGATCATTTCCGCTGCCGCCCAGTTGTTCGCGGAGGAACCGGAAACCACCATCAAGGTCGACGTAAAGCTGGTGAACGTATTCGTGACGGTGACGGATGCGCGCGGCGCTCCGGTGGCCAACCTGCAGAAGGAAAATTTTGTGCTGAAAGAGGACGGCAAAGAGCAGAAGATCGCGATCTTCGACAAGGAATCGGCGTTGCCGCTGTCGATTGTGCTGGCGGTGGATACCAGCCTGAGCACAAGAAAAGATCTGCCGCTGGAGCTGACCTCGGCGCGCAAGTTCGCGCACGCGATTGTGCGGCCACAGGACGGGCTGGCCGTGTACAAGTTCAGCGAGATCGTGAGTCAGATGGTGCCCTTCACTTCCGATTTGAAAAAGATCGACACTGGAATTGATCGCGAGCGCAATGGTTCGGCGACAGCGCTGTACGATGCGGTTTTTCTCGGATCGCAGGCGCTAAGCCGCCGGCAGGGAAGAAAAGTGATGGTCGTGATCACCGACGGCGGAGACACCATGAGCCAGGTGAACTACAAAGAAGCGCTGCGCGCCGCCCAGGAGGCGGAAGCGATTATTTACAGCATCATCATCGTGCCCATCGAAGCGGACGCGGGGCGGGACACTGGCGGCGAGCATGCGCTGATTCAGATCTCCTCGGATACAGGCGGCAAGTATTACTACGCCAAGTCGCTGGCGCAACTGGACGACGCCTTCCGCCAGATCAGCGACGAACTCCGAACCCAATATTTGCTGGCCTACTATCCTTCCGAGCGCCATTCGAATTCGGAATTCCGTCAACTGCGGGTGGACCTGACGAACGCGCCGGCGGGCGGTCCTTTTCAGTCGCATTATCGCGCCGGCTACTACACGCGCAAGGGCACGTTCTGAGGGGCTGTCCGATTTCAAGTAGAGACGCGGCTTGCCGCGTCTCCGCCACAGAATGAGAGGGGCAAGCCCCGTCTCCACACGAGAGAGCGCTTGCTCCCGTTCGCTCCTAAGGTAAAAACGCGGGTAGTGTCTTAAACACTTAAGACAAGACCAAAACGCGTACATCGCGCCGGGGAAGTGGGCGCATCTAGTAAACTGTTCCATTCCATTGCTGTCGAAACTTTAAGACCCTTAGACGCGGAATCGCTTCCAGGTTCTACTTGAGGTTCTGCCCCAGGAGAGTCACTTTGTTCGATTGCTCGGGCTTGCGTGTTTGTCGTTCCCTGCTTATTCGCCTATTACTCGTTGTTGTCGCGCTCACGGTTTCGTTGTGGGGGCAGAACGAAGCCGAGACCACCGAAAACCCCACCACCGGCACCATTCAGGGCACGGTGCGGGATGACACCGGCACCCCCGTCGAGGGC
>JBEKXC010000228.1:0-7005 GCA_049512435.1 Terriglobales bacterium | reverse complement strand
CCCATTTCCATCTTAGCAACCACCTTCAGTGGGAGCCTGGGTCCCACTTATTACTCCCCAGATTCCCCGCTCTCCCGTGAAGAAGAAAAATCAGGCACAAGCACAATTTCCCACCGCCGACGCTGCAAGATAAATTTCCTGGGAATGCTACGCCGCCGGAGCCTGCCGAAAACTCAGTTTTCGTATCAGGGTATCGCTTCAGCGATACCGCAAGTTGAGGCGACTAGCGGGCGGCAGCCCGCTGCCGAAATCCTGAGCGAAGCGAAGGATCTCAAAATCAGATGCCCCTTTAGGGGCGCGGCATCAAAAACGCGGACTAAATCTTTCCACCGCTGGTCAGGGAGAACCAGCAAAGTAACAAGTGGGAAGAATCGACCCCCGGAGAGGCGTTCGAGCATAGCCCAGCGCTTCAGCGCTCGGGAAAGTAGCAAGAACGACCCAAGTCCCGGAGGGACGACTGAATTCTATTCCGGCATCCTTGTCGTGGATGAACGCAGGTCACGGACGCCTTACCACCAACTAGCGGCAAAGGGTGATTGGACCGAGATGCCAGCCCGAGAAATAGTAACTAGCGTAATAATTACAGTGAAATGGTCACTCTATTGCGCCTCTTTAACCACACCGCACTCCTTAAGCATTATCAATAACTTAAGGCCCGTCGCGCCCCAAAAGGCTTATTGAACTCGCTTCCCCCGCGGATTTCAATAGGCGATGACATTTACCAATGAGGTACATGCACAATCAATGCTGATAGGGGGAAGACTTATCTCTTCGCAAAATGGTCCGCTAATCTTTTGATGAGAGTTGAGTATGCCGAGCTGGCATGAGTTTTTTGATAGCGCACCTGATAGATCAACGCCCCGCACGCCGAAGCGAGAGCGATCGCGAACAGCAATGCGGTCCACACGAATGGTGTCTTGCGGGCTTGATGGAAAGCTGTGTCCCAGTCAATTGTGGCAACCAGACCTATAAGGCCGATCACGGCGCTTCCAAGTATGCCCAAGCATAGATCGCGGCCTGATTTAACTTCGTTGACCTCTCCGTCGAGCAAGATCTGAAAGTCCATTCTCGTCAGTGTAGCGAGATTTTCAGCGGGGAGTTGCGTGACGAGCGATGATTGAGCAACAAACTCGGGCACGCGCTCGGGATTGTTCGGTGCATTCATCAGCTAAGTATTCCAAGGCGCGAGACCAAGCGATCTTAGGTTGTGGAACATGGTGTACCCGCAGTTCTTGCAGACGATCTGGATTGCCGTTATGTATTCGGGAACATAAGACGTTGGGAGACCGGCCGTGGGTCCCTGGAGCGGGATCACTTTGATTGCGACCGGCTCGACGTCCCAGACTTTCTCGCTAACTCTCCGCCCGACTCCAGTTCAGAGATAAGGAACTTATGGGTAAGGAGCGAAAATCGGCCCCGATTGCAGACTCCCAATGTTTTCCTCTACTGCGAATTTGAAGCATGCGATGGTTACCGGTTCTTCGAGTATTTCAGCGGAGACACCTATGTTGACCATGAAAAATGGAGTTTTGGATTCCTGCATTATCGCTGCCGCAATTGCCGACAAAAAACAAAGACATATGCAATTGCGGTAAAGCCTACATCGATTACGCCACCGACTGGGAATGCGGAAAAGTTCGGCGAGATGCCGCCGTTCGGGCCGAACACCCCGGCGCGTGTAATCACACTCATCGGGGGTGATCGGGAACTCTTCTTACAAGGACGGCGTGCTGAGAATCACGGCTTGGGTATTGGCGCATTCGCCTATTACCGCAGAGTCGTGGAAAACCAGAAAACCCGGATCATCGAGCAAATCGCAAAGGTAGCGGCGAAACTGGGAGCGAAGCCAGAGACCCTCAAAGAATTCGAGGCGGCTGCGAAGGAGACACAATTCAGCAAGGCTATCGACCAGATGAAGCACGGAATTCCCGACGTTCTGCTGATCAACGGCCAGCACAATCCGCTGACTCTTCTGCATACTGCATTGAGCGAGGGGATGCACGCAAATACTGACGCACACTGTCTTGAAATTGCGCAGGATATCAGACTCGTTTTGACGGAACTAGCGGAGCGGATATCCCTGGCGCTGAAGCAAGAGGATGAGTTAACAAAGTCCGTCTCACGACTTCTTAAACTAAAGAGTGAAAAGACATCCACCAAACAGCCCGCAGAATGAGCACGATGCGGGCTGGGCCGCGGCAAGAAATTCTTGCATCATCACGATGCGGCCAATATATGTGTATGCACAATATCGACTGTACAAAATGCCTCACGTGAACACTTTGTGCTTACAAGAGAGTCCGGCCCTTACTGAGAACTGAGAACTGAGAACCGGGAACTGAGAACTGCCCCGCCTCATTTCCCCTTCAGCATCCTAACCACCCGCTCAAAGTCGTCAATCGTCCCATACTCAATCACAATTTTGCCGCGTCCATGCCGATCCCGAATCCGCACCCGCATCCCCAGCACTTGCTCCAGCGACCGCTGCGCCGCCTTTACATTTGGATCCACCCACCGCGCCCCGCCTCCCGTCTTCGCTTCACCAATTCCCCGATGCGGATTTATTCCCAGCACCAGATCCTCGAGCTTCTCGACCGACAGCTTTTCTTCAATCGCCTTTTTCGCGAACCTCCAGATCTGTGCATTGTCCCCCAGCTGCAACAGCGTCCGCGCATGGCTATACGTCAGCTTTCCCGTCAGCAGCGCCCCGATCACGCTCTCCGGCAGCAACAGCAGCCGCATGTAATTCGATACCTGCTCCCGCGAAATTCCCGCCCGCGCCCCAATCTCCTCCTGCGTAAGGTTGAACTGCTTGCTCAGATTCGAGAACGCCTCCGCCTGCTCCACGCAATTCAGATCCTTGCGCTGCAGATTCTCGACCAGCGTCATCTCCGCCGCTTGCTGCTCCGAAACCCGCTTCACAATCGCCGGGATCGTCGGCTTCCCCGCCATCCTGGATGCCCGCAACCGCCGTTCGCCCAGAATCAGTAGGAACCGCCCAGCCGTCGCGGGACGCACCATGACTGGCTGCAACACTCCCTGCACATCGATCGAGCGAGCCAGCTCCTTAAGCGCTTCCTGATCGAACTCCCGCCGCGTCTGGTAAGGATTCTCATCGATCCGATCGATCTCCAGAAGAAACACCGTCTCCCCCTCCGGAGTGCGCCCCGAAGCCGAAGCCTGCAGTTCATCCACACGCCCCGGAACCGCTTGCGTAGCGACAGCCGCCCCCGTGAGCCTGCCCTGAGCGGAGTCGAAGGGTCCACCCGCGAATTCAGCAGAGGAGGAAGAAAGAGAAGACGGCGACGAAGTTCGCGGTTCCTGAGAACTGAGAACTGGGAACTGAGAACTCGCAGCATCGGGTGCCCCATCCTTCCGCGCACTTTGCGGAAGGGTGGGAGATGCCACCACACCCCGCGGCCCCGGCAACAAGGACTCCAGTCCGCGCCCCAAAGCCCGCCGTTTCTCCGCCAGCTTCTCGTGAGCCTTATCAGTCTTCTCCGTAGTCCTATCGACCGCCGCATTGGATGTAGTCATCAAGTATTTCCTTTCTCCCAATCTCAAAAAATTGTCATCCTGAGCGCAGCCACGTCATCCGCGAAGCGGATGGCGCGGCGAAGTCGAAGAGCCTGCCCTGAGCTTGCCGAAGGGACCCCTACACCCTCCGCTGCAGCCAGCTCTCGCGACAATCCGACTTACATTGACATACATAAATATTTACGTCCATCGATCTATGCTGCTTCCCCCGGTCCACTCAAAGCCCGAGCCTGCCGGTCCAGGATCTCTTTCGCCAGCCGTATGTAGCTCTCCGCTCCCCGCGACCGCACGTCATACATCAGCGCCGGCAGCCCATGGCTTGGAGCCTCTGCCAGCCGTATGTTCCGCGGGATCGCAGTTGTGCACAGCTTGTCGCCGAAATATTTCTTAAGCTCCTCGGCCACCTGCTGTGCCAGGTTCGTGCGCTCGTCGAACATGGTCAGCACCACGCCCTCGACCACCAGCCCAGGATTCAGCTCCGCGCGTATCCTCTCGATGGTGTCAAGCAGCTCCGATACACCCTCGAGCGCAAAGTACTCCGCCTGCATCGGAATCAAAACTCCATCGGCCGCGACCAGCGCGTTCAAGGTCAGCAGATCAAGTGCCGGCGGACAGTCCAGCACGATGAAGTGAAAACGATCGAGCAAACTGGCGAGCGCATCGCGCAGACGATACTCGCGCCGCTCCGCCCCCACCAGCTCGATGTTGGCGCCGATCAAATTCTTGTGCGATGGAATCAGCCAAAGCTGTTCGAGAGCGGTGAGCTGCAGCGCCTCCTCGGCGGAGGCCACGCCCATGATCACGTCGTAGATGCTGATGCGTTCTGGATTTTTTACCAAGCCCAGGCCGCTGGTTGAGTTCGACTGCGGATCGCAATCGACCAGCAGTGTGTTGACCTCGGCGGCGGCGAGTGAAGCGGCAAGGTTGATGGCAGTCGTAGTCTTGCCGACGCCACCCTTCTGGTTGGCAACCGCGATGACACGTCCCATGATTTTATTGTCTTTTCTGGTGTTGCGCGACAGGATATGCCCGAAGTGGTTGTGGAAGCAATGCCTATTATTGTGCAGATGGGGACTTTTGTTTCACGTGAAACACATCTTTAATTTTCGCGAATTTGAAAAATTTGGTGGCTGGGCCACGAGTGGAGAATGGCGAGTGTTTCACGTGGAACACTTTTTCGTGTATTGTCTCATTGTGAGATATGTTTATAGTATGGCCACTCTGTGTGTCATGTAGGGATAAATTAGGTATTTTATTTCCACTTTATCGTTATTTATTGGCGGTTGCTTACCACTTTACTTATGTATACCAATTGATAACATTCTTGAATGTGACTTGGGGACATTGATTGGCTGACGCCATTGTACGGATTTCAGTCCTGCCAGATGTGGGATCTGGGCGGTTCCTATTAGTAAAGCCAGGCATCCGCCGGGAGCTAGGAAGGCTGCGGCTTGGGGGAGGATGGTTGCGAAGTGCTCCACGGCTCGGAGGGTTACTACGTCGGCGCGAGGGAAATCGGAACGGGCGAGCAGGGTTTCGGTTCGGTCGGTGATTACATTGATGTTGGTCAATGTAAGTGCGCGGGCTACTTCGCGGAGGAAAGCGGCTTTCTTGTGATTCGATTCGATCAGCGTGAGGTGGATTTGTGGAGTCCAGATTTTCAGGGGAAGTGCGGGGAATCCGGCGCCGGAACCTATGTCGAGGACGCGGGAAATGCAGTGGTTGGTGGTCAGTGGGCAGTGGTCAGCACCTCCCTGCGGTCGCCCGGGCGGATGATGGGTCGTGTAGGGGTCCTTCGACTCCGCCGCGCCATCCGCGTCGCGGATGGCGTGGCTGCGCTCAGGATGACACCGGTGGTTGGGGGATTGTGTGATAGGCGGCTCTTGGGTGGTGTCGGCGTTCGCGGACAGGAGTGTCCGCGCTACAGGGTCTGCGGGGAAGAGGTGGCTTGCCATAAAGAAGGACTCGCCGAAGTGGCGGGTTACTATTTCTTCTTCTTTGCGGATGGCGGTCAGATTGATGCGGGCGTTCCAGCGAAGTAATAGATCGATGTATATCGATACTTGATCGAGCTGGGCCGGGGAGAGCGACTGCTCGAGAAAAGGTTCGAGGAGAGCGGCGATGCGGGCGGTGTCCATGGAGAGAAGTGGGCGGTGGTTAGTGGTCGGTGGGCAGTGGTCAGTCCTTGTCCCTAGCAGGTTGCGGAAAAAGTCATTTCTGATCGAGAACCGCGCCCTCAGCGGCTAAAGCCGCATTCAAAACAGGGCGGTTACCGCAGCGGTAAACCGCTGCGCCACCCAAAATCAAGTGCAACACCCCAACCTCCTAGAGATTGTAGCGGGAGTGGCTGCGGAAGTGTGGTTTCGCGGTTACTTTTCCAGGGCTTGCGCATCTCTACTCGTATGGCTATGACGACGACACGGCTTGTTCTGGCTCTGCTGGTTCTGGTCACGCCGATGGGGTTCAGTCGCGCGGTTGCTTCGGATGCTCCTGAACGCGATGCTGGCTCGCCGGTTCTGATCGAGTTGTTCACCTCCGAAGGGTGTTCGAGTTGCCCTCCCGCCGATGCCTTGCTGGCGAAGTTGGATGGGTCGCAGCCGATTGCGGGAGCGCAGGCGATTGTTCTTAGCGAACACGTGGACTACTGGAACCACGATGGCTGGAAAGACGCTTACTCGTCGAGTTTTTTTACGGATCGGCAGGAGGAGTATGTGCGCCGGCTGGGAGTGAGAGAGCCATACACTCCGCAGATGGTGATCGATGGAGCGGCGCAAATGAATGGGAGTGATGCTGGGGCGGTGGGTCGGGCGATTGAAAGTGCGCGCAGCCATGCCAAGATTCCAGTGCGGATTTCTTCGGTTGATTTGGCGGATCCGAAGACGATTCGCGTTCACCTGGCGGTGGACGCTTTGCCAGCGGACTTCAAGGCGGGCAAGGCCGAGATCTTCGTCGCGGTTGCGCTCAATCACGCGGAATCGCATGTTTCGGCGGGCGAGAACAAGGGGCGCGACATTCGTCATGTCGCGGTGGCTGAGAGTATCAGTAAAGTTGGGACGGTGGAAAAGGGAAAGAACTTTGATCGCGATGTTGTGGTTAAGGTCAAATCTCCGCTGGATCGGGGGAATTTGCGGTTGATTGCTTTCGTTCAGGAAGCGGATGCCGGGGAAGTGCTGGGGGCGGCGCTGCAGAGTTCGCCGATTCCTTAGCAGCCGCCTGCCGTCAAGGCGGTCGGAGCCTGTCCACAAGCTGTGACATAAAAATCCTATGTGATTACTGTGTCACATGCAACTAATATGGCCCCCTAAACCGTGTTTCCAGTATGGGACGGATTGCGAACCCATGGCCACCGCTATTTTGCGATTTTGGACAAATTCTGGTCTCGTGCTAGGAGCCGATGGCCTGAAATATGATGTGGTGGACCAGCGAGCAATCGGTACCGACGCACAAAAAGTTTTTGAAATCCCTGGC
>JBEKXC010000227.1:0-7035 GCA_049512435.1 Terriglobales bacterium | reverse complement strand
TTTCCATTTCGCGTTGCCGTGAATAAATTAGTCGTAAGTGAAATAGTATAGCTGACGCGCTGGCGCACCCTTGGTAAGGGCGGCAGTGAAACGTTGCAAACACTGATCATGATTCAGAGTAGGACTCGAAAAAGAACGTGCGTAATCTCAGACTGATCATCTCTTATGACGGCGCCGATTTCGCCGGCTGGCAGGTGCAACCCGGCCGGACGACGGTGCAAGGCGCGTTGGCCTCAGCCATTGGACGGTTGAGCGGAGAAAATGTACTGCCCCAGGGTTCCGGCCGCACCGATGCGGGCGTGCACGCGCTGGCCCAGGTGGCAAGTTTTGCGACCTCATCGACGATTCCGGCCGAAAACTGGATGCGGGCGCTGAACCACATTCTGCCGGCTTCGATCCGGGTGCTGGAGGTAACCGAGGCTTCGCCGGAGTTCCACGCGCGCAAGTCGGCACGGGCCAAGACTTATCGCTATCGCATTCACCGCGGAGCGGTCTGTCCGCCGTTTCTGGCGCGGTATGTGTGGCATTATCCGTATCCGTTGAACGAGTCGGCGATGATTGCAGCCGCTGAGTTGGTTGTGGGCACGCACGATTTCACGACGTTCGCGGCGGTCGATCCGGAACGCATAGAACGTATGGCCGCCAGCGAAGATATTCGTGCGACGAATATGACGAATACTTTGACGAGCCATGATGGCACGACGAACGATGGCACGACGAATGTTCGGACGATTTTTTCTTCCACCTGGACGCGCGAAGGCGAAGAACTGATCTATACGGTGCGCGGCAGCGGATTTCTTCATCACATGGTGCGGAACCTGGTTGGAACATTCCTGCTGATGGGGAAGGGAACGGTAAGCCTGGGAGATTTACGCCGCATCCTCGACGCACGTGAGCGTGCGGCTGCCGGACCCACCGCGCCCGCCAGCGGGCTGTATCTGGTTGAGGTGGAATACTAATTTAGCGCGGACACTTCTGTCCGCGCGCTCGCGGCTATCCCCCGCCGCGGAGAAGAGTGTCCGCGCTACACGAACAATTCACAAAACGATTATGACTCTGGCGCGCCGGTTCCGTCCCGCGTACACTTCTTCGCAGATGCCCGCTAACATCGAATTCGCGATCTCCCGAATCGCCTCCGTGAACCCGGCGAGCGGCGAAGTTCTGGGCGAACTGGATAGCGCCGGCCCGACCGAAGTGCGCGCTGCGGTTGCCCGCGCGCGCGCCGCGCAACCCGACTGGAATGCCTGGGGCATCCGTTATCGCGTCCGGATACTGCGCAATTTCCAGCAGATTCTTCTCGCGCATAAGACCGACATCGCGCGGCGCATCACCCAAGAAGCAGGCAAACCCTTGGTTGAGGCTCTGCTCACCGAAGTTCTGGTCGTACTCGACGCCGCGCGGTTCCTCATCGACAGTGCATTCGCGATCCTGCGGGAAGAAAAGCTCGCGCACGGAAATCTCGCGATGAAAACCAAGTCAGGGCGCATTCTGCATGAGCCCTATGGAGTGGTCGGAATCATCTCGCCGTGGAATTATCCTTTCTCGATTCCGGCGACGGAGGCCCTGGCGGCTCTGGTTGCGGGAAATGCCGTCGCGCTCAAGCCCTCCGAGTTGACGCCGCTGATTGCGCTCGAACTGCAGGCGCTGCTGCGCGAGGCGGGAGTTCCCGACGACGTCTTCCAAGTGCTGCCGGGCGAAGGCGAGACTGGGGCGGCACTGGTGAAGAGCGCAATCGACAAACTGGTCTTCACTGGAAGTGTTGACACGGGCCGGCGAATTGCGCAGATCGCCGCCGAACGCCTGCTTCCGGTGGTGCTGGAACTCGGCGGGAAAGATCCCATGCTGGTGCTCGAAGACGCCGACGTCGATGTCGCATCGAGCGGCGCCGTTTGGGGAGCATTCGTGAATGCGGGGCAGACCTGCCTGTCGGTCGAACGCTGCTATGTGCATCAGAGTCTGTATGCGGCGTTTCTCGATGCCTGCACCGAGAAATCGCGCAAGCTGCGCGTTGGCAATGGCATGGATCCGGCCTCCGAAATCGGTCCCATGATCCACGAGCGGCAAGTGCGGGTGGTGGAATCGCAGGTCGAGGATGCGAAGCAGCGCGGCGCCCGCGTGCTGGCCGGAGGCACGCGGTTGCGCGAGCTTGGCCCGACTTTTTTTGCGCCCACAGTACTGGCGGACGTGAATCAGAACATGCGCGTGATGCGGGAAGAGACCTTCGGTCCGGTGCTGCCGATTGCGCCTTTCCGCGACGATGCCGAGGCCGTGCGCCTGGCTAACGATTCCGACTATGGACTGGCCGCCAGCGTTTGGACTCGCGATCGACTCCGCGGCGAGCGACTGGCTCGTCAGATCAATGCCGGCACGGTGATGGTGAACGATGCCGTGTCTTGTTTCAGCATCAGCGAAGCTCCGCACGGAGGCGTGAAGTCAAGTGGCCTGGGGCGTACGCACGGACGCTGGGGCCTGGAAGAAATGGTGCGCTTGAAGTATGTCGACAGCGACCTGGTTCCAAGCATGAAAAAAATCTGGTGGTTCGGCTACGGCGGCGGATTCGCGGGAGAGATGGAAGGCTTCCTCAACCTGTTGTACAGCCGCCCGTTGCGCGAAAAACTCAAAGCTGGTCTGCGTTCCGCCGGAGCGCTGTGGCGGAGAAAACTGTAGATCTGAAATTGCCGCGCGATTGCTATGGGCTCGAGCCTTAGTCCAAATCCTAAGAACTGAATTTCGGAATCCACCGCGCCGCGGAAGTCAGGAATGCGAATAAGACCCGGTCTTCTAATCTGTTTTAATTAGAGACAACGCTTCACGCCAGCCGCTAATATGGCGCAACCCGAGGGGGCAGGTTCTTGTGTGAGCCTGCGAGGGTCACGTCGTCCGCCACGCCTTCTATGAATCGAGCGTTGTCGCTGCTGATCGGCTTCCTGGTTGTGTCCGCGATTTATCTCTACGCCTTCCCACAGCCGAATGTTCTGTATGCCGGAGTGGTGCTGCTGCACGCCTTGGCCGGCGTCGTGGCTTCGGTCTTTCTGCTGCTCTGGCTGATCCGCTGCTGGCGTCAGGGTGAGCCACTGGTCCGCATCGGAATGGTTTTCCTATTCCTCGGTGCGATCCCGGGACTGGTGCTGATCTACACCGGAGCGCTGCGCACGGAGTGGACGCTTGTCTACGTGCACATCGGCGTCAGTTTTCTCGGCGCCGGTCTGATCGCCGCCGCTCGATTGGGCGCTCTCGGATGGTTGCCCCGTCATGCCGCGGTTCGGGTCGCCGCCGTACTGGCGCTGCTGGCGGTGCTCGCGCCGGTTGCTCGATATCTCCGCGAGAACCGCTGGAGCCAGCATGCCCGTATTGAAAATCCCATGCTGCCCCCGCTCACCATGAACGGCGAAGGCGACGGGCCCACCGGCCCATTTTTTCCCAGCTCCGCGCAAGTGTACGGCGGAGAAAAAATTCCCAGCCAGTTCTTCATGGAATCGGATTCCTGCAAACGCTGTCACGAGGATATCTACAACCAGTGGAACAGCTCGGCGCATCATTTTTCATCGTTCAACAATCAGTGGTATCGCAAGTCGATCGAGTACATGCAGGACACGATTGGCACCAAACCTTCCAAATGGTGCGGCGGATGCCATGATCCGGCGGTGCTCTATGCCGGGAAAATGGATACGCCCATCAAAGAGATCGTGCACACGCCCGCGGCTCAAGCCGGACTCGGATGCATGATGTGCCACTCCATCGCGGACGTAAAAAGCACGATGGGCCAAGCTGATTTCTATCTCGAATATCCCGAACTGCATGAACTCGCCGCCACCAGGAATCCGCTGGTGCGCACTCTGCATGATTTCATGATCAAGCTGAATCCGGAGCCGCATCGCCGCGTCTTCCTCAAGCCGTTTATGAAGCAGCAGACGGCGGAATTCTGTTCCTCCTGCCACAAGGTGCACCTGGATGTGCCGGTCAATCATTACCGCTGGATTCGCGGCTTCAACGAGTACGACAACTGGCAGGCCAGCGGCGTCTCCGGCGAGGGCGCACGCTCGTTCTACTATCCCGCGAAGCCGCAGCAATGCGCCGATTGTCACATGCCGCTCGAACCCTCCAACGATATGGGAAACATTGCCGGCAAAGTGCACTCGCATCGTTTTCCCGGCGCTAACACCGCGCTGCCCACTGCCAATGAAGATGCCGCTCAGCTGAAGGCCACAGAGGATTTCCTGACGAGCGGAGCTCTTACGGTGGATATTTTCGCGCTGTCGCCAGCTAGTGTTCCGCTAAAGCCAGGAGCAATCGCGCAACACGAACTCGCAACTACCTTCGCAGTTGGAGAAGAAGCGGAAGCCAAAATCACGCCCGGGGCCAGCACCAACGCGGAGGCTGCTACTTCCGCCACCGCGCCGGTCACTGCTCCTCTTAACCGCGTGCATCCCGCCGTCCGCCGCGGCGACTCCGTCCGTGTCGATGTCGTGGTGCGAACCAAGCGCGTCGGCCATTTCTTCCCCGGCGGCACCGTCGATGCCTACGACACCTGGCTCGAACTGAAAGGTGTCGACGACAAAGGCCAGACGATTTTCTGGAGCGGCATGGCCGAAGATAACGGCCAAGGCCCGGTCGAAAAAGGCGCGCACTTCTATCGCTCGCTCCAGGTCGATGCGCACGGCAACCCGATCAACAAGCGCAACGCATGGGCTACGCGCGCCGTCGTTTATGTGCGTCTCATTCCACCCGGAGCAGCGGACACCGTGCACTTCCGCATGAAAATTCCCGAGAAGACAGGAAGCAAAATTATTTTGACGGCGCGGCTCTGCTATCGCAAGTTCGCGTGGTTTAACACGCAGTTTGCGTTTGCCGGCGAGCGCGATAAAAATCAGCCGCCCGGAGTTGCGACGGCCTCTGTTACGCCTGACTACGATGACACCAAGGTTGCGTTTACCGGATCGCTCCACGGAGTTTCCGCGAAGTCGGAGAAAATTCCCGATCTGCCAATCGTTACAGTGGCGCAAAATGAAGTGGCACTCGACGTCTTGCCCGCGAACGCTTCCGCTCCGCAGCCCAAGACCCAGCTTATGAAAGAAGACTGGCAGCGCTGGAACGATTACGGCATCGGACTATTGCTGCAAGGCGATCTGAAAGCCGCGCAGGCTGCCTTCGAAAAGGTCACCGAGATCGATCCGCAAAATCCCGACGGCTGGGTAAACATCGGGCGCGCCGCGCTGCAGGAAGGCGACGTGCCCCGCGCCCGCGCGGTACTTGAGAAAGCGCTGGCGCTCGACCCGAAGCTGGCGCGCACCAATTTCTTTTACGGATCGCTGATGAAGACCGCGGGAGACTATGATCAGGCCGCAGCGCATTTCCAAATCGTCCTTGCCCAATACCCCCGCGACCGCGTCGCGCTGAACAATTTAGGCCGCGTGCTTTTTCTCGAACGCAAATATTCCGAAGCCGTGAAAACTTTGCAGCAAGTGCTCGCGGTCGATCCCGAGGACTTGCAGGCGCACTACAACCTCATGCTCTGCTACAACGGTCTCGGGGATGAAAAAATGGCCAAAGAACATCAGGCTCGCTACCTGCGCTTCAAGGCCGACGAATCCTCGCAGGCGATCACCGGCCCGTATCGCCAGCTCAATCCCGAAGACAACAACGAACGGCAAAGCATCCATGAGCACGTATCGGTCCCGCTGCCAATCTTGAACAACGCACCGGCGAGGCGACTAACTGCGAGTGCCAGACCGACTCTTGGGGTCCGACGGTGATGTTCCCGCCCTCGCTTGCAATGGATTGTGGAAGAAGGTTGCGTATCCCTCAGGGGCTAAAGAGTGCGCGTGAAAACTTCAGTCGTCCCTCCGGGACTCGCTCAGGCTGTCCAGTTTCCCCGGCGCTGAAGCGCCGGGCTATTCTCAAACGCCCCTCCGGGGCTGGGTGTGGCTTGGTTTCTCTGCGGTGGGTCGTGTCTTTTCTGCTGATCGCGAGCTTCGCATCCGCGCAGGAACACATCACCTTCCGCGACATCACCGCCCGGGCCGGCATCCACTTCACCCACAACAACGGAGCCTTCGGGAAAAAGTGGCTGCCGGAAACCATGGGTCCGGGCTGCGCGTTCATCGATTATGACAACGACGGCTGGCCCGACATTCTGCTGGTCAATGGTCAGGACTGGCCCGGCCACACTAAACGCGGCGCTACTACTTTGAAGCTTTACCACAACAATCATGACGGCACCTTCACCGACGTGACTCGCAAGGCTGGGCTCGACATTTCGCTCTTTGGACTTGGCGTTGCCATCGGCGACTATGACAACGATGGCTTCGACGACATTTTCGTTACCGCGGTCGGCCAGAGCCATCTCTTCCACAACAACGGCAATGGAACTTTCACTGACGTGACTAAGTCCGCGGGGCTTTGGGGGCCGAACGAGTTCTCTACCAGTGCGGCTTGGGTGGATTACGATCGCGACGGCAAACTTGATCTCGTGGTCGCGAACTACGTGCAGTGGTCCGAGCAATCGGACCTCTACTGCACGCTCGATGGCTCGCACAAATCCTACTGCACGCCCGAATCGTATAAGGGAACGTCAGCGCGTCTCTGGCATAACCTCGGCAACGGCAAGTTCGAAGATGCTACTCAGAAGGCCGGCCTCTACGATCCGACATCGAAGGGGCTCGGCGTGGCCATTCTCGACTACAACAACGACGGATGGCCTGACATCCTGATCGCCAACGACACGCAACCTAATAAGCTCTACCTCAATAAAAAGAACGGCACGTTTGAAGAGCGCGCGGTTTCCGCCGGGATTGGGTTCAGCGAAGATGGCGTGGCGCGCGCCGGGATGGGCGTTGACGCCGCGGATTATGACCGCTCCGGCAGTGCCAGTTTGATCATTACGAATTTTTCAAACCAGATGCTTTCGCTCTACCACAACGAAGGCAACGGGTTGTTCGTGGATGAGGCTCCGCGCTCGGAGGTTGGTCGCGCCACGCTGCTGACGCTCGGCTTCGGCTGCTTCTTCTTCGACTACGATAACGACGGCTGGCAGGA
>JBEKXC010000226.1:0-7434 GCA_049512435.1 Terriglobales bacterium | reverse complement strand
GAACGAGGAAATGAAGCAAAAGAAGTTCGGGCTGACGCCGCGGGAATTGGAGATTGTCTCGGCGGTCGTCGCCGGCTATGCCAACCGGGAAATCGCCGAGTATTTCAAAATCAGCGAGGATACGGTGAAGCATCACCTCAGCAATATCTTCGACAAACTCGGCGTTTCGACTCGGCTGGAACTGGCGCTGTTCGCGGTGAATCAGGGGCTGCCGCTGAAGACGATCGTCTAAGCGATATTGTGAGGCACATCCACGCAGTGGGTGCCCCATCCTTGCGCGTTCTTTGCGCAAGGATGGGAAGTAGACTGATTGCACAATGGGCTCTTGCCCTTCCCGCCGCACGTGCCTGACGAACGTGCGTAAAGCGGAGGCGAACGGCGTCGGCGCTTCGGCACGCCACTTCTCGGGTTGTTTGAGAGGTAGCGCGTTCGCGGCACGACTGAGGATGCTGCGGAAAAGCTCTTTCCGGCGCGGCAGGTGTGACCTCAGCGGCTGAAGCCGTCGATAAATAAGCCCGTAATCGCAGCGGTAAACCGCTGCGCCACCCAAAATCCCATTGCGCGATCAGTCTCTGGGCCCACTCTTGCGCAAAGAACGCGCAAGAATGGGGCACCCCCGGCATGAGTGATGCCGACGAAACCAAGCACTCTCAAGAGTGGGTCACCTGCCACGACTAAGGGTACTGCGGACAAATTCTTTCCGGCGCGGCAGGTGTGACCTCAGCGGCTAAAGCCGTCGATGAAAATAGGCCAGTAATCGCAGCGGTAAACCGCTCCACCCCATCACGCCAAAACCGGGCGGGCTGGGGACCCCGGCGCTGCGCCAACCAAAATCCCGTTGTGCGATCAGTCTCTGGACCCACTCTTGCGCAAAGAACGCGCAAGAATGGGGCACCCTCGGTGTGGTTCGCCTGCGGAAGGTGTCCGCATTTCCTACTCGGAAAGCTTCTTCTCGGCATCAGAGCTTTTTACAATGGCTTTACATTTTCATGACAACTCGCTGGTCTTCCTTCGATATGGTTCGTGGCGACACGAACCACAATTTCATTGGGAGGCAGGAAAAATGACCAGACACATTCGCAGATTCATCGCAATGGCGGTTGCAATTGCGGCTTTTGCCCTCACTACCAGCGCTGCCATGGCGCAGAGCTACACCGGCAATTGGCCGGCGACTGTGACCGAGTCGCAGCGCAACAATGGCGCGAACTGCATAACTCTGACCGACGATGGCAGCTACGGCTTCACGCACAGCGGCGAAGCCGTGCTGAACGGCCAGAACAACCCATATGGCGGCTATTTCACAGTGATCGATGGGCTCATCACGGTAACTTTCACCTATCCGTCGGGCGCAGGCGACTGTTGTTCCTTCCAGGTGTTCACCGCTCACGCCAGCAAGGGCCACATCGCCAAGGGCGTCTTCAATTATTTCGGCCTGACCGACATTGGTCTACTGGCGTTCGGCAAGAATGGCGGCTGCGAATAAGCAAGGGCATCTCTCCAGCATCGGTGGCTCGGCTGGATCTCAAGCTGCCAAAGCCACAGGGCTGGAGCGGCTTGCTCGCCAGATCATCCAGACCAAAACGCTCATCAGCACGACGGAGACTTGCAGATGCGTCCAGCGGGCGATGGGCCCTCCCGCGAGTGGCGCCAGGTATGCCGAGTAAAGAACGACTTTCATATAGGAGTTGGCACCCGGCTGCTGAGCGATAGTCGAGTGAGCGATAGTCGCGTGATCGACAAGCGAGCGACCGATAAGCCAGTCCGACAGCAACAGAAATACGGGAGCGAGAATCACCAGGTCATACACGATCAGATGTGGCGCAACCAGTACGCTGGCTAGGAGGAGCGCTGAATAGCGCAGCGCGAAAGGAAGAGCCGGGCGGTGAGACCACGCACCATTCCACACGCTGGCCGTCAATCCCAATATGACAAGAGCGCTGAGGACGTAGAGGACAAACGGCAGCGTGTGGCCGGGAACGAGCATGCTCCAGAAAATTCGCAGGTTGTGCGTCTGATAGGGTCTGGGCTCGAGTAACGAAACGTTAAAGACCACGCTGCTCATCGTGCGCATCCATGCGCCGAGCGATTCTTTGCCGTAATAGATCGCCGGCACAGCCAGCTGGGCAGCCGCGGACAGTATGCCTCCCGCGATCACTCGCCACGCCCGCGTGTACAGGAAAATGAAGGCTGCGGCGATTCCCAGTTGCGGCTTGAAGATCAGGCATCCGAACGCCAGTCCTGCCAGAAACGGACGCTGGTCTCGCAAATCGTCCCGCAAAAGGAAAAAGCCAGCCGTGAAGCACGCGAGCGCTATCGCAGACGTCTGTCCCCATACGATCAAGTGAAAGAAGCCGGGAAATGCGATCGCGAGAATCATCACGGTCCAGCGTTCGTTCCGCAGCCGTGGGCAGGCCAGCCACAGCGCATAGCAACAGAGGGCGTAGAGCAGCGAACTTGCGGCCAGCCAAATGACCAGAGCTGTGCCGTAGGGCAGAGCTGCCAAGGGGGCAAAGAAGATGGAGACTTGGGGAGGGTACATCGGGATATATCGGATCCCGGTTGCGGCGGGAATAAGACGCGATGCGAGTTCGGCTTGCGCGTCCGCGTCGTACAGATCGACCGCACGATGCGCGAGCGCTACTGATCCCAACGTGTATAAATGCGAAAAGTCGGTCCCCTTCAGATTCCCGTGACGGTCGCGCCAGCCCGGCGAGGCGATGTTCCACGCGTAAACGGACCACAAGCAGAGAGCCAGGATTGTCCCGTGAACGCGGAGCCGCCTGCCGGTGATCCATGCGGCGAGACCGGACGATGTGAAACCAGACGGCCTGGAACCAGACAAACCGATTGGCATGCGTCCAGCCTATAACGCACACCAAAATTGCGCACTCCAGATTGCGTAATCCAGATTGCGCCATCAAAACTGAGTCATCAAGATTACGTAATCAGGATTGCGTAATCAATGCATAGTCAATAGGTTGACTGGAGGTCACGTACCCTGGGGTGGCGCTCCGCCAGATGCAGGGGAAACCCTTTAGTGATGGCACGATAGTGCTATGCGCGGCACTGCGGTGCCATTGGGGGAGGGGGGCAGTTTACGATATCGTAACAATCATACGACGGCGAACTACTGTCCCGAAGAATGTGTGAAGCTTAGGGCGCGCTGTCGATCGGGGGAAACAATGATCAACAGAATCCATCGACTTTGGGCTGACGAGAGCGGTCAGGATGTCGCCGAATACGCGGTGATGCTCGCGGTAATCCTGGTCATCGTGATTGGCACGGTCAAACTGATTGGCAGCAACGCCAACAATGTGTTTTCGCAAGTCGCTAGCACGATGACGCAATAGCTGCACGATCAAGCCCCCGCTGCGTCCGGCTGGGGGCTTCCCCTGACTTTTTCTGCCGCTCTTCTCCTAAAGCATATTTCCTGAGGAATATTGGAAAGTCTCAGATGTCAACGGCGCTTCGATGCCGGTTCCCAAGAGTGTGGGCTCTGTGCGGTTCAGACTTTGCGACCTTCGCTTTTTCTTACTGTCCCGACGGCGCGGCCGCGGTTTTCTCGCCGGCGGGAACCGCTTTTTCTGGAGCGGCGATGCTGAGCCGGGTGAGGAATGGGAAGAAAGGCGTGACTTCGAAGGGCATCTTCTCCGCCGCAGTAGTGATCGCGACCGCCTTGGTCTTGATCAATTCCAGTTGATTATTCCAGGGGTCAATTCTCACCCGGCCGCCCAGAGGAAGCGCCGCGACCTGGTCGGGTTTCTTCGGGTCGAATTGCGGCGAGGCGGTCATCAATGACGACATCTTGGTAGCGTTGCCGTTGAGGAGGCTGTCGCCCAAGTGTGCCCGGATCAGGTTCTTCAATTGCGGAGCGTTTGCCTGGACCGCTTTGAGGAACAACCCCGCGTTGCTGAGCTTGTCCTTGTAGGGTGAGTTGTTGAGCAGTTCGATGGCTTTTTTGTCCGCGGCTTCTTCTTCGGCGCGATCGCGAGCGAAATCCATGCGCTCGAAGGTGCGATCATCGGGGAAAAACATGCGGTCATTGAAGGCGAGCTTGGTATCGAGGTGATGGCCGAGCACGATGTGCGCCAGTTCGTGGGTCAGAATCATGGCCAAAGCCCCTTCGTCGGGCAGTACGTCAATCATGCCGCGGCTCACGACGATCGTGTGTCCAATCGCGAACGATTCGAGCGGCGTGGTCATGAGCACGCGGCATCGGATCTCGGGTTGAATGTCGAGGTTATTGGTGACCATCACGTTGTTGACGACGGTCTGTAGCACCTTGTCGACTTCGCCTTCCGGCGCCAGCAGCCCGATCTGCTGCAGGCGGTCCAGCACATTGGTTTCCGCCTGACGTTCCCATTGGCGCTGCGCTTCGATGGGGGTGGCGTCCTGGGCCTTCTGACTCTGGTCCTGGACCGCCTGCGGGGCGTCGACGGTGATCTCCGTGAACTCGGAGTTGCGCCGGAGATCCTTCAGGTTGTAGCCCCAGAGCCGCGTCTGCGCCTTGTAATCCAGCGTCTGCCCCAGACGATACTTGAGATCGGATTCCTCGGAATAAATCTCCGAAGGCAGCCACACCCCGGGCCTGAGATTCTGCCGCCAACTGTCAAAGTGCAGGTAATAACTGGCTCGCGGATGAGGGTAGTACGTGCCGTTGAAGCGGACGATGTTGTAGTCCTGGTCTTCGATCCAGATACGGCCGAGGAACCGGCCCTTGCCCGCGTCCTTCTTGGGAGCGACGTCCAGGACGATGCAGCGCACTTCGCCGAGGAATTCGCGGCGGACGAAGGTGAAGTCGTAATACTGGCGCTGAAAATCCTGATCGAGCACCACCATCTGGGCAAAGCCCAGGGGCAGGAACTTCATGGAATAAACATTCTTCAGTTTGCTCAGCATGCGTTTGCCGAGGCCGGCCGTTGTAGGCGAGGTGAAAGCGCGGTCATCGGTGCCCTCGCTCATATCCAATCGGCCAAGGAAATACACGTCGCTCGCAGGGACGGGAGCGTCGATGTCCTTGTCTTCCTTCAGATTCTGCAGATACGTTTCCACCAGGGGATGAAGTTGCTTCATCTGCGTCATGAAGAAATGTTCGCGCTCGATCGCCCGGTCGATAACCTGGTCGAAGCCGGGGGCGGCGCGGGCGGAGAGCTGGGAGTCTGGCGCGCTTCGGGCGGGCGAAGTCTGAGCGACTGAAGTCTGGGTGAACATGGCCCAGCAGATCAGGAAGAGCGTAAGAAGAGCCAATGGAGCGCGCGGCATTTTAATTTGTTTCATTCTACTATGATGCGCTACTACGATGCCTAATCGATGCTTGACCTACGATGCCAGTAAAAACTCGATGTGCAGTACCGCCTCGAAGTCTGCCGGGTGACCGTCCTTCTGCGCGGGCTTGAACTGAATTTTCTCGGCGGCGCGAACCGCAGATTCGTCCAGCCCATGACCAAGGCCGTGCACCACCTTTACGATGCGGATCTGCCCGGTCGCTGAAAATACAACATCGAGCAAAACCTCGCCCTCAATCTTAAGCTGGCGCCCTTCGTCCGTGTAAGCCGGACGAGGCTTATAGGTGATCTCGACCGGCAAGGTCTTGACCACGGGTTCGGTGGACTGGGCTTTGGGCTGCGGTGCCGCGACTACATCGGCGTCTCCGAAGCCGGATTCGCGAACCGTGCCGCGCGAGCCGGAACTGTTTCCGGTGGCTACGCCGCTGCCGAAACCGGTGCTCGCGACCACCCCGCGCGCGCCGTGCGATCCGCCGATGCCGTTGCCCGAACCGGGGCCGTAGGGCATGTCATACGAGCCTGCCTGCGCGATCGTAACCGGACGGCCGTGAGGATCCGATGCGGGCACGCCGTTCGGATCGCCGAAGCCGCCAGTCTGTACTTTCTGCGCCGCAATGGTTGGCGTCGCTGAGCTACCGGAGAACACATTCGTCTTGACCGGTTGCCTCGGAATCATCGGCTTTTCGTCCGGCAAAACTTCTTTCTTGGCAGCCAGCATTATCTTAGGTGCCTGCTCCTCGGGAACCGGCGGTTTTTTCTGGACCAATTCCGCAGGAACGCGCATGGCTTCAGGCCGCGGCGTTACCGGTTCGGTAATTTTTGGAAGCGCAATATGCTTGACCGGCGCCGGAGCCTGTGGAACCGGGGGCGGAGTGCTCACCAGGCTGACGAAGTGGTAGTCGTGCACCGGGAACACCAAAACCTCCGGGTAGATGATCGCCGTAATCACGAAGAACGTCATCACGATCGATTGAACGCCATAACTGAGAACGAACCTCCCCCAACGCGTGCCAGGCTCGGGAAGAAGGCCTAGAGTCAATTGTGAAGGCTGGGAATCCATGTTCGGCACCTCATGTAGCTGACCTGCTTAGCCTTGCGAAAAGAAGAAGGGTCAATCCCAACAAACTACTATTTCAACCCGGGGAGGCGGAAAGACGACACTTCTGGTCCTAATTACGTGCACGCCGAAGGCCATTTTCGACGCAAATCCTCCACACTTAAGATGCTGCTAAGCAGCTACTTAGATAGGGGGAAATCCATCGTAACAGAATCCAGGAGGCCGCCTGCAAGATTTTTCCTATTTCGGGAAGGAAAAATTTTGTGGGAAATCGGAAGATTTTGCTCGGAATGCCCACTTGGGGGCGAGGTTTCAGAGCTTCAAGGCTTCAGGGTTTTCGAGGTAAAACGCGCGCGTCGTTGAAGGGGTTAGCTCTGAAACTTTGCAATCTTGAAACTCTGAAACCTTCTTTTACTCGTTTTCTTCTTCTTCGATCTTGATGCGGAGCGACTTGAGAAACTTCAGATCCTGATCGCTGATCTTAAACTCCGTACTGTCCCGGAGGGTGGAGACGAGCGATGTTTTCTCGCTAGTGTGGGCTACCACTTCGGCGATCGATTCGGAATCGGACAGTGACTCGTTGATCGCTTCTCCGAGTTCTTTCATGAGCTGCTTCAGTTGCTGATCCACGAGTCCCCCTGGAATCGGACGCCACTGATATCGACGGGGGACATCACAGCCGGCTGTGATATCGCCCATCGTCATTGTACGCCCGCCCGCTGCTAAAATCGACAGTTAGTAATCGACTGATGCTGACCATCGACGGCCAAGTGGTAAAAAAAATCGCGCTGACGTTCCGTGCGGCCCTTAGGGTGGTCGTCAACACGGTCGAGCGCAGCCGTACGGGCCGGGCTGTAATGGCGGGGATTCGCGAGACCTCCCGTTCTTTTGGGAGAGTACTGCACCAGCTCTGGCTGGAAGTGACCGGATTCACATTTCTAGCGATGGCTGGCGTCGGTGCCATGGCCGGCGTGCGCGAGTACGGAAAGTATCAATCTGGCCACGCGACTGGACCGGCCCGGCTGGTGCTGGCGATATGCTTCACGGTTTCATTCACATGGTTCGGGTTGAGTTCGTTCTGGCGAGTCAAGC
>JBEKXC010000225.1:0-7084 GCA_049512435.1 Terriglobales bacterium | reverse complement strand
GCTTGGCAAGCTGCGACGACCCCCAGTACCTGCTCAAACAAATTATCCGACGATTGCACGCAGCACGTGCAAGAGGTGTGCTATGTCAGAAAACAGAGCGGGACTCGAGGGAGATACCTCGCCGGAACACGATCGGTATCGGCTGTTACTCGAGATCACCGACGTGATGGCGCGAGCGCAGAGCTTGCCCGACGCGTTCAAGGAATTCGCTCCGCCGGTGCTGGCCTTAACTGGCGGCGAATTGCTAAATCTTTCCCTCCACGACCCGCGCCGCGATTGCATGCTGACTCACTACTGGAAGAAGAACCAGGAAAGCGGAGAGTTCGAGGCTCTGCCCGTGGACGAAGTGGCGGGCGGGTGGGCATGGAAACGTCAAGAGCCAATCGCCATTCCCGACGTCGAGCGCGAGCAGCGCTTTCCCAGCATCGTGCCGGTGTTGCTCAATCACGGCGTTCGGTCCTACACTGCCCTTCCTATCAGCACGCCTTCGCGCCACTTTGGAGCGCTTGGCCTGGGCAAAAGCGTTCCCGAGGAATTGAATGGGGAGGACGTTGAATTCCTTTCTCGGGTCGCGCTGATGGGAGCGCTGGCGTTGGAGCGGGACCGAGCGCAGCGCGCTCTTGAGGAGCAGCAGAGCCTGGTCGCGATCAGCCGGGAGCTGAGTTCCACCCTCGACTTGGAAAAGCTGTTGCCCGCCATTCTTACCAGCCTTCGGAGTATCGCGCGCTACGAACGGACCATACTCTCCCTACTGGACGAGGACGGCAAGACCCTGCACCGTTATGGAGACGCTCTGGAATGGGAGCCTCTCCTCAACCACGGGAATACGGTTCCGCTGGAGCAATCACTCTCGGCGCGGGCCATCCACACTCGGGACGTCATATTTCTTTCCGCAAAGGACTTGCAGGAAATAGACGATCCCCTGGCTAAAACCATGTATGGAGGCGGAGTTCGATCCGTTTGCAGCGTGCCGCTGATCGCGCGCGACCGTGTCTGGGGTACGCTGACCCCGAGCAGCATGATCGAAAATGCTTTCGGCCCGTCGGAGGTTGAATACCTGCAGCAAGTCGCCAACCAGATCGCGGCTGCGCTCCAAAATGCGAACGCGTATCGCGAGATCGAAAAACTCAGGGACCGCCTGGTCCAGGAAAAACGCTATTTGGAGTATGAAATCCGTAGCGCAAACCGGCCCGACGATATCATCGGCAACAGCCCGGCCCTCAAGCGTGTGCTCGACTATTCTGCCATTGTGGCCGACACCGATTCGACCGTTCTGATCACCGGCGAAACCGGCACCGGCAAAGAGCGTATAGCACGCGTGATTCATGGTTTGAGCCGCCGCAAGGATCGCAGCTTCATCAAGGTAAATTGCGCCGCCATTCCCACGGGACTGCTGGAAAGCGAGCTGTTCGGCCACGAAAAGGGAGCGTTCACGGGAGCGGTAAGCCAGAAGATCGGCCGGCTGGAATTAGCGGACAAGGGCACGCTGCTGCTCGACGAGATTGGAGAAGTTCCTTTGGAGTTGCAGCCCAAATTGCTGCGCGTTCTGCAGGACCGGGAGTTCGAGCGCCTGGGAGGAACGAAGACGACCCGAGTGGACGTGCGACTGCTCGCCGCCACTAATCGTGATCTGGCTCGCGCGGTCGAAGAAAAGGAATTCCGCGGAGACTTGTTCTACCGATTGCACGTGTTCCCCCTGCATCTGCCGGCGTTGCGCGACCGGCGCGAGGACATCCCGATACTGATTCGCCATTTCGTCGAAAAATGCGCGGTCCGGCTGCACAAGCAAATCGACATAATCCCCGATGAGGCCATCGAAGCCATGATGCACTGGAGTTGGCCGGGAAACATCCGCGAGCTGGAGAATTTCATCGAGCGCTCGGTGATACTGTCGGAAGGCAACCGGTTGAACCCGCCTTTGGCCGAGTTGCGCGAGGAAATCTCACGGCCGCCTTCCGATTCCGAGGGTACGCTGCGCGATAAAGAACGGGAACACATCATCGAAATTCTGCATCAGACCCGAGGCGCCTTGTCGGGTCCCTCGGGCGCGGCGGCCCGGCTTGGACTGAAGCGCACCACCCTGCAGTACAAAATGCAGCGGTTGGGAATCTCACGCACGGATTATCTGATTTAGGAATCGCGACTAAATCATCTGGGATTGAGGGCTAGGAGAGCGACTGTCTGCCCAACTATCGGCAGGCGGGCCGGTTGCACGGCATCTCATTTCGCGCGCCGCTCATTGAAATTAATCTAAACACTTACTTTACAACCACTTAGTCCATACTGAGTCGGTGGCACCTGGGGTGCACTGTTTTTTGTGCTCGGCGTATTCCCGCTACCCCCGGCGAAGATTCCGCCAGCCAGATTTTGTCGACGAGCAGGGATGTTATGGGTGTGCCACGGCGCTTCGCGATACCGAACGACTGTCTAAGCTGCACCCTGAGGCGAACGTGTGACTTCTGCAATTTTCCTCAGCCTCTGATGACTGAGTTTAACGCGATGGGGCATCTCACCCTATATCCCGCCAATGCAACTTTGCTGACGGAAGGGCAAGTGCCGCGTGGCGTCTACATCGTCTGTTCTGGCCGCGCCAAGCTATCGGTCGAGGCCCGCGATGGCAAGACCATCATCTTAAAAATTGCCGGAGACCGCCAAGTAATGGGGCTGAGCGCGGTCGTTTCGGGCGGCCCCTCGCCGATTACAGTCACCACTATCGAGCTTTGTCAGGTCAAATTCATCGAACGCGACAGCTTTCTGTGCCTGATCGAACGCGACAGCCATGCCGCGCTCGCATGCGCCACCATGCTCGCCCGCGACGTCACAACCTCGTTCGACGATGTGCATGATCTGCTGCTCGCCCGCAGTTCAGCGGAGAAACTCGCCCGCCTGCTCCTTTCCTGGGTTTCGGACGAGCCCCGCAACCGGGAACTGCGTGTGCCCACGGAATTCACGCACGAGGAAATTGCGCAAATGATCGGATCGTCGCGCGAAACGGTAACCCGTTTATTGAGTGATATGAAACGGAAAGATTTAATTCGGCTGGAGGGTTCGACGTTGGTGATCCCCAACCGGATCGCCTTGCAAGTCATTGCCTCCTGAGAAGATCCCTCCCCGGGCGGACGAAGCGGTCTCCGCGTCCGCCCATTTTTTTAGTTCCCAGTTCCCGGTTCTCAGTTCTCAGTAACTGATCCCGGCGCCTTTCGCCGAGAACTGAAAACTGTCCTTATGATTTTCACCGAGAACTGAGAACTGGGAACCGAGAACTGACTTTACAGGTTGAACAGTTCCCGCAGGCGGCGGGTCTGGGCGCGGCTCACAGGAATCTCCGTTTGTTTCTTGTCGTCCATGCGCAACTGGTAGGAACTCTTGAACCAGGGCACGACTTCGCGGATGTGATTGATGTTGACCAGAAACGACCGGTGCGCTCGCCAGAAGAAATTGGGATCAAGATTTTCGAAGAGTTCCTCCAGCGTCCGGCAGTTCGACTGGCCTTCCATGCCCGCGTGGCCGCTGGTGGCCACGGTGATCACGCCATCTTCTATGGTTGCGTAGCAGATGTCCTTCGGATCGGTCAGGAATAACCGGCCTGCCGCCTTAATCAGAATCTTGGCGGTCTTTGCTGTCTGGGGCATCTGGGATTCGAGCATCCGCACCAGGGTTTCGAATTTTTCTTCCGGCCCGGCGCCCGCTTCAATCTTGATCCGTGCGCGCTCGATGGACTGGGCCACGCGCTTTTTATCGAAGGGTTTCAGGATATAGTCCACCGCGTTCACCTCGAACGCCTTCACCGCGTATTGATCGAAGGCGGTGGCGAAAACAATTTTGGGGAGAGGAACCTTGCGGTCGAGCAGTTTCTTGATTACGCCAAAACCGTCCAATCCAGGCATTTGGACGTCAAGAAACACCAGGTCCGGATTGTGCTCGCGGATCAGGCTGATCGCTTCCAGGCCGTTCTTACCTTGCGCGACGACGTTCACGTCGTCCAGGTTCTTAAGCAGGTAGGCAAGCTCGTCGCGCGCCAGTTGTTCGTCATCGACGATGACCGCGGAGAGGGGCATAAGGTTCCGGGCCGAGCTGGTGAAACCGGTAGTTGCGGCGGCGATTGGCATGTCTTTAATGGTGAGTATAGCTGCTGCAACGGGCAGGCCGCCAGTCGCGATCTCTTTAAAAGGGAATTTTCTTGAGCTCTCCGCTGTGTTCCTTTTCATCCCCGTGAGAAGAGGTTCCGCACTTGCACGCGGTAAACTAGTCGCCGTGAATATTCTTTACGGAATCAATACGGTTACAGAAGCGCTCAAGGCGCGTGGGCGCAACTTCGAATGGGTTGGTGTCGCGAAGGAGCGAAAAGATATTCGCCTGCGCCGGGTGATTGACGAGTGCCGCAAGATCGGTATTCCAGTGCGGGTTTTGTCGCGCGCAGAACTCGACGAAATTGCCGGCAACGCCGCCCATCAGGGACTGGTGGCTGCGACCTCGGCAAAACAATACAGCGATCTTGATGACATTGTGGCATCGCGTCGCGGGGAGCGTTCGCTGATCGTCGTGCTGGATGGCATCGAAGATCCGCACAACCTGGGTGCGATCCTGCGCACTGCGGACGCGGCGGGAGCGGACGGTGTGGTGATTCCCGAACGCCGCTCGGCGGCGGTTACAGCGGCGGTGGCGAAGGTTTCAGCGGGAGCGAGCGAGCATCTTCCAATTGCGAAGGTTACGAACATATCGCGGGCGCTCGAGGAATTAAAGGAAAAGGATCTGTGGGTGGTTGGACTAGACGAGCGCGGCGAGCAAACTTACGACGCGGTTGATTACAAGATGCATTGCGCCATCGTGCTCGGCGCTGAAGGCAAGGGGTTGCACGATCTGGTGCGCAAACACTGCGATTTCCTGGTGTCGATTCCGATGCTGGGGAAAGTACCGTCGCTGAATGTATCGGTGGCGGCGGGTGTAGTGCTGTATGAAGTTGTGCGGCAAAGACGGCAGAGCGCATCCAATCAATCATGAAGTTACTCTTCCTGATCTGTGTGCTGTGTGGGTTATTTTCGGCTGCGTGGGGCTTGGAGCGCGAAGCCTTCACCATTGCGAAATATGATTTGGAGATTCGTCTTGAGCCCGAGCAGCAAAGGCTCGGCGCGCGCGGCAAGATCACATTGCGCAACGACTCGACTCAGCCCCGGAAGGTCGTGGCCCTGCAGATTTCTTCATCACTCAACTGGCGGTCGATCCGGGTGGACGGCAAGGCCGTGCAATACGTTTCGCAACCCTATATGTCGGACATCGACCACACCGGCGCGCTTTCAGAAGCCATCGTGACGCTGCCCGCCGAGATTAAGCCAAAAGATTCCGTGGAGCTCGAAGTCGGCTACGAAGGTGTAATCCCGCGGGATGTGACGCGGCTGACTCGGATCGGCGTGCCGGATGAGATCGCCAGACATTCGAGTTGGGACCAGATCAGTCCATCGTTCACGGCGGTGCGGGGCGCGGGATACGTGGCCTGGTATCCGATTACGACTGAGTCGGCCGATTTCTCGGAGGGGAACAGTCTGTTTGAGGTTGCCGATCGATGGAAAGCGAGAGAAGCAGGGAGCGAATTCAGAGTGAGGCTGCGTTTTTCCGAGGCAAGTTCAGAAGGACCTCCGACGCTGCTCTGCGACGGCCATGGGGGTGATTCAGCGGAGTTTGAACGAAATCATGCGGTCAGCGCAGATTGTACGTGGAGTCCGTTGGGGACCGTGACTCCAACCTTTGCGATGGCCGAGTATGTGGACGGCTCCAGGGCGCTTTTGAGATTGTTCAGTTTTCCGGGCCACGAGGCGGGGGCGGCGACTTATTCCAACGCGCTCGATCCGGCGATGAAATTTGTGAGTGAATGGTTTGGACCGCCGAGCAGACCGGTGACCATCGCCGATTTTGCCGATCCGCATTCTGCTCCGTTTGAGAGCGGCACGTTGTTGATGGCGTCGCTGGCCGCGGAGGATTCGAAACTCGCGGGCATCAACCTGGTCCACGAACTCGTGCATTCCGCTTTGCTATCGTCGAGGCCTTGGGTGTACGAGGGCTTGGCTCATTTTGCCGAGGCGATGTATCGCCAGGAGCAGGGTGGGCGGCAGGCAGCACTCGATCTTCTTGGACTGCATCGGGCGGCGTTTCTTGATTCGGAAAAGGAAATATCGGCCGCGCCGCAAGGAAAAGGTAGTGGCGTCGGCCAACCGCTGGCCAGCACGTTTGACGAAACCTACTATCGGAGCAAAGCCGCTTACGTGTGGTGGATGTTACGGGATATGGTTGGCGACGATGCGCTGAAGCAGGCCATTCGCAAGTATCGCGCCGAGGACGATAAGGATCCAAAGTATGTGGAGCACCTGATCGAATCCGCTGCCAAGCGCGACCTGGGTTGGTTCTTCGACGACTGGGTTTATCAGGATCGCGGCCTACCGGATTTCCACGTGCAATCGGTGCATCCGTGGAAGACGGAAAAAACTGAAAACAATATGCAGATCGTAACTGTGACCCTGGAGAACCTTGGCAATGCGGGGGCTGAGGTTCCGTTCACAATTTCTTTTGAAGGCGGCGAGGTTACCAAACGGATTGAGGTGCGCGCCAAGAGCACGGCAACCACGCGAGTTGAATTGCCGGGCACGGCGAGCGAAATCGTGGTCAACGATGGGAGTGTCCCGGAAAGCGACCTGACGAATAATGAGTTCAGGATTTCCGCGCCGTAACGCGATTGTGGAGGAGGACGTTTGCCCTACATCCAATTCCTCGGTGCTGCCGGCACCGTAACTGGCTCGAAGCACCTGATCGACACTACTTACGATTCGAAGGGGAAGCGCGGTTTTCGGGTTCTGATCGATTGTGGACTTTTCCAGGGACAAAAAGAATGGCGCGAACGCAACTGGCAGGACACTCCAGTCCCTGCGCGTGAAATCGATGCCGTTGTTCTCACGCATGCGCATCTCGACCACTGTGGCTGGATCCCGCGTCTGGTGAAAGAAGGCTTTCGCGGGCCGATCTATGCCACGCAGCCGACCATCGATCTGTGTTCCGTCGTGTTGCCGGACTCCGGACACCTGCAGGAAGAAGACGC
>JBEKXC010000224.1:0-7099 GCA_049512435.1 Terriglobales bacterium | reverse complement strand
TCATTGCACCGGCGGCTTTGCAGTAAAAGGAGCAGTTCGACCGCAAAAAACAGAATCGAAGAAAGAACGGGGAGCGGCAGCAAATCGACAATGACATATTGCGCAATGGCGGAAAGCAGAACGGCGCACCAGAAATTTCCGTGTCGGCCGCGCGCCAAGAGAAAAGTCACGGCGGCCAGGGCCAGTTTGAAACTCATGAGCAGGACGGGGAACGCTCTCAAGCTGAGGAGTTTGCTGGCTCCAGCCGTCAAGACATCGAATCCCCAACTGGAGTCCACCCAGGGC
This sequence comes from Terriglobales bacterium, assembly GCA_049512435.1. Classification (GTDB taxonomy): domain Bacteria; phylum Acidobacteriota; class Terriglobia; order Terriglobales; family Acidobacteriaceae; genus Acidiflorens. The sequence goes on along the minus strand of JBEKXC010000224.1, from coordinate 6,814 downwards.
CGATTGACGTACTGTGAAAACAAGCCGCTGCGGGGGATGCTGTGATTTTGAAGGATCCAAAGCCCTGTACGCAGATGCCACCAGATGTCGCCGTTAAATAAAGCTGTATTGGAGGAGAAAGCCGCGTACACCGGCGCGGCGGTCAGCAACAACAGTAAGGCAAGAATGCGAATTGGGGCACTGTCGAAGATGCGGCCCAGGGCATGCTCTGCAGGATTTGCGTTAACGAGTTCGTTCGGCGTGCCCATTTTTCGCAGTGCCCGGTTTGCCCCTGCACGAGCTACCCGCAGCGCGGCATGCGCCACGGATCCCGTATTTCTCTCAACGTTTCTTTCCAGGGCCTTTCACGTTCGCGGGAGACACAACCGTACCGTTGCTGTTGTGATCAATGTTGTGGCACTTGAGCGTACAGGTATTGGCGGTGCGGTTGTAGGAAATGGGAATCTTCTCGCTGTCGTTCTGGCCCACGACCTTCAGGTCGAAATTCACCAGGCGTTCGCCGGAGATACCCGCAGAGGATGCACCGATTCCATGTGCGGTGTGACAGACGGAGCAAGAAAATCCGGCGTTGATGTGGAGAGCATGCTGACTGAAGCTGGCGTTCGACAGGATGTTCGAGAGGTTGTGACATTTGGCGCACAGCGAATAAGGGCCGCGTGCCGCCGGGTCCACGATCGGAGGAAGAAGGTTTTGGATGGTCGTTCCCGGTCCCGCCGCAGGAGGCGCACCTGGAGCAACCTGACTAAATTCGTAGCGCCGCTCCAGGATATGGGAGAACTGGGAACCGTGCGGACCATTCGGTCCGCTGCCGCCGAATTCGCGATTGTCGTCGCTGTTGTGGCAATCGGTACAGAGAATCCGTGTATTAATCACGCGCCCTTGAGTATGTCCGTCCAGATTCCACATGAACTTGAGCAGACTGGGCTGCGGGTATGGACTACTACCGTCGCGCATCACGGGATGGCTTGATCTCGCCGTAACGCTGAACTGCGGGATTACGTCCAGCGGGTCTCCGGTTGTAGCTATCCGCGTCGGCAGGTAGCCATAGATGGACAGAATCTGTTTGCCCGCACTCGTACCGTGACAGCGCAGGCAGGTCTCGAATTGATCTGCCGCAGGGCGCACAACAGTGGTACCGTCCGAAGCACTAATCCCGATCGCCCCGTACTGGGACCCACGAATGGTCGTCAAGAGGAAAGAAGCAGTCTGCTTTGATGCATGCGCATCATGACAGTCGACACAGGTTGCGTGCCGATTCTTGTTTAGTACTTCGCTCTCGCCCGCCGTGTGTTCGTTGTGTCCTGTTGGGGTTGGGAAAGGATGACCAACCTTGGCAAATTCGGTAAAGACATTGGGAATCGCGGGCGAGATATTTGAGCCGCCGTTATGGCAAGGGATGCAACTCTGGGTCGTCTTGTCCATATTCGGGACTGGCTGAGTCGGTCCATTGAGTATTGACGCCGCGCCCGGAGCATTGTGGGGGGCGTGGCAGGAAAGGCAGCCATTATCCCTGGTGGTGGGGTAAGGTCCAAGCTTCGCGGTTGGGGTCTTGGCCAGCTTGTAGGTGGTTTCCTCGTGCGCACTCTTGAGCCAATAGGTAAACGCGTTGAACGTACTACTTGACGTGTGCGATATTCCGCCTTCTCCGATCATTTCACGAAAGTTGCGACGAGCGTTGAGGGTCTCGGTTGGAGCCGACACATGACAAGCGAGGCACATCGCTGAATTCGCGTTGTTCATCACCAGGAAGTCCCCGGCAACCGGGTCAATAAACTGGACGTGCGGTTCGTGGCAACTGGTGCACTGCACGTTGCGGCCAATCAGCTTCACTGCCGGGTTGCCGGTCGTACCGCTCGAAACCAGACTCGGGAGCAGGTTGGGTGCGCTTTGCAAGGGCAGCTTGAAATTAAAAGGGTGCACGCCTGTCAAGTCCGTTCCAAACACATCCTGGCTATACATGGAGCCGCTCATCTTGATGTTGCCGTAGGGTGTGGTCTGTCCCGGTGCAACGGTGCCATCATGGCAGCTGAGGCAAAGATTACTGGCTGAACCGAGGGTGGGCTCCTGGGGCTGGTTCACCATCACTCCCGGATCGGAATATAGCGTGTAATTGGTTACGGTCGACAGTTTCTGGCTCCAGAGAGGCGGAACGGCGTGCAAGCCGGAGTGAGGAGCATGACAATACTCGCATGTGGTCAGGCCGCCGATAATCGGCGACTGGCCATGTGGCCCCATGTCATGAATGCCGATTACATCTGTGGTGGGGACCTGCGCTTGCGTGGAAGTAATGGTCGCAATCATCAGGGCACAGAAGAGCACAGACCGGTTCAAGGGGTTGCTCCTTGCGCCTGCTTCGGCAGTCCGAAATAGTGAAATACCTGAACTCGCCGGTTAAACGAATCCACGACAAAGACACGGTCGTTATGATCGATGAACAAACCTGCCGGTAACTGAAACTCTCCCGGCCCCTGGCCTCTTCCGCCGAAGTAGTACAACAACTGTCCCTGCCGGTCGAAGACCTGCACGACGCCCCAGAGCCCGTCGACAATGTACAAATGCCCTTCGGAGTCGAATCCAATTCCCTTTGGCCGGAACATGCTGCCGACGGAATCACCAATTTCGCCGATCGTACTCTGAAAAGAACCGTCACGACCGACAAGCTCAACGCGGAAGTTCATGGCGTCGACTACCATCAGACTGCTATCGTCGAGACGCAGTTCTGTTGGGAAATGGAACTCGCCATTGCCGGTACCGGGCTTCCCAATGGTTTGCATCACCTGGCCTTGCATATCCAGCACGAAAATCTTGTCTCGCAGCGTGTCGGTGACGTAGATTTTCTGCGCCACGGAATCCACGGCGATGCCGGTAGGCCGCTTGAAGTAGCCCTCTCCACCCTTCAAACTGCCGAGGGCATGCTGGAACTTCCCACTGGCGTCGAAGACAAAAATCTTCCCAGACTCGGAATCTGTTACGTAAAAATTGTCCTCGGTATCGACCGCAATGCACTGGGGGGCCAACATCGGGTCATTGTTTTTGTCTGCGCGCTGGATGAATTTGTATTTGTGCTGTTCGAAGTCAAAAATATGAACGCCCTTCGCGCCGGGATCGGTGATGATAGCTCGCCCGTGCGAATCGACCGCGATGCTGTAGGGGCGAATCATCTCCCGATAATCAGCCTCCCCGGCCACGACGTCCAGAACCTTGGCCCAGAACCCGGGCTTCCCCCGCACATCCTTTTCCGTGCTGAAGCTGCGCTCGTAGGAGAGTTTCCGGCCGTCCTTCAGCAGCAGGTCGGGGGGATGGAATACGGTTGTGTCTTCTTTGTTCTTTGTCGCCCGAAGCGGGGTAAGCAGTAGCAGGAGAACGCACGCCGTCTTCGCCCACGTGCAAGGATCTACATTGTGTCCCCGGGTTAGAATAGCTTGAACCACCTGGAAATCCCGAAATAATATGTAGTCACCCGACTCGGAGGAGTACCGGAAGCGCTGATGTCTTGCCGGAACTGAATCACCCTTGCATTGAAATACAATTTTCTAAAATAGTATGTCAATAGGCCATTGTACGCCTCAGTACTATTGTTCTCGGGCCCCAGGCTCTGCCCAGTCGTGTTGCTGTTCGACTGACTGTAAGACGCGCTGATCGTCAATCTGGATACCGGAGAACCGCCAATGCCGAAACCGTAGCCACGGCCGCTGAAAGCTATCGAATTGTCGACGAGCGATCCCGGCACCGCAACCAAACCTGTCGGAGTGACAATTGAAGTTCCGTTCGATTGCGAAAAACTGCCAGCCGCCGTGTATCCGCGCCAGGACAGGCTGCTGTTGACGCTCTCCGTTTCGCTTCCATTACCAGCAACTTGTTCAAAGGCAGTACGGCTGCCGCCCGCTCCAAGACTCCAGGATAAGCCGTTGGCAAGCCGGCGATGGAGGTTACCGCTGTAGGCCATGGCGGACGACTGGCTTATCGCATAGATGGTCTGAACGAATTGGTTGTAATTGAAACTCCCCGAGTAATCCCAATGGCCAAAATTCCCCGTGTAATTCACGGCGGCCACCAGCCCGATTCCGACGTTGCCCTGTCTGTCTGCGGCGTCGTTCGCGCCGATGGTCGCGGTCAAGCCTTTGAAACGCTTCAAAAGGCCAAAAGTGACGTTTGCCCCAAATTGCGTAAAGCCGGAGTCTTGTCCGCCAATGAACATTTCCTGGCGGCTTACATAGCCGTTGACATTGGTGTGAGGCAGCAAATGGTATGAGGTACTCACGCTCATCAGCAGCGTGCGCGATTCCGGGCTGAGACTGCTCTGCACTGGGGTTCCGCCACCGTTGATGACCTGCTCTTCGAAAGCGCCCTGCAGGTTAGACTCGTAGAGCGCGGTTGCATTGATGGGAAATTTCCAGAGCCGCATGCTGAGGTTCGCGAAAGCATTGTCTGTCGAGCCGTTATTCGTCCCACTCGTCTCGCCCTCATAGCTGGAGCTGTAATCTGACTTGCCAAAACCCATGCCAAAAGTGCCGTCCAGGGGAAATTTATGCGAGGCATCGAAGGAAAAATTATTATTTGAGCTGTTTGAAGTCTCCGCCACGTCGCCTTCGAAGAACGCAGGGGTATTGGAATTCAAGGTCTGGTGAAGGTAGCTCCCGCCCACGTTCCAGCCCCTAAGCCGATAGCCGCTCCGGACCCCAAAGTTGTCCGACGTGGAGTCGCTCTCGGCATCGCTGCCGAGCAGGGAACTCGCTCCGGCGCCACGGGAAAAGAAGGCCGAGACGGACGGAATACCAGGCACCAGTTCACTCCACGCGATACCGAAGTTGCGGTTGCTGTCCTTCGTTGTCAACCCGGTTGTGCCGGGAATCCCGTACAATCCCGTGGCGTTCCAGTTTTGGTTGAAGTTGATGGTCCCCGGAAAGTGGCTTCCCGAGAAAATGGCGACATTGCCGTTGTAGCCGCTGCCGTCGAAGATCGACCCTGAAGCGGCGCTGCTCTGGTCGCGGCCATAGTAGGGCTGCACGCCAAAGGAAAGGAAGCCAGGGTTGTAGTAAAAACCATTCAGAGAGCCGCTTCCCCCCACGTCGATTCCGTGGTCCGACCCTCCCAGGTTGCCGAAGTCGCCGCTGTACCCCGCGTTGATGGTGCCGGCCGCGCTCAGCCGCGCGCCGTCAAGCTCCACCTGTGCCGCTGCCGGCAACGCCCAGAGCAGCAGGGAAGAAGCGCAAATCAGAATTTGATTGCGACGGCCCACGCTGTCTCCTTACCCCCACTTTCTGCCTCTTCCGTTGAATCTTCTCTCCGCATCTGGGTGCGGATGCTTATACCTCTTCCACCTTCGCATGCAGGCGCAACCGCTTGTCCAAATCGGCGCGCAGGCGGTCGTACTTGGTTTTTTGCAGATCCTTGAGCAGACGATCTTTCACTTCGTCAAACGCCACCTTGCCCGTCGGCACGTGGGCATTCAGGCGAAAGAAGAAATAGAAGCTGCCAATCTGAATCAGTTCACTCACCTGCCCCGGCTTCATGGCCAACGCCGGTTTCACGATCTCCTGCGGTATGTCTTCGCGCTTCATGAGTTTGTGGTCGCCCATGTTCACGCGATAGTCGTCTTCCGAAATCTTTTCCGCCAGCAACCCGAACTCCTGGAAGCTCTTGGTAGCTTTGGCCTGCTTCAGGGCGTCTTCCGCGCGCTGGCGGGCTTTCTGCTTGTCTTCGGCGCTGGCAGTTTCCGGCGGCATGATCGAAATCGTCTGGAATGCGAAGAGTTCGCCGTGATGAAAGAGCTTCGGATTCTTGTCATAGAAGGCGCGGGCTTCGGCGAGCGATACTTTGGATTTGTCGCCGACCTCCGTCTTCAGCAGCGCGTCAATCAGCAGCGAGCGGCGAATCTGCTGGCGAAACTGTTGCCGGGAACCGTTCATCTCGGCTTTCAAGTACTCCTGAAAGTCCTCTTCGCTCTGGAATTTGCTGCGGAACTCGCCCTCGGCCTGGTTCAGGCGCGCCGCTGGAATCGTCATTTTCCGGCGTTCCGCTTCCTGATATACCAGTTCCTCATACTCGATCATCTGCATCGCACCCTTGCGGATCTCGGCCTCCTTGGATTTGGGAAAGCCATTGTGCTGGCGGGCGTAGGGAAACATCGCGAGCATCTCGCGCAGCAGGTCGCGGTCGGTCAGCACCGAGCCGTTGATTCGGACCACGGGTTTACCGGTGACTTCCATGGGCGAAATCGAAGCCGATCCCATGGGCATGCCGGTATTGGTCGCCGTCGTGACTGGCATGGTTGGGGCGTGAGAGGCGACTTGCGCCAACGCCAATACTGAAAACAGGGCCGCACCGAGCACGACAATGACAATATTGAATAAGGACTTCATGATTCCCCCCACAATTACTAAAGTTCAGTTATACATGTGCACGAGCCTCACCTTAATCCTGAGGCTGTGGCGATTTTTTGCATTGGCTGTAACCTATTACAACACAATGGTTTATCTGTTATTGGAGACGCACGTGAAACTCGATATCAGGTATTTTTCGGGAATAATGAGCCTTCTCCCGCACTGGATTGGTGAAATGACCCAAGCAGAAGGGAAAATAGAGGGCAGGCAGTTTGTGCTGCCGGCAGGCTTGGAGGGAAGGAATCGGGCTGGGACCGAGGCATCGGCGGCTGCGGCACACTGAGGAAAAGCGCAAAAAACAAAGGGGGAGAGGTTGCCTCTCCCCCAGGAAAAGCAAACAGCTTAGTACGCCGTTCCGATGTTGGTCGCGCCGTAGTACTCACTCGACATACTGAAGTGGCACTGCTGGCAGAACCGCATGGTGGACGGTA
>JBEKXC010000223.1:0-7109 GCA_049512435.1 Terriglobales bacterium | reverse complement strand
GCTGAATTTGTGAAAAGACGGGGCCTCGCCCGTCCAACCGTCTCAGACAGTCTTCAAGCCCGCGGCTAATGCCAGTTTCGCCTGCCGTTCGTCGAAGGTCCAAAAATGCACGGCCTTTAGTTCCAGAGCAGAAGCAACGTGCAGGGTATCGAGCGTCCGAACCCCTAGCCGAGCCGCGTGCTGGTGGGCTAGTTGCGCGCACAACTCGAATGCCTGGTCGGGCAGCGGCGCCTCCCGCCACAGATTTTGCGCGCGATACTCATGGAACCGCCGTAGGGCACGGTCAGCTTCGCTACGCGTAATTGCCTTGCGAAAAACGTGTTGCTCGATGGCATGTGCGCACTCGGCAACATGAAGCGGCGTCATCCACAGCGATGGCCGCGACCTGAGCCGGCGCTCGACCGCCGCCGTGTGCCGATCAGGGAGATGGAGGGAAACAAAAAAAGAAGTGTCAGCGTAGATGGTCACTGGGTTGTCCGATGCGACGGTCGTCAATGGAGCCTCAATAGCGACCGCGTTCTTCCATGACCACGTCGGCTCCGGGCAAAATGCGGTCGCCAAAGATTTCCTTGCGTGAGGCTGCGAAATCGGGCCAATCGCCTGGCTGCGGAGGCGATCCTTCGGGAATAATGCGGGCAATTACCTCATCCCGCTCCCGGAGTTCCACAGCCTTCCCGGCACGCAGCCAAGCCTTCAAACGCTTGGTGTCCCGAAGCTGTCGAATGTTTATACTGGGCATACGAAAATTGTGTCACAAGTCGTGACACATTGTCAATAGGCGGTCTAAGTGAAAGCTGAGACCTGAAACCTGACAGCTGATGCCGCTCGCGTCCGTTATATTTAAATAGAGACACCCATGATCCAACTCTCCGGCGCCGGCAAGCGCTATGGCCACAAGCTCTTGTTCGAAAACGCCGACTGGCTGATCACGCCAGAATCGCGCATTGGTCTGGTCGGAGCGAACGGCACCGGCAAATCCACGGTCATGAAGATTCTTGCCGGGAGCGAATCGCTCGACTACGGCTCCATCTCGCGCGCCAAAGGCATCTCCATCGGCTACCTTCCGCAGGATGGCCTTACTCTGACCGGCCAAACCATTTTTGCGGAGTGCATGTCGGTGTTTGCCGAACTCCACGCCATCGAAAAAGAAATGGAGGCGCTCACCCGCAGCATGTCGGAACTCGACCACGCGGGTCGGGAATATTCCAACGTCGCCGACCGATACCAGAAGCTCGAACACGAATTTGTCGCCCGCGATGGCTACACGCTCGAAGCTCAGGTTGGTCAGGTGCTGAGCGGACTGGGCTTTCGCCGCGACGACTGGACGCGCCGGACCGAGGAATTCTCCGGCGGCTGGCAAATGCGCATCGCCCTCGCCAAGCTTTTGCTGCAGAAGCCGAACCTGTTGCTGCTCGATGAGCCGACCAACCACCTCGATCTCGAAGCCCGCAACTGGCTCGAGGAGTACCTGACCACTTATCCCTACGCGTTCGTCCTCATCTCGCACGACCGCTATTTCCTCGACATCACTGTCAAACGCATCGTAGAAATCTGGAACAAGCAGATGCACTTCTACGCCGGCAATTACGATCAATACCTGAGTGGCAAAAGCGCGCGCAAGGAACAGCTGGAATCGGCTTACAAAACGCAGCACGACCGCATCGAGCAACTCGAAGTCTTCATCAACCGCTTCCGCTATACGGCCACCAAGGCGAAGCAGGTGCAGAGCCGCATTAAAGAGCTCGAAAAGATGGAGCGGATCGAGATTCCGGAAGAAGAGAAGACTGTCCATTTTTCCTTCCCGCAGCCGAAGCCGAGCGGCCGCATCGTGGCCGAGTTTACGAATGTCGCGAAGAGTTACGGCGAGCGTGGGATCAACGAATACAAAGTTTTTGAGAATGTGAATTTCATGATCGAGCGCGGCGAGCGCATCGCGCTGGTTGGAGTCAACGGAGCAGGGAAGTCGACTCTCATTAAACTGCTGGCCGGTCAGGAGCCACTCACCGCCGGCGAATACAAGCTGGGCCACAACGTCGAGCCCGATTATTTCGCGCAAGACCAATACAAAGAACTCGACCCTGAAGCGCGCATCCTCGACGACCTTGGCGAACTCTCGCCCGCCTCTACGCAAACCCAGTTGCGCAGCCTGCTCGGCTGTTTTCTTTTCTCGGGTGACGATGTTTTCAAGCGCATCGGCGTTCTCTCCGGAGGCGAACGCAATCGCTATGCGCTGCTCAAAATGCTGCTCCATCCCGCCAATTTTCTGCTGCTCGATGAGCCCACCAACCACCTCGACCTGCGCGCGAAAGATGTTCTGCTCGAAGCGTTGATGAAGTACACCGGCACGGTCGTCTTCGTTTCGCACGACCGCTATTTCATCGACAAGCTAGCCACGCGCGTCTTCGAAATCGGCGATCGCAAAGTAGAAATCTATCCGGGAAATTACGAAGACTATCTCTGGCGGAAGCAGGGAAGAGCCGCGGTTGCGGTAGAAACACCGAAGCCGTTAGCTGTGCCATCCACCACTTCGTCTGTGCCTGTAAACGGAGACCGTTCGCCCGCCGCCGAGGCAGTCGAATCCAAAGGCAAGCGCCTGAACCCAATCAAGCGCCAGCAGATGGAAGATCGTCTGCACGAAATAGAAGACGAGATTGCGCGTGCCGAAGCTGCAATTGCGCTGTGTGAAACCGAATTGCAGAGCTTTGTTAGCGCGGAGGAAACGCAGCGGCAGACGCAGGGACTTGCTCGGCGGAAGAGGGATCTGCAGAACCTGATGAAGGAATGGGAAGAGCTGTCCGGGGCGTTGCAATAAGAAGTTATAGCCAATCCAGAGTTGCTGCGCCGCCGGCATCTGCCGAGCTGCTCCACCCCATCGCGCCAAAAGCGGGCGCGCTGGGGGCCCCGGTGCGCTCGGCTTGGGCAGCCGAGGGCGGCTGTCCCTACGCAACCTTGGACGGGCGAGGACGCCCGTCCTTCCACTAGCAGGAGACGCGGCAAGCCGCTTCTCTACGGAAAGTTGTTTTGGGGTTTTTACCGAGAACTGATGACTGAGAACCGATAGCGACCCTATCCGCCTTGCTTCAACTCGGTCAGCACCTGCCGCGCGATCTCCTTCAGGGTCTCGAACACGCCCACACCCTGGAAGGCCACCGCCTCCACCACCGCCTCGTTTTTCTTCCGTAGTTCCTTGGATAGAGCGTCCACCGGCATCACATTCGGCAGGTCGCGCTTGTTCAGTTGGAGAACGTAGGGAATCTTGTTGAAGTCGTAGCCGTGTTCTTTCAGGTTGGCCATCAGGTTGTCGAGCGCTTCGACGTTGGCGTCCATGCGCTCCTGCTGGGAATCGGCCACGAACACGATGCCGTCCACCCCGCGCAGAATCAGCTTGCGGCTGGCATCATAGAAGACCTGTCCGGGGACGGTGTACAGGTGAATGCGCGTCTTGAAGCCGCGTACGTTGCCCAGGTCGAGCGGCAGGAAGTCGAAGAACAGGGTGCGATCGGTCTCGGTAGCGAGCGAGATCATCTTGCCCTTTTGCTGTTCGGCTGTTTTCTGGAAGATGAACTGGAGATTCGTCGTCTTGCCGCCCAACCCGGCGCCATAGTAGACGATCTTGCAGTTGATCTCGCGCGCTGCGAAATTGATGAAACTCAAAAGGTTTCCTCAGAAACTCCTGCGAAAGACGCTCTCGCGAACCACTCCCTCAAGGCGCGAGCCTCTCGCTCAAAATCGAACTGATCACAGTATCGGTTACTGCTGGTTTTTATACCACACCGGAAGGCCCTGGCGCAGGTTACTCAGGTTACTAAAACACGACGGGCTCAGGTGCTTCGCCGCTCCACTGGTTTATCGCGGCGTGGGCAGAGGATAATATCCGTCCCTCGCATACACCTTTAAGTCGCTCCCGTGGTGTAGCACCTTCACTTCGATCTGCCGATATCCGCCAATGCCGGCCTTGGGCGAATAACCCAAGGTGTACTGATTGCGCGCGTCACCGATCGCATTAGCGTAGGCCCGCTCGATATCGGCTTGCGTCAACTCGCCGTACACCGTCCCTCCACCGGTGGCTGCGACGTATTTCGGCAGAATGTCACTGTAGCCCATCAGCGCGTTCGTCTTCGGCAGGTGGATCCGCTGCAGCCGGTCGTAGATCGGGATCGCCGCGCCTTCCACACCCACTGCGTACATGGTGATGTTCTGCGTCAGCAGCACTTTCAGGGTATCTTTGTAGCTGGCAGATGATCCCAATTCCCGTCCGTCGCTGATGACGAAGATGATCTTCCGTCGCGCCCGGTCACGCTTCGCAAGATCGCGCGCCGCCATCAGGATGGCGTCATTCAATACGTGCGCAACTTTCGGCGGCGTGCTCACCGGGTCTACCGGGTAGTCGACCGGACGGCCATTAATGACCGGGCCCTGCGGACCTAGCGGACCGCTCGTTACCGGCGGTCCATTATTGGCTCCGCTGTACTGCTTGATTTCGTTCAGAACCGCTGTCAGGTGATTGCCGACGCTGCCAAAGTCCGAGACCCGGCCAACCGTGCTGCTGTAGGTGTAGATTGCCACTTCATCGAACTGGCTGAAGGCCCCCTGCAATGCCGATAGCGTTTCTTGTACCTTCTTCAAACCTACGTCGGGCATGCCGGTATCGATGATCACCGCCGCCGACAGCGAAAACGGATCGCTGGTGAAAAACTTCAGAGGCTGTCTTTGGCCATTTTCAAGCACGGAAAAGTCTTTGGATTCCAAGCCGCCCACCAGCCGTCCATCGTTGTCCTTTACCATCACCGGAACCAGGACCAGATTTGTGATCGTCTTGATGGTGAAGCCGACGTCTTCGCCGGTATCTGCATCCCTCGGAACGCTGCCCGCAGGCACGGTCTTAATCGGAGGCATCGGCGGTGGGGGCGGATTCTGATTCGTCGAATCGGGAGCGCTCCTAGGAATGCCCCCCATTCCAGGGGTCGCGCCCGCACTGGATGCAGCGGCCGGCGGCGTGTCCGGTTTGGAGGCGTCCTCCGCTTCTTGCCGCGGGCTGGGCGGCGCCGGCGGCGGTGTCGGGCGCGTAGCCGACGGAGCGTCCGGGATGTCGTCAGGCTTCTGCTGCGCCGGTAGTGTACCCGCCAGCAGTAATGTCAGCCCCAGAGTCAGTACCGCGCTGGTCTTCGTAGCCATCCCGGAATCCTCTATACTTTCTTGTGCACTTTCTTCTTCTATACTCTTTTTGGCCGCTGTTTCACCCATTCAGATGCCCAAACGAACTGGTTTGGTGCATCTAACCGTGACAAGTGATTACAGGATAGACTAGCAAAGTCTTGGGATAAAAACTCTGATGCCTAAAGTACACTGCAAATCGTGCCCGGCGGCGGGTGTCCTCGCCTTGGCCATATTCGCTCTCACGACGACCTTGTCGCTCCGAGCAGCCGCGCAGAGTGCGCCCTTGCCTCCACCTCCGGCACCCCCGGCCACCTCCTCGACCGGGCCTACGTACAATACTAATTCCGCTCCCAGTCCCAGTTCTAACGCCCAATCTCAGGACCAATCCGTCGAGACCCTCAAGGTCAACGTCGAAATCGTCCAGCTGTTCTTCAACGTTAAAGACAAGCATGGTGCGCTGATCCCCCACCTTAACCAGAGCGACTTCAGCATTTTCGAGGATGGCCAGCCCCAGACCATCAAGTATTTCAAGGCCGAAACCGATCTTCCTTTGACCCTCGGCATCCTCATCGATTCCAGCGGCAGCCAGATGCGCGTGCTCGATATGGAAAAAGAAGTCGGTGGTTCCTTCCTCGAGAGCACACTGCGCGCCAAGGACGAGGCGTTCGTCATCAGCTTCGACGTCGATATTACCCTCTTGCAGGATTTTACCAACTCCGTGAGCCGACTCCGACATGCGCTCAACCAAGCCAAGATCAACACCGGCGGAGTCGGTTGTTCCGGCGGCCCGATTGGCCCGCAAGGCCCGATTCCATGCTCCTCAACCGGCCAACGCGGCACCGCGCTCTATGACGCCGTTTATCTGGCTTCGCACGACGAACTCAGCCACGAAGTCGGCCGGAAGGCGATGGTCCTGCTCACCGATGGAGAAGACGAAGGCAGCCGCCTCAAGATCAAAGACGCGATTGAAGCCGCCCAGAAAGCGGATGCCATCTGCTATGTGCTGCTCATCGCCGACCGCGGTTTCTATGGCTTCGGCGGCTATTCCGGCGACATAGAGATGAAAAAGCTCACTCAGGAAACCGGCGGTCGCGTGATCGAAGTCGGCAACAAGATCGAAAAACTGCGCCAGGCCTTCGACCAGATTTCCCAGGAACTCCGCAGCCAATACAATATCGGTTACACGCCCACCAATACTGCCCGCGACGGTTCCTTCCGTAAGGTTGAGATCAAGCCCAAGCAGGGGGATTACAAGATCCAGGCTCGCAGCGGCTACTACGCCACGCCCCGCCACGAAGAGTAGAGCCCTGTGTGGGGAGGGGGCTTTGCCTCGTTTCGCCGGGCGGGGGCGCCCGGCTCTCCACCAGCTAATCTGGATCTTGTTGCCAGGCGGCTCACCGCGCCTGCGAAAAATCTTCTACCGCGTACAACTGCCCGCCTTGTTCCACGACGCCGACTCCAACCGAATCCATATCCCGGTCCAGAATGTTTGCGCGATGTGGAGGCGACTTCATGAACTGCACGTGGATGAATTCCGGCGACGGACCCTGAATTACGTTTTCCGAGAGCCAACTGAAATGCACGCCGGCCTGCTTGACTCGCGCGGACAGGCTCGGCTCGCCCTCAAACCCATGCTGCGCGGATCCGCGTTCCGCCATCACCTCGGCGTGACGCCGCGCCGCTGCCGCCAGGGATTCATCCCATCGCAAGGGAGCGAGTCCCTGCGACCGCCGCGCCTGGTTGACCGAAGCAAACAATTCCCGCTCCGCGCGGGTTACTGGTGTCTGGCCGTATGTCGACCAACAGAGCATGATTCCCACCATCGCCATCGCCGCCAGCCGGGTCTTGAGTCGCATGGTTATCTCTCCACCACCTATAGAACCCAGCTCGCCGCATCTCGGCAAGTTACTAACGTCGTAGAGTTACTGATCTGTGACTGACTTGGTACTGAG
>JBEKXC010000222.1:0-7138 GCA_049512435.1 Terriglobales bacterium | reverse complement strand
GTGGCGCTTGGTTCGCGGAGTCCGCTTGGCCGCTGGTGGGAATCGCTCACCGGCCACACGCTGGCATTCACTTTCGAAGGGCTGGTGATTGGGTCTCTGTTATACAGTTTGCCCTTCGCTGTGCAGCCGTTCGCCGCGTCCTTCGGCGCGGTCGATCGCTCGCTGCTTCACGCTTCGGCATCCCTCGGACATTCGCCGATACAAACTTTTCGCCGGGTCGTGTTGCCTCTCTCGAAAGCCGGACTGGTCACCGGATTTGCGCTCAGCTTCGCGCACACGCTGGGCGAGTTTGGAGTGGTGCTCATGGTGGGAGGAAACATTCCCGGCGTGACGCGCACCATCTCGATTGATATTTACGATCAGGTGCAGGCGGCGAATTATTCCAGCGCGAACCAGACAGCACTGTTGCTGTTGATCATCTCTTTCGTGGTGCTTTCGGCCGTGTATGGCGCAAACCGGCGTGCCTGGGCGGTGGGTCCATGGCGGTGAAAATAGCGCCGGCAACACAAATTTCACAACCCTCGTCGATGCCGCCAATCTCCTCCGATCTCGAAGTCCGCATCCGCAAGCGGTTTCCGAATCCCGAGGGCACCTTCAACCTGAATGTGCATTTCCGCGCACTGGCCGGCTTCACAATTCTTTTCGGTGCATCGGGCGCGGGAAAAACCACCGTGCTCGATTGCATTGCGGGGTTGATCGATCCGGATGAAGGCCGCATTGCCGCGGGCGGTGAAGACCTTTACGACTCGGAGAAGAAGCGCAATGTCGCCGCCTGGAAACGGCGCATGGGGTACGTACATCAGGATCTGGCGCTGTTCCCACACCTGACCGCCGAAGAAAACGTCGCCTACGGGCTGCGCACGCTGAGCGCGGCCGAGAGGCGGACGCGCAGCCGCAAGATGCTTGATGCGTTCCGCATCGATCACTTGCGCGATCGGAAGCCGGCGCAGATTTCTGGAGGTGAGCGCCAACGCGTCGCCCTGGCGCGCGCTCTGGTGACCGAACCGCGCGCCTTGCTGCTCGATGAACCTCTGGCAGCGCTGGATCGTCCTACGAAGTCGCTGCTGGTCGGCGATCTGCGCCAGTGGAATCAGCACCACCGCGTCCCTATTCTTTTCGTTACTCACAACGGCGAGGAAGTGTTTGCCCTCGGTGACGAGGTGATTGTGCTGGATGCGGGAAAAATCGTGGCGCAAGGACGGCCGCATGAAGTGATGCGTGCTCCGCGGCTCGAGACGGTCGCCCACCTGTCAGGATTCGAGAACATCTTCGACGCCACGGTACTGGCACTTAGCGAAGCGCGCGGGACGATGACTTGCCGCCTGGGAAGCAGTGGGGTGGAATTGGAAACACCGCTGGTTCGGGCAGAGGTGGGCTCACGCTTGCGCGTGGGCGTTCGCGCCGGCGATCTGCTGCTGGCAACGGAAAGTCCGCACGGGCTGAGCGCTCGCAATATTTTGCCCGGAACGATTCTGCGGCTGGTACGGCGGGACGTGATCATCTCAGCAATAGTGGATTGCGGCGGCACGGAGTTCGAAGTGCACTTGACGCTGGCGGCGCGCGACGCTCTGCAACTGCGCCCCGGCAAAGCCGTCTGGGTCGTGGCCAAAACGCATTCCTGCCACTTGATGGGGATGTGAATGCTTCGATTCTTACCGCTCCGCTGCGATCACCGCGATCCACTGCCCATTCATTTCCTTGTGATAGGTAATCGTTCCGCCAAGACGCTGGGCAATATCTTCGGGCAGCAAGTCGCGATGGTAGCCGAAGAATTTTTCTTTGGTACTCTGCCATGCGCCCCAATTCTCAAGCAGCTCACGCTGCGGCTGGTACTTCGTGGAGAAGGCCAGAGCCACGTCAAACCGGTCGCGAGCTCCGGCAGCCAGGTCGATCTGGGAGGCGGAGAAATCTTCGATGCGCAGCACGCGAAAAGGCTGATCGGCACTGGCATTGGCATTGACATAGCCAAGCCAGGGCCGGGTGAGTTCGTCGGACGCGGGCCAGACGGTGAGAATGCGCTCGCCGGGATACCGCATCGACAGGAAACGAGCAGCTTCCGCATGCATCACAATAAAGTCGCGATAGGCCAGATTGTCTTCGAGAGAGAATCCATATGGCGGATTGCTGAAGAGGCCCGCGACAAAGGCAATGGCGACTGCTCCCACGATCAGTTTCCAATACTTCACGCGCCGCCAGAGAGTTGAGACGAGCGCCAGAATCACGAGCGGGAGCGCCGGTAACATGTAGCGCGCCAGCACCGCGCCGCCCACTGCCGACATGAAGGCCAGGTAAGCGAGCACGACGGAAAGAAAGGCTGCCTGCATCCAGAATGGAATTCGCGGACGAGTTGCCTGGTTCTGCTTTTGCGGCGGTTTAAGCATAGCCAGCAATCCCGCCAGGGTGAGCAGATAGAGACCAAAATATCCGAAGAGCTGCCAGAGTCTCATTGCGAGAGCCAGCGGGATGCGCAGAGGATCAACGGTGGCGGCGACGTTATAGCGAAAAAATTCGCGGCTGCCGAACAGAAAGCCGGTTTGTGAGCGAAGGTAAGCAAACCAACCCATCAGCGGCAAAACTGGGAGCAAGAGATATAGCAAGCGCGAGCGCCGGCCGGCGGGCGGAAGAATTTCCTCGCAACAAATTTTCGTCCAATTCCTTTTCGGACTCTTTTTCGGACTCTTTTTCCAACTCCTGCGAATCAAGGATCCAACCAGTTGCCAGCCAAAGAGCGCCAGCGGAGCCAGGATCGCGGTCTCTTTCGCCAAAGCCGCCAGCGAGAACCAGACGACCTGCTTCCATGGGCGGTCCTCTATATAGGCGGCTAGAGCCCAGAAGGTAAGTCCGGCGGCCGGCAAATCTACCAGCGCCATGGAGCTTTGCGTGAAGTACACAGGATAGAGCGCCACCAGCGCGGTGGTCGCCAACGCCACGGGTAAATTGGCGGCTAGCCGCGAGAGTCGAAACAGTCCCAAGAGCGAGAATGCGCTCAGTGCCAGCATGGCTGTGCGCGTGACTAACGTGGAGTATCCAGCGACGCGCCAGGCCAGCGCCAGCCATGCCATTACCAGCGGAGGATGCGCATTCAATTGCGTCGAGTGCGGAATCAGCGTTCCGGTCAGAAACAAATCGCGCGCGGCCGGCACGTAATAGCCAGCTTCATCCCAAAAATATGGAAGGCGGAGAAGTGGCGCATGCAGAAGCATCAAGCCCGCAAAGAAGAGCGCGAACAGAAGAAACTGCTGCGCCCATGCGTGCGGCAGTCGTGCAGAAGATACCGGTGGAGATTTTGTTGTCAGATCGGACTGTACCGCCGCCGGCGCCGTCGTCGTTGAACGGCGCGTCGTTAAATGGTGCATCAGTGAACGGGTCCCACCGGGGCGCGCGGATCAAGTTTGATCTCTCCGAACGCGGCCTCGTAGTTGGTTACATTCTGCTGCAAGAGGGCCATGAGTGCCTTGGCCTGTTGCGGGCTGAGGTAAATTCCCTGAAAGTTTCGTAATTCCACATGCGTCTCCGAGCTTTGCTGCATGGTCCCGAAAACGAGGAAGAAATCCCATACGTTCACCCGAATCTGCACGCTGTTGGCGTAGGCCTCGCGGTAATCGGAGGTTTGCACAAACTTTACATTCGGTTGGTTCGCTGTATTCATATTTCGCAGTGTAACGCGTGAGCCGAGATCAGAGCAAAGAGCTCGGGCGCTTGGTAGTGGCTCAAATTGGAAAGAAAGTGGCCGAGTGCGGAGTGAAGGAGGGTGTAGGGGTCCTTCGACTCCGCACGTTCTTCACTTCGTGAAGAACGCGCTGCGCTCAGGATGACAACCAAAATGATGACAACCAAAGTGAGCCACACCGGGACATTTTTCACTACGGACAGCCGGTGCACACCGGGGTTCTTGCGGCGTAGTATCCGATGGAGACTTGTCCGTTCTGCTGTGCGCCCTCGGTCACCAAATCCGTTTCAACGAAAAAGCCGTGACTTGGGTCAATGAAGTAATAATCCACCGCGATTTGGGGAGTGAACGCGACGCTGCTCACAACATTGTTGTTCGTCCCAATGAGAATGCCCGCGAATGGACCGGTGGCCGTCGGCGCAGAGAAAGTGCCGGTGAACGGTTGGTCCTGGTTGGCACTGGCACTAACATTGATGTCCGCAAGGCCGGACAAAGAAGGCGGCACGGTTGTCGAGTTCGCATTCAGCTGAGCGGTGCCGTCGTTTTCGCTGCTGCCCGACAGCTCCTGTGTAAAGCTAAACCCGTAGTCGCCGTTGAATGCAGCAGTCTCCGTCGATTGCGGATAAGCGATTCCCGCTCCAAGCGATGGATAGGGGGTGTCCCCGCCCTCGAGAACCAGCGGCGTGTTTTCGTTGCCGGTGCCGGTGAGGTAAGAAAACAAGACGGGTTGATAACCGTGCTTTGGGTCGGGGTTGAAGTTGCTGAGGGTCAAGCTGGCGCGACCGGTTCCGCTGGAGTCGACGGAATACGTTCCATTGAAGGCCGCGCTGATCTGGGAGCCCGTTTGTGGATTGCTAACGGTTCCCTGGCTGGTATTTAAATCCAGAAAAGTGTCCGTGAATCCATTGCTCAGGTTGCCGCTGCCGTCGGCCGTTAACAAGCTGACCGAAGTTAGGGTGGCGGACACGATATTGCTATTGCTGAGGTCCACACCCGTGATCCCGAACACGAACGTGCCGGAGAACGACGTGTTGCCGGTAAACGTGCCGGTCGCAGCCCCCTGGCCGATGGCAGGTCCGGAGGTTAAAGCAAAGGGGGAAGCGTTGCCGGCAGCGGTATCAGTCTCGATGAGTTGTATGTTGGTGGCGTCAACGATATAGCCCATGAACTGCAACGGGATATTCTTCTTTCCTTTGCCGAAGGGGGCGATCAGATTCAATGTGAACCCGCCGAATTGATCCGGAGTCGTGAGTGTTCCCGAAAGTGTGGCAGCGGTTGCATTCACTTTCTTCGCGAGGATCTCATCGGCCACGCTGCCATTTCCTGAAATTGTGTTGGGCGAATCAATGTTAAAGACACCACCGAAAGCTACCGGCGCGGGCGCGACCATGTCCGTACCGTTCACCACGAAAGCATAACCGCCGGTGGGTGCCGCGGCGCTGGTCTGCAGATCCAGAGTTCCCTGGGCGGATGCTCCGGTGGCGGCGATGCCTAAATCCATTTGGGAAATCAGCGCCTGGGAGCCTGAGAGGTAGACGAAGGAGAAAGTTTCCACTCCGTTCTGGCCGATCTTGTCGTCGTTCGTGTTGATGGTTATCATTCCCCGTCCATCGCTGCCGAGGAAATAGCTGCCGGTAAGATTGGAATCCGACAGGGACCCCGTCGATGCGTAATTGGCCGTTTGCTCGCCGTTCGTGATGTCGCCCTGGCCATCGAGCACAATCGCGGCCGCAAACTGGTAGGGGTTAAGGTTAATGTCAACTCCCTGGGCTTGGAGAACATAGGTGCCCGCTTGGAGGCTGCTGTTAAAAGTCGTGATCGTGACCGGGGCGACCACGTTCGCGGACTGATTTGCGGTTGCGTAGGCCACAATTTCGACGGTCAGCGTGTTTGTAGAAATGGTTGATGGAGCCGTGAAGGTGGTGGGCGCGCCGCTGGCAGTGTGAGCAGCACTGAGCGTGCCGCATGGGCTGGCGCCGGGCGGGCAGACCAAATTCCAGGTAACTCCGGCATTGGTGGGATCGTTGGTAACCGCAGCTGTGACATTCTCTGAGAAGCTAACGGCGAGCGATGACCCGGGCTCGGGCTGAAAGGCGATGTTGGCCTGGGACTGCGGTGGCGGTGGAGGATTCTGCACATTCGCGGTGCTTCCTCCGCATCCGGCAAGTAATGAAATCATCGCCGCCGCTAAAAGAAAGAGAACCCATCGTTTGGTTGCCACTGCCGGCCTCCTGGAATTAAGTTGCGTCATCTTCCTCGTCATCACACGTCCCGAAACCTCACTGCCAGCTCCCCACAAACCCGATGCCCCACCGTGGAGGAGATCATGCGAAGAGATCATTGATCATTGCCCCGTGCCCCGCAGATAGACAAATTGGGGATTGCCGGTGGTTACCGTTCCTGAGTTTGATATCTGCGTGTAATTGATGGTGAGATTGCCAGCAGTAAATCCCGTGCTGCTGGGTGTGAAGGTTACGATGAGAGTGCAACTGCTGCCCTGAGCCAGGGTAGCGGGGCAATCGTCACTCTCAGAGTAGTTGGCATTGCTCGACAGGATCTTGCCGGCGAAGGTCACCGGCGCACAATTTTGCGCCGTACATTGCGGGTACGTCAGGTTGGGATCGTTAAGAAGCGTAATCGTCAGCGGGGCGCTCGTCGAGCCCTTCTTCAGATACCCAAAATCCAAGCCTGCGCTCGGAGACATCCGCAGCGGGCTTGGTGTATTGGCTCTTAACTCGACCGGAAAACGTCCGCTATCGATTTCGCAGCCGGGTGGAGATAGAGGTTCGTTAGGAGCATTCGTGCACTGCACCGTGTTCAACTCCAGAAAATAATTCATTCCACTGTTTACGTCGGTGTTCGGCTGCGGCACATAAGCCACCTGCAGGCTGCAACTTGCCTGCGGAGCAAGCAAAGTTCCCGTGCAGGTGTCGGAGGCGATGGAGATCGGGAAGTTCGGCTGCAAAGTGCCGGGATCGCTGTCGCAGTTGTAGGTGATGGTGACGGGGTTTGTGCCGAGGTCGGGAGTAATGGGATTGTTAACGCCCGGCGGGGAGCCCACAACTAGCAGGCCGGCGACTTCGCTGCTATACGTCAAGGGGCGCGGAAGCTTGAGCGGGGCCTTCGCTGGGTTCATGCAAGGCGCGCTACCCAGGATCTGTACGGGATTCGCGCTATAGTTGGTGAGCGACAGCGTTTGAGGAAGGCTCGCTTCCGGTGGATTAAGCTGGTTCTCCGCACCAAAATCGAGTTCGGGAGTTGAGGGTTGGACCGCGCTGAGCCCGATGCCCGTGACGGGCACGACAAAAGACGTCTCTTGGTCCGCGCTCGCGGGGCTGTTCACGGCCACCGTGGCGCCCTGGGGAAACGGACAGTATTCCGGCGCAGCCCCGGCAATAGATTGCGGACTTCCGGATGCAGGAAACGGCAGCCAAGAGCAGCTTTCCTGCGGAGAAAAAGTCACCGTAA
>JBEKXC010000221.1:0-7147 GCA_049512435.1 Terriglobales bacterium | reverse complement strand
GTTCACTCCGCTCGAAACTGGAGCGCTAAGCGGGGACGTAACGTTTACCGACAACGCTTCGGGCAGTCCGCAACAGGTACCGCTGACCGGAACCGGCAAAGACTAACCAGTCAACTGAACCAACGGGCGGGACTTCGGTCCCGCCCCTTTTTTTGCGCCGGGAAGATTTTCAGTTGGGTGATCCCCTCAGTGCGATTTTTGCAATGGACGGGATTGGAGCCCGCCCACGCCGCTAGCGGCCTCACCGGCTATTAGTTGGTACAAAACCGTCACTTCGCCTGCTTCCGGCCCTGTAAATATGCCAATTCACTTCGTCCTGGAGCCGTGCTGACGCATGCGTTCGCCCCGGACGTAGGAGAGGTACCTAGTTCCTACTGAGATTACGAAGGTAATCTGGGCTTCTTTTGCGCTATTTTCCGTGATATAACGCCGATAGCTGCTCGTCAGGCTTTGGGCTGGAAATGCTCGTGGTTTTCTGGCTTGGTTTCTGCCTTTCGATTGAAGCGCAGAGCGACAGCAGAGGAGGAGTCGTGACCGAAGCGCGTACCGGAAAAAGGTTTCCGCTGCATTTGCCGATCAAGATTCACAGGGAAGATACCGCGGGTGACAGCCACAGTGGCATGACCGGCGATCTGAGCGCCGCCGGCGTCTACATCCGCGCCGACGCTTCGCTCGAGGTCGGCTCACCTGTAGAGTTTGAGATCACCCTGCCGCCGGAGGTCACGGGCGGCAAGGAAAATGTTACGATTCAGTGCCGCGGCCGCGTGGTGCGGACCGACGAGCCCAATGGCAGCGCCGAGTCCGGGGACAGCCGGGGCGTCGCTTGCGTAATCGATTCTTACGAATTCGTTCGCAACGGTTAACCGGGAGCGATCTAACTGGGAGCGATCCATGCTGAAACTTATTCTGGCCGACAATCAAGCGATTTTTCGAGCGGGCATCGCCAAGGTTCTGGCCGTAGAAGACGAAATGCGCATTGTGGCCCAGGCGCAAACTGCCGAGCAGATGTTCATGGCGCTCGACAAGTTTCGCGCCGCGGTGCTGATTATTGCCGGAGGCTTCCACTCCGACTTCACCTCCGTCCTCACGGCTGCCAACAAGAACAAGACGCGCGTGGTGGTGCTCGCCGACACCGGCGAGAGCGCGCAACGTTATATGGCGGCGGGCGCCCACGGCGTGGTCTATCGCAACGTCACCAGCCCCGCGCTGGTGGACTG
Organism: Terriglobales bacterium; assembly: GCA_049512435.1. Taxonomy (GTDB): domain Bacteria; phylum Acidobacteriota; class Terriglobia; order Terriglobales; family Acidobacteriaceae; genus Acidiflorens. Next base: position 5,930 of record JBEKXC010000221.1, on the reverse strand, counting down.
TGTGCGCAAGGTCGCGCGCGGCGAAAGCTGGGTGCAGGACATGGCGGTGCCGAGCGAGCTGACCGAAAACGATATGGTCGGGCTGCGCGTCCGTGACCGCTTGACGGCCAAGGAACTGCGCATCGTGGCGCTGATCGTGCAGGGATACAAGAACAAGGAAATCGCCACCCAGTTGGGGACGACGGAGCAGGTGATCAAGAATTATCTGCGCAACGTCTACGACAAAATCGGGGTGTCGGACCGACTGGAACTGGCGCTCTTTACCATTCACCACCGCATCCTCAATGAAGCCGCGGCGGCTACGGCAGCGGCGGCCATTCCGCAAGCGCCGCAGAGCGCGGGAATCAGTAATTAACGTTTCGCTGGAATGTTCGAAGGCCGCCTACGGGCGGCCTTTTTGCTTTAGTGGAGCGACGGGCGTCGTCGCCCGTCCAAACCGAATCACACGATTTTTTCGCCTACGCTTTTTGCTTGCGTGAACAGGTAGAGATAATCCGGACCGCCCGATTTCGAATCTGTGCCTGACATATTGAAGCCGCCGAAGGGATGCGCTCCCACCATCGCTCCCGTGCACTTGCGGTTGAGGTAGAGATTGCCCACGTGGAACTCGCGCACGGCGCGATCGAGTTTCTCTCGCGAACTGGAGTAGACAGAACCGGTCAGGCCAAACTCAGTGTCGTTGGCGATTTCCAGAGCATGGTCGAAGTTTCGCGACTTGATCACGACCAGCACCGGGCCAAAAATCTCTTCCTGCTCGAGCGTGGACTTCGCGGGGATGTCGGCAATCACGGTCGGCTGAATGAAGTAACCTTCACTATTACCGGCCTGGGTGTCGCGCGCGCCGCCGGTGATCAGGCGTCCATCTTTCTTGCCGATTTCGATATAGCGGAGGATGTCGTTCATCGAACCTTCATTGATGACGGCAGCCATGTTCGGGTTGGCTGTGGGATCGCCGACGGTGATGCGTTCGACGCGGGATTTCAGTTGCTCGAGGAACTTGTCGTAGACGCGCTCATCGACGATAGCGCGCGAACACGCCGAACACTTCTGGCCCTGGAAGCCGAAAGCGGCGGTAGCTACGCCTTCGACGGCGGAGTCGATATCGGCGTCGGCATCGACGATGATGGCGTCTTTGCCGCCCATTTCGAGCACCGTGCGCTTGATCCACATCTGGCCCGGTTGCTGCTCGGCGGCGCTCCGGTTGACGTGCAACCCCACTTCGCGCGAGCCGGTGAAAGCGATGTAGCGAACCTTGGGATGCGACACCAGCGCGTCGCCGAAAGTTGCGCCTCCGCCAGGGCAGAAGTTCACGACGCCATCGGGCATTCCGCATTCTTCAAGCAACTCGACGAACTTTGCGGCAATCGTCGGCGAATCGCTCGACGGCTTCAGCACGACGGTGTTGCCGCTGACGATCGAAGCGACGGTCATGCCGGCCATGATGGCGCAGGCAAAGTTCCACGGCGGAATCACGGCACCGACGCCGAGGGGAATGTAGGTCAGGGTGTCGCGCTCGCCTGGCAGTTGCACGGACGGCTCGGCCTTCGCAAAGCGCAACGCCTCGCGCGCGTAGTACTCACAGAAGTCGATGGTCTCGGAAATGTCGGCATCGGCCTCGAACCAGTTTTTCGAAACCTCGAACACCAGCCAAGCCATGTATTCCAGCTTGCGTTCGCGCATCACGTCGGCCACGTGAAACAAGAGCGACGCGCGCTCCTCGACCGAGGTATGGCTCCAGTGACCAAAGGCTTTGGAGGCGGCCTGTACGGCGGGCTCGACTTGCTCCTTGCCAGCTTTCTGGTGAATGCCCACCACCTGCGAGGGCTTGGCGGGATTGATGGAACGGATCTTGTCGGAGGTTTTGATGCGCTTGCCGCCGATAATCAGGTCGTACTCGTGGCCGAGTTGGCTACGCACTTTATCAATAGCAGCGCGCATCTTGCGCACGTTTTCTTCTTTGGTGAAATCGACGAAGGCTTCATTCTTGAACGCGCCTTGATGCAGGCGGACTTGGAGATGCGGTGGGGCTTCCATGGTTGCCATAGGAGATCCTTTCCAGGACGAATATTGGATGTTAGCGCGGATGATCGCGACCCTTGATTTTACACCGGGTGAACGCAGTTTACGGGTTCCGGAAAGTGTCCTGGATTCAGCTTCCACCACGGAGTCACGGAGACACAGAGAAGACCAATCGCTTAGGAAAACCGTTGCCTTCCGATTTTTACAGGTTCAAGGTTTTATCCGCGACTCTGTGACTCCGTGGTGAAATTGGAAACTTGCGCAGGGGCGCTTTTTTGCTAACTTTGTTTTGCCTGTAAGTATTTAGTGGCGCAGGAGATGTTGTCCTAAGACTGGGTTCTTTGAGCCCCTCCCCCCCCTACCATTTTCATGTTATGTCATTGCATCTAAATGACTTACAGTCAAAGTATTCAGAAATAAGGACTTAGCTGCCAGAATACTCTGAAAATGGTTTTGGGGCAGCTGCGGGGGGCGGCCTTGGCTGACGGGCGCACCCTCTGGACTGCCCCATTCAGAGGGCTATTGTTGCACTGGGTGGGTTATGCGTATGTGATGGCGCTCACTGGCTGATTGTGAGGAAAAAGGTCGGGAGTCCCGCCGTCCGCTGAAATCCCACTCATCGCAACGTTCGCGATGAATGGGGCAGCCGGCTCACTCGATTATGTGCCGGTGAAGAAGCGAAAGCGGACCTGGCTTGGCTGCGGGGTTCTGAGCGCTTACGCCGGTTAACAGCAGTCATCGCGCTCCCACCTTCCGCGTGATGCAAAGAGAAGCCGCCCAGACATCGGGCGGCTTGGGCGAACTCGCGTGATTGAGTGCTTAGGACACCGTGAATGTTCCCTTGCTAGCGCTTCCTCCCGGCGTCGTGACTGCAATGTTTCCAGTCTTGACCCCTGCCGACGCCCGCCCTATTGCTGCTCCCTTACCGCCGCCCGCGATCTATCCCGCTTTCTCTAATCTGTCAGCCGCTTTCCTCAATTTTTCGGCGGTCATGGTCCTCAGCTTTGCCTCCGATTCTTTGTAGTGTTCTCGTATATCGGTGATTCGTGCGTCTATGGTTGCCTTGGTATCATGACCAGCTTTGGCAGCTTTCTCTTGCAGGGCCTTCACCTTGGCATCGGCCTCGCTTTTGAGTTGTTCTGACCTCTGTTTCGCCTGTTCCATCTTGTCTTGCAGCTTCTTATTGAGTTCGTCGATCTTGGCTTGGATCTTAGCCTTGCGTTCGGCCCTTGCCTGAGCCTGCTCGGCCTTTAATTGGTCAATCTCTGATCTGAGTGCCGCCACCTCTTCGGCCCGTTGCTCCTCTTCGAAGTGCTCCTTCGCTGTGCGAAGCACGACGCCACCTACTGCTTCCATTCTGGTGTCAAGGGGCGTCACCCACTCCTCGCTGACGTCGGCAAGCACCGCGAACTTGCCGGGTGTAAGGGTCTTTGAAACATCATCGAGAAAATCCGCGTTGACGCCAGCCACATACAGGTCGTCGATGAAGCCGGCCGTCGCTCCAATTGTGGCACCGACAAATAAGCCGACGGGTCCCCCGAGCAGTCCGATGAGGCTGCCGATTGCCGTCCCTCCGATGGTGCGGATTGGGAAATCGCCTTCCGCCCGCTTTACCGTCACGGTTCCATCGACATTCTTCTGGATCACCGACTCAGCATGAATCGTAATGCTTCCTTCCCGATCAAGTTGGCTGAGGGCACGCGATCCTTCATACGCTTTCGATTCGTCGTTAAACACTACAACCAGCATTCTTTCCATGAGAGTTCTCCTTTTTGTCGAGCTTTATGCAACCGACGTTCAAAAATCTCGCCTCAGGGGGTGCTGCGTCTCAACGAGCGGGGGCCGCTCTTCGGAGAGGCGAGGACAAAATAATTGGATACCTAAAAGCGTATCCTGTCAGTGACCGGCGCTACGCCGCGTGATCGATCTCCTTCTTCAGTGCGTCAGTGTCGGCCTGCAGCCGGGCCTTGGCCCGTTTCTTCGCTCGGGTGATGGCTGCATCTACCTTCGCCTCGACGTCCGTAGCCGCCACCACCAGTAGGCCGCTCTTGCCGTTGTCTAGCAATTCACCCAGATCCTTTAGATCGGACCGTTTCATGCCTCCGGCCACGTGGCCGGCGAGGGCGCCGATACCGGCTCCGATAGCACCGCCTCCAAGCAGACCGGCGCCCAAACTGATTGCCGGAAATAGCGCAACCGCCAGCCCGATAGCTAGACCGGCGATTAATCCTATTGCCCCACCTTGACGGGTCGGTTCCTCCACTCGCTTGACGATTTTGACTTTACCATCGGGCGTGCGAGTGAGTACTGCAGCATCATAGGTTTCGATGATCCCAAGGTCGGTATAGAGTTTTCGAACGGCGTCATAGTCGGCGAGAGCGTCGGCTTCAGCGTCGTACTGATTAGCGAGCACTACAAATGTGTCGAGGGCCATGATCCACTCCTTTCTTTTAAGTCAACGATTCCCAAAAGATACTCTGCCCCTCTAGCGCCGTCAATCGCCACCCGTCCGGGTCGTGGGATGGAGCACAGATCTTGACGGGCTTTCGCCTAGGTTCCGCGTTTGTTGGCGTAACATCCCGATAGCGCTCATTGGGCGTAGCTGAAGCCTCGCCCGGCAGCCAGTAATTTTCATGCAGCGATTGCAACTCGCAATTGTTTTCTGCATCATATAAACACAGTGACTCGCGTCTCAATCTTTCTGCTGTGCTCGGCAGTGCTGTTAGGCAGCCAAATGCTTTTGCCATCGGCTGCTGCGGCATCAGCGATTCCAGCCCCGTGCCACAATCATGGTCAACCAGCCCGTGCGCCGGCAAGTCATCAGTGCTGCGCAGTGGGTCACAGTTCTTCGATTGTAGAAGCGTACACACCCGCGCAGAACTTGCACGACTTCTCATCGTATGCTGTGACTGAACCTAATGAAGGCAGTCGCTCGCAGGAACGGTTGCACGATCCACGGCTTTGTTCAGGCTCTCCGCCAAATACCTCTCCGCTGCGCATCTAGAACCGAGAAGACACAAGCAATCCTGTCTCAGCATTTCATGGGAAATCTTGCATGCTGAGGGACCGTCTCATTTTCCGTTTTCAATCACGCTTAGGGTGACGGATGCGAACCGTACGAAATATTTTGTTGATTTTCCTCGTTCATGTCGGGGTTTATGTCGGGCCGGCGGCCGGCCAGGATGCTCATCAGGGCATGGACATGCCAGCACAAGACCAGTCGAATCAACCGGCACAGAATATGCCGAACATGAGCGGGAGCAGAGACCAGACGATGAGCATGGAGACTCATTCTCTCATCGGACTTCTGCAAGAGCACGCAACCTCTGGCACAGATGCGGAGCCAAACTCAACGCCCTTCGAGATGCTCATGACGACGAAGGGTAGCTGGACGTTCATGTTCCACGGCGCAGCATTTCTCAACGACATTCAGCAATCCGGCCCGCGTGGCGGGGACAAACTGTTCTCTACAAATTGGCTCATGCCGATGGCTCAACGGAAGCTCGGGAATGGGACCTTTACCATACGAGCGATGTTGAGCTTCGAACCTGCAACAATCTCCCAAAGACGCTACCCCGAGCTGTTCCAGCAGGGCGAAACTGCGTTCGGACTTCCCATCGTGGATGGTCAGCATCCCCATAACTTCTTTATGGAGCTGGCGGCGATGTACGACTGCAAGATCGGGGAACAAACTTTGCTTTCGCTTTACGCTGCACCGGTGGGCGACCCCGCATTGGGACCATCCGCGTATCCACACCGAGCGTCTGCCGCAGAGGACCCCATTGCCCCAGTCGGTCATCACCTGCAAGACTCAACCCATGTCGCGGACGATGTCATCACGTTCGGGGTAACTTATCGAAAAGCAAGGCTGGAAGCTTCAGGATTTCATGGACGCGAACCGGGCGAAGATC
>JBEKXC010000220.1:0-7172 GCA_049512435.1 Terriglobales bacterium | reverse complement strand
GTTTCCTCCACTTTCGGCTTGTTTGGGCGTGTTTCGCAGCCCTCTGTAGATGCAGTTCCGAAGTCGAGAAAATTCGCGAGCGTTCGTGAGAGGTATCGAATCTTCCAACAAAAAGCCAAAAAGGAGGGTTGATGTCACCCAGAGTTAGGGGCATTCGCAGGCAATGATGTAGTGTGGCTCCGCATCCTTCGGCAGCAAAGCTATCGCGGCCTTGCCCGCAGCCCGGATGTTGCGCTTGGCTTGGCGCTTGATCTTTGATGTCATACGGCCTCGCACTTCTTGCACGGTTGTTTCAATCCGAGGTTTACACCTCCGATTATCTGGTACGGCATACCGTGCGGACAGTAGTCAGGCACAGTGCACGAATAGCACGGACAGTCGGCGGGATGGGGATTACGACTTCCGTCAATCACGTCGCCGTCCTTGCGTAGGAAAATCCCCCGGCGTATCGATTCCCGAAATTGTGCTCTTACGCCCCATTGCGAATCTTCTCGAATTCCTGTGGATGGTCTCGCTTAACCTCGGCAAGGATTTCCCGTAGTTGGTCGCCATGGTCAAACAGGCGATGGAAAAGAACCCATTCGTTTGCGGTCAAACTTCCGGGTCCGTTCATGTACTTGTCGATGATGCGTACTTCCTCGATCCATTCGTCTTGAAAATCACTCAGATGGCTCATTGTTTGTCTCCAAATTCCCAAAAATGGGTCTTGCCTTCCTTTGTCGTGGTCAATTCCTCAACACGGCGGAACGTGCCCTCAAGGAATTGATTGGTGTCTTTCAAATCGGCTTTCTTAAGATTGCCGCTCATGATGAATTGGCACAGGTGACGCGCTTTGTTGCAGGCGTTGATGATTTCGTAGGACCAGCCCATGCGTGTCTCAGACTTCTTGATCTTCTCGAACTCGTCCAGTATCACCGTGAAATGAATGCCGTCGTAAGCCATGCGCTCGATCTTGCCAACTGTAACGATAGGCACGGGGCCGTCGTGGTATTTGTACCGCTCGATCTGATCCATCAAACGGGAGGCGTCGATCATGACGACGGGCGTATACCCGCCCCAACCCAACTCTGGTTTGCGATACCTAGTGTGTGAGTCATGAAACATCCAATCCTCGTGACGGCATACGGCTTCGCGGAATAGCGCACAGAGGAACGTGGTCTTACTCCATCCGCTGGGACCCAACAAAGCGTAGCCGCCAGTTGGGTCCTCCTGCATGATCTTGATGAGCTTGCCTTGAGTCCCCAACGGCATGTAAGACTTATCGCTCGGCTTTAGGTCGGCCAATCTCACACGGTCGGGCTCAGGCACGATGCTGTTGTAGTAATCGGATCGATAGCTCATAGTTCCATCGGCTTTCTTTTTTCCTCAATCTCGACAACGTTCTTGTCCTTGCCAGACTTCCTGCCCCTGATTTTCTTGAATTTCTCGTCACCCTCACGGTTACCCTCAATGGTCTCGAACTTGAGCGCGAAGTATTCAACGGGGTCCTGCTTGGTCATGGAGGCGAAGCACCGGGCCCAGACTTCGTTCTCCTCAAGGGCGTATTTCAGGAGACCCAACACGTAGGCAGCGGAGTGGGCTTCAAGCTTGGGCTTCAGAGCACGCTTCCAGCGTTTGGCAGTAGCGGCATCGAGGGTGGGTTTGTTCAGTAGCTCAGAGACAGAGACACATAACTCGATCAGGGATTTTGAGTCTGGTTTCTCAGACTCAGGGGGCTTGGCTTGTGGTGCTCCATCTTCGTCACCCGTAATCTGTAATGTACTGCTCTGTTTATGCTCTGTACTGCTCTGTACTGGTAAATCAACTTGTTGATTCGTTGGGATTAAAAACCCTCGTTCAACGAGCGTCTGTAGGGCGTCGTGACACCGTGGACGCTCCATAGAGCGAACGTTCGATGCCCGTATAATATGCGTGAAGCTGTTGTTGAGGTTGCGTGCAAAGCGTCCGCGCAGCCTACGGCAGCAAATTAACATGTATCTTTGGAGCACTGTAAGGTCGGCTTGATCGGCATCAAAATCTTGATCTACGTAGTCCCGAATCCATGGCTTGGGTTCGTTGCGTCTGGTGGATTGATAGCGCGACCAGTTTTTGATGGCGAGGTATTTGAACTCTGGGGTTTCGGAGGTCGGATTGTCTGGCATCACTGGCTCATCTGGCGTTTTGAGTTGACGGCTGGCGTGCTTGGAGGCTCTCACCAGCCGTCTAAAAGGTTGTGGATCAGACAACCCGCCAGTAATGTTTAATACCGCGTTTCTGGGAAAACTAGAGCGGATGGGTCAGGTGTTCTGCAAGTGCATCTCAGCCCGCTGGTCGATGTCATAGCAATCCGCATCCAGATCGGGGAACGCCCTCGTTACACTTGCCCTGCCCATCCGCGTCGGCCCCGAAGAGCCGAAATCAAAGTATTTCGGACTCTACTACCGTCATTTCCAGACCAGCGATAAGTTTGCTGTCCTCGTAGTTAGCAAGCACGGTGCCGTACCTGCTGGAGTGGTCATTGACATAAATACTGGCCCTCATATAGTCAGCATCTTCGCCCTTGAATTGATATTCTCTCCAGCCGCCTTCGCAGAAGGCACGTGCCTCTTTGAGGGTGGGAAAGCAGTAGCAATCGTCTACCGTATGGAAGCCTTTGTCCGTGGAATTTGGAAAGGTAATCTCGCCCCCATGATGGATGACGACTTGGAAATCACCTGCGGAGTTCACGCTGTTGGCGTTGCGTGGTATATCAACCCGCTTGCCGTCCTCGAATTTGTAAAACCTATCGATGCTCATTTGATTTCCCCTACTCCTCAATACTCAATTCTTCGCAATCCCGTTGGCCGTAATCGCAGTAGTCAAGCACGAGCTTGCCATCCTGTACCACGATGTCGATGAAGCAACAGGTGTCGTCCGTACGGTTGATGCTCACTTCGGTCATGGCGTCGTTAAATGCCAGTTCGAGAGTCTCGCTAATGCGTATGCTTTTCATTTTTCCTCCGTTACACTTGGCGCGACGATTAGCTTGACGGTGGTGGTCATCAAGCCTCCGTCCCAGATGTTGGAACTGGCTTGCCGTCCACGTAGAACGTGCGGTCGTCATCGGAGTCGGCCTCGGCCTCATACTCTCTTTTACGCCGATCTTCCCAACAGTCACACGCACCGTACTTACCGCATTTTCCGCAGCGGTTGCAGTCCACACAGTCGGCAGCCAAGCAGCCCGCACCACCGCACGACACTTCGGGAAAAGCCGGGGTTTTGTGATCCTTATCCCTCGGTCCTCGGTATAGGCACGCATGGTGGTAGTCGTGGTGCTTCTGGCATAGCCAATGCCCGTCAAACCAGATGACGGCGGGTTGGTCGCAACTGCCGCAGGAATCGTCATGGCAGCAATCGTTAGGGTTAGGACAGTCGCACGGAAAATCGCAAATGTACGGTTTTTTCATATTGCCTCGATAACTCTAAATACCGGCTTTTTCAATTCTCCCTACCGACCTTTTCATTCCACCAGCTTGCAAACTCCCCCGCCTTGAGGGGGTCTTGGAACTCAACTGCGATCACAATCTCCCGCCCCTCATCTACTGTTACAGTTCCGCCGAAAGATTCCGCCTGATAGGTGATCGCATCCCGGCAGCGAAGCCACACGGAGTGGTCGGGCATCGGCGCACAGATTATCTTGACGGTGGTGGTCATGCTTTCACCCGCTTCACGCACGAGCGCAGGTCGTCGATCCAGATGATGAAGCGCCAATCGTCCCGCACCGAGTAGAACAGCGCATGACACCCATGCCATTTCTCGAAGACACAGGTGCGGGCCTTGCCGCCCAACGTGATCTGGTAAAGGTCGGTCTCGTTTAGCCGCTTCGCCAGAGCAATCTTGTCGGCGTCGGCGGGATCGTTGGGATCGAACCCAAACATGGGAGCCGCAAGCTCGTGCCGCCCCATTGCGATCCAGCTACTCTTGTTGTTGAACCTCTCCATAGCTACTGTACCGCCGTGGTGCTGGCTTTACGTAGCAGTCTGGTCTTGAGGGATTTGATCTGCCGCTTGACGTGGCGAATGGTCTCGCCAACGGTGTGGGTAGCGTCAACCATTTCCTGTGAGTTGCGGGTCGCCAGCCTCCACAATGCCTCTTCCAATTCCTTAATTCGTTGCTGTTTGTAGTTTTCCATTTCGCTTCCTCCTCTAATAAATGAACCACTCGGACAAGTGTCCGAGTGGTTATGCCGTCGCCGTCTTCGCCTCGTCGTTAGCGTACTCACGGATCTTGGTGAGTGCCTCGGACTCGCTGTTGCACTCGCACAGTGCCGCCGTGCCGTAAGTGGCGGTATCGGTAGCGAAGATGCCGTAAGGCTTTGCCGCCTTGCGAAACTCCCAATAGAACCCGCCATACGGTTCGCTCTTGTCGCCGACCCGCTTGGTGCCCGATGGCTTATCGAGCTTGGCACCAGCGGCGTCCAGCTTTTTCGTCTCTGACTTGTTTTCCTTGCGGAGGGCGTGCAGACTCTCTTTCAGCGATTTGTTCGCTGCCTTCAAATCTTTCTTCGCCTGCTTAAGATCAAGAATCTCTTTTTCGAGTTTCTCAATCCGCTCTTTGCGGACGCCGCACATGTGGCAGGGTTTCTTTTCCGGCTTGGGCGTCTCGGGTTGGTTGGTGGACTCGGCGACTTCGACCGTCTCCCGTGTGGTCGCCTCTTCATCACCAGCTTCGCCGATGCCAAGTTCAGGCACGGGCTGCGGGGCGGTGAGTTCGGCTCTCGCTTCTTCTTCCCGTTTCACGAAACGGTACTCGGTGTCGTACTTGAACCCGTTGTCGGAGAAGTATTTCGTGAGCAGGATGTTGGCTGCACGACCACGCCGCACCAACTCGTGGAATAGGATGATGCGGAATTCTGTGGTCAGCTTGCAGAAGCGAAACGCTCGGAAAATTTCCGAGTCGCTCATGGCAGCGAGCTTGTCACTGTCAATGGTCGGACTGAACTCGATTGAGTTCCCGTCCTTCTCTTTGACGATGACGTTGATTGGATACGTACTGACTAAGTCGTCTGGCATTGGACACTCCTACGGTTGAGATACCGTGGGTGTCCTCGACTCCACTTGCTCCCCCGAGTTTACGGGGTCGGTCTCAGGCTATTCGTTCAAGTCCCGTGCGGCTTACTGCTCGGGTCGGCGTATGGTTTCCCGACTAGCAACTATTATACCACTGGAGTCGAGAGTGTGGCTATAAAAATGCTGCAGTCGGAAAATTTCCGAGTGAATGTTACTCATGTTACTTAGGTAACAATTAATAGTTAGTACCATTATGGGACGCCGACACCCGCAAGGGGCGGATAGTTTGACTTACTTGCCGAACGGATCGATCTTATTCCCCAATCCATCATCCATCTCCCTCACGGAACAACCTCGACAGTCTGACCCGCATTTCTTTCGAAAAACACCTGAGATTAGCAGGAAAGTTGTCTCGGGTTTGGGTATTAGCATTGCAGGGGTGTAGCTCAGCCTCCTCCCACGCTTTCCTGTCTCAGCTTTCTCGAACGAAACGTTGCAAGAGTTAGCGAACATGACTGGCACCTCAAAAGCGACCGCACCACCGAAGGACAGATTTCTTGCAGCAGGGCATCCACATTTTCGGCTCGATACCCACTCCCGACTCGGGCCGCGTCTTGTCTATCAAACCCTTTTTGGCAGTGCAAGGAGAGCCATGCGCGCCAAGCGCTCTGATCTCGGTCGGTAGACCTGAGCCCCACCTATTGCAATTCCCTGCCAGCAATAATAAGGTTCTTACCGCGACACCAGTGAAGCGGAGAGGAAAGAGCATGTCCCGCAGAACTGGTCAGAGAGGTCACATTGAACGCAGCGGTAGATGGTGGGTTGTTCGGTGGTGGATGGATGTGCCGGAGCACGAAGAGAGAAGGCACATGCGGGAGAAAATCTGCCCGCTCTCAGGACCCGGTAGCCTGTCCAAGTCCGAACGGCAGCGTCGCGCCCGTGAAATCGTCGGTACGAGCGGAGCCGACACTGAAGAGTATTTCAAGAAGGTGGTTGAGAAGAAAGGAGGCGGTATCACCTTTCGCGAGCAGGCGAAGTGGTGGCTCAACCATGTCCAAGGTCGGAGGCGTAAACCCGTTGCACTTTCAACGTTGGAATTGTGGGAGGGTTGTCTCAACAACTGGATCAACCCAAATATCGGGGAGGTGCCCTTGTCCGAAGTCAACAACGCGGTTCTGAAGTCACTTGTTGCGAAGATGGTAGACGGTGGTCTGTCACCCAAGTCAATCGACACCTATTCGCAAGTTGTGAAGATGGTTGTGGCTTCTGCCGTCAATGATGAGGGCGAGGAAATCTACCCGCGAAAATGGAACCACGAGTTCATTGACATGCCTGTCGTCGAGGAGGAACGGCAAAACACGCCGACATTTTCCTCCGAAGTGATGACGGGCTTGGCCTCGTGGAAGAAGAAACGGGAACGGATGATTTTCATCCTGTGCGGCGCGGCTGGCCTGAGAATCGGTGAGACGCTTGGCATCGAGATTGACAAGCACATCTCTCCAGACTTTTTGACCATCTCCATCAGGCAGAAAGTTCATCACGGCAGGGTCGAACAACGGCTCAAGACAGCGAACGGCGGGCGTCAGGTCGACCTACACCCGGCGATTGCTGCCTTTCTCAGAGAGTTTGTCGGCGACCGAAAGTCGGGCTTTTTATTCTGGACACGGAAAGGAAAGCCCCTGTCACCGACGAACATCATCCGTCGCCACCTGCATACGGCTCTCAAGGAACTGAACTACATCAATCCGTTTACGGGAACGCACAAAGCGGGAAACCATGCGTTCCGTCGCTTCAGGAACACGTACCTGCGGAACAAGAGCCTGTGCCCAGAAGGGCTTCGGAACTACTGGATGGGACACAAAGGGAATTCCATGGATGACCTCTACGACAAGATCAAAGAGGACATTCAGTTCCGCAAGATGTGGGCAGAACGGTGTGGTTTCGGCTTCGAGTTGCCCTCAGTTGTACCGAATGTCCCGAAATGTACCGAAAATGCTGGAGTTGCAGTAGCAGCGTAAACAATTGAAAGAGCGAGAGAAAGATTGGTCGGGGAGAGAGGATTTGAACCTCCGACCCCCTGGTCCCGAACCAGGTGCTCTACCAGGCTGAGCCACTCCCCGACGGCGCAACGGGCGGCAACAAGGA
>JBEKXC010000219.1:0-7176 GCA_049512435.1 Terriglobales bacterium | reverse complement strand
TCATTGCACCACCGCCAATTGATGTTTGCGGAGTAGTTATGCGGTTCGAAACCTCCTTGCCGTTTCTCCGCGCCCCGTGTTTCACTCTCTAGTGGATCACCTCGCCCTTTTTCTGAGGGGCCGCGATGGGGCGGCGATTATGGCCGAGTCTACGGTCAAAATGTTCGCCCCGGTCAGGAGGCACGTTCACCGATGGCCGAAGTCGAAACCAAGTCTCTTCCCGAAAACGCCTACCAGCCATTGAAACCCGGCGAATTGTACCCGCCGATTGTGGCGGCTAGCGCCCATTTGCCGGAGCTTACGACACGATCCATCGGCTGGGGCGTTTTGCTCTGCATTATTTTTACGGTTGCTTCCGCTTACTCGGGACTGAAGGTCGGACAGGTGATGGAATCGGCAATCCCGATTTCGATTCTGGCGATTGGTCTGGCCCGCCTCTATCCGCGCCGGTCGAGTCTGCTGGAGAACGTCATCATCACCGGCATTGGCGGGGTGGCCGGGTCGGTGGTGGCGGGCGCGGTATTCACCGTTCCAGCGTTATACATTCTGAAGCTCGACCCTCACCCCGTGCAGACGATTTTCATCTGCCTGGCCGGCGGATGTCTTGGCGTTCTCTTCCTGATTCCCTTGCGGCGCTATTTCGTACGTGATATGCACGGCCTGCTTCCTTACCCGGAAGCTACGGCCATTGCGGAAGTGCTGGTCACCGGCGAGAAAGGTGGATCGCAAGCGAAGCTGCTGCTGCAGGCGACGGCGATCGCTGGCATTTATGACTTGTTCGTGACTACGTTTCAGGTGTGGAAGGAGTTCGTCGATTTTCAGTTCGTCCCCTTGTTTCGAACGTTGTCCGATCGCGCGCGCATGGTTTTCAGTTTCGACGCCATCGGCTTCATCCTGGGACTGGGTTACGTGATTGGTCTGCGCGGCACGTTGATCCTTTGCGCCGGCGGTGTGCTTTCCAATTTTGTGCTGGTCCCGCTGATATGGTTCATCGGCAGTCACCTTGGCAGCGCAGTGTACCCAGCGACGATTCCGATTTCACACATGACCGCGGTGCAGATCTATCGCAGCTACGTTCGCTTTGTTGGCGTCGGAGCGATCGCTACCGCGGGCATATTCGGAATCGTCAAGTCATTGCGCATTGTGGCCGGTTCTTTTGGCATTGCGCTCCGGGTATTCCGCAAGAACGACACGGCAACCGAGGAAAGGACCGATCGCGACATACCGATGATTTCTATTTTCCTCGGAGTTGTGATCGGAGCTATCGGAGTCGCCCTGCTCCTCGGACATTTGGCGGCTTCCTGGAGTGTGGTTGCAATTGGCCTTTTGCTTACGCTCGTTTTCTCGTTCTTCTTTACAGCCGTGGCGGCCAATGCCATCGCCACAACAGCCCGCAATCCAGTTTCCGGGATGACGATGCTCACGATCATTATTTCAAGCGCTGTGCTGCTGCGATTCGGTTTATCGGGGACGACCGGCATGTTCTTCGTAATGGCAATCGCGGGCATGGTGTGCACGGCATTATCCGTTTCCGGACAAGCCATCACCGACCTCAAGACCGGATACTGGCTAGGCTCGACGCCGTCCGCGCAGGAAAAGGTAAAGTTTCTGGGCGTCATCGCCGCCGCCATCGCGGTGGGACTCACGGTTGTGATGTTGGCTCGTACCTTCCAGTTTGGGGAAGCTTTGCCGGGCGATTTGCGGCCGGTTCTGGCTTCGCCCCAGGCATCGATTATGAAAGCGCTGGTGGAAGGATTCATGAGTCATCAGCCGATCGCATATCTGCTGTTCGGCGCCGGCGCCATGATTGCATTAATCATGGAGATGCTAGGGCAACCCTCCCTGATCTTCGCCCTGGGAATGTACTTACCGCTCGAACTGAATACTCCTGCCCTGGTTGGAGGATTTCTTTCTCACTTCTTGAATAAGCGCTCCGAAAAAACCGGTGGTCAAGCAGGCAAAACGATTCGTGAACGCGGTGTCATTATTGCTTCGGGGCTGATGGCCGGAGGCGCGTTGGGCGGCGTTCTGGGCGCGGCTTTTCGACTGATTCCCGGATATCGCGAGGACCTGATCAAGACGCCTTTCTACTCGAACGATGCGGTGTCGCAAATCGTTTCCGCGCTGCTGTTTGTTGGGCTGTGTCTGTATGTATGGTTCGGCTCAATGAAACAAGTTTCCGCGCGAGAGAAATAGGGGAGAGTCAATGGACTCGCTAGCACGATTTGTCGCAGATGCGGTTCTGGGTATTGATACGCTTTGGGGCGGCGATGTCATGTGCCCCTCGGGCACGGGACGATTCATCGCCGACTCTTGGTTTTCGGATGAGCCACTGCCGGCAGCATACACGGTGCCAGCGGCGGCGCGGGTGCGCGAGGCCGGTGGCGTTTCCGGCAAGAACGCTGATCGTCAAGCGGTGCAGGAGTACTTACGTCAGGTGGATCTGCCGCAAGCCATCGCTGGAATTCGCGATGAGGCCCGGAAGATTGGTGCTCCGAAGATTGGTGGCACGCGCAGGCAGTATCTCGAAGGCTTGTCACTTTGCCTGGAGACGATGTGGGACCTTGCCATGGAAGTGCTTGGGAAGGGCAAGCCCGTTCCCTACGCCCGCTGTGTTGAATCCTCGACCGGACGGCCTCCGGAGCAGTCGAACCCGGGAGCAAAGCGGGATCGTGTGGCCGAGTTGTTGGGCCGGGCGGGTTATTCGACCTCCAGTTCTGGCGGCCTTCTCGGGGCGGTCGATGGTTGGCGACGGGATCGCGTGGTTCCGATGGCTTCCGTCCGCGCCCTGGGAGCGGCGGTGATCGCCCAATTTGACCACCTCAGCGCGGTCAACTTGCTGCCCTACCTTCCGCCCGATCTCTTGCCTGTGCCTCGGGCGAATATTGAATTCCTGCCTATTAAAGACGCTTGGTTTTCGGGCTCGATGAACTATCTTGGGCGCGCGCGCATGGCGGATGGCAGCCCGAGATACGAAGCGACTTATGAGATCAACGCTTCGTTACAAATCTCTGTACCGGAGTTCGAGCAACTGGTGAGCCACGAAGTCGTGCCCGGACACGTTACTACGTTTGCCTACTTACAGGATCTCTATGTCCGGGGGAAAGCTGGCTTCGAAGCCTCAGTGTTGACCATGAACACTCGTGCGGCCACTCTGTTCGAGGGCATCGCGAACAATGCCATTCTCATCGCCCATGGCGTAACTGAGATCGAACAACTCCCCGATGAAGATTTGCAGATCGGCGTGCTGCTGGCCCTGCTGCAGGATGATGCCAAGAATCAGTCGTCGTATCTGACTTGGGGAGAAGGAGTGCCGCGCGAGAGAGTGGCGGCGACACTTCGCCGGGACTTCCTGGTTACCGAAGAGCGTGCGGATAAGCTTTCTGGCGCCTGGGGTCAACATCCGTTACTCGGCCGAATGTATCTTCCCGCTTATCGAGCGGGAACCGAGCGGATTGCAGAATTGCGGCGCCTCCACCCAGCGGATCGCATTCTACCCGCAATCTACGGCTGCTCGGGGTTAGTTGATATCGTCACGATCGAGGGGATGTTGAAGCAATAGTAGTAACGGCTAGAAACTAGCGATTACCACATTGGGCGCGGACGGCAGCATGAATTTTACGCCACGCTGCTGGTTGGCTCGTATGGTGGCGGGCGAGTCGAGCGCGGCAAGCGGGATGCGCTTTGTCCAATAGCCGTTTTGCCAGTCGTTGCCACGGATGTAGATCACGCCATCGGCGATGGTATAGTCAGCGAGCTGTTCGCTGTGGCCGTCGTGAAAAACCAACACGGCCGGGAGTTCTCCAGCCTGTGATTCAGCCGAACCCTTCTGCGCGGCAGACGTCGGAGTTTTCGCGGGCCGGCTCGTGCTCGTTGGCTGCGCATAATCGGGATGCGCGGAGGTTCCAGGTTCCGCATATGCATCGGCACCACCGAAGCGCACGTAACGATCGCCCCGCCACTCGATCAGCAAGGGAGCCGGCTTGGTTTTTCGCGGAGATTCGTCGGCTGAGGCCGGCTGTACTATCACAACTTGGGGCGGAGCATCCTGCTCAACATAGCTCTCACGGGGCGGCTCAGTCGGATCGTATCCCAAATAACCGTAATCTGAATCGAGAAAGGGCGAGCTTAGAAGAATTCTTCGAGCATGCGCTCCATGGTGAATACCGGCGACGCGGTGTGCATAGCCCGAATGTCCCACGGAACCCCGCCCGCCCGTCGCTCCGCGCATCTGCGCGGCTTGGAAAGGCACGGAAGCTATGGCTAGGAGCAGCGCGATGCTCAACCGCCAAAACATGTCAGTGGGAACTTCCCTTTGAAACCCGAGACCCATTGTACCCCCACCCCATCTGCTCGTGACGAGCTGAACAATTTTCATCGGGACAGGGCGCGCTTTCTTCGCGCAAAAAAGAGGCCGCCAGAGGCGGCCTCTTGGGTTTCGAGCGCTTCTACTTCTCCAAGTCAATCACACCAAACGTTCCCGCCAGGTTGTTGTATGGACCGGCAGCAAAGAAAAGTTGGTTGGTGTTGCCATTGGCTGCCGAGCCTCCGCCGAACTCAATCCCCCAGAGTTGGTCGATGGCGATATCCTTGCCGTTCGTGTCTTTGAGGGTGCCCACAAACTGGCCAGTTTCGAGATTAAAGCCGCTGATAGTGGCCGGACGGTTCAGGTTGCTCCCGACCAAAAGGGTGTTGCTCAGCGATCCAAAATTACTGGGCGCCACGGCCATGCCATAAGGCTGGTCCAAGGGCGCACCCTGCGCCAGAACTTTTACGAATGTCCCGTTCTCCTGGAAGACGTCGATTTGGCCACTTGGAGCACCCGATGCGAGCGCGAACGCCACATAGACTAAGCCATTGATATCGGCAACGTTGAAGGGCCCGTAACCCGTGGGCAGCGTGGGGTCGGTAAACGTATTGACGAGGTTGAAGTTTCCGTCGTACACCTCGACTACGTTGTTGGGAAGGTTAGCCGCATAGAGAAGATTCCCCGATGGGTGGTTGGTAATGGCGAGGCCAGTGTAGCTTGCGCCAGCCGCCCAGTTATTCACGGCGATGATCGAAGCGTTGGGATTGGACTGCGGAGCCCATCCGCTGATGGTCCCATCCAACGTGTCGAAAATGAAGAACGCGGAGTTTCCCTGGACCGGAAATTCTCCCGTTCCGTTGAAGACGATTCCAGTCGGCTGACCGGGGCCTGCTCCGTTGAACGACGGAATCGAGACGATCAAGCTCTGCTTGACTCCGGCGCCATTATAGATTGTGGACCAGCCTGAGCCTTGATCGCTGACCCAGAAGGGATTGCCCGGGCCATAAGCGATCCCCCAACCGTTAACCTGTAGCGGATCCATGAACTTGGCCGCGTTTGCCTGATTCGAATCGAGGTTCCTGACACGATACTGCGCGAGGGCCGCGCTCGAGATGAGCATTACCGCGAGCCCGAAACAAATCGTGAAAACAATCTTGCGACGCTGCATAACCGAATCCTCCTTGGATGGTGCGAGCCGGAGTGAGAGCGAGTAAGTCGCAGAGTGCACGACGCCTCGAACGATAGTTACTTTGGTCCGGCTGCCAATCGAATGCTAGTTCCGCGCCGCGGGAAGGTTGTCAACACGATGTCATCTGTTTGTACAATTCTTGTCGGCGAAGTTCAGCGGGCTTTCGTCGATAAAAAGGGCGGCCTCGCGGCCGCCCGACAGTCAAAGCAAACAATCTTTTCATGGTACGCTCCGAAAAAATAATTCTCGGCGGAGCAGACGATTTGTCTTCCGGATATGGGAACAAGCCCCGTTTAGGAATATCGCGTGACCATGGTGCATTACTTATAGTGACGGTCGCCATAGTGTCTCTCGCGTTTGTCTTAGTGTATTAGTGAGTTATGGAGTTGTGCGGGTGAGATATGCCACTCGGACATGTACCACGGAAGCCTCTTGGACGCGACCTGTGGCCGCGTCCTAAAGTTTAGGAACGAGGTGCCGATGGCATAGACAAGCGGGAGTAGCGCTACGGCTTCCGGGAAAGTTACCTATGACAGTGGGTTCAATTTCGGCCGCCGGCCTCAGTCAGTACGTTCTTGCGTCCAGCGACTCCAATCAACTGCAACAGGCTTTGCAGGCTTTACAAGACAGTCTTACGTCGGGTGATCTGAATGGCGCTCAGTCGGCATTCGAAACGGTGCAAACACTGAATCAAAGCCTGGCGACTGCCAGCGGAAGCAGTCTGTCGAGCAATTCTCAACTCTCTACCGATCTGACCGCGCTCGGCAGCGCACTCGGTTCGGGCAATTTAACCACCGCCCAGTCCGCATTTGCGACGGTGCAGAGCGACCTGAAAAACAGTACCTCACCATCGCTGACAAACGAGATTAACGCCGCGTCCCAATCCGTGCAGATGGTCCAAGAACTGCTTAGCACGCTGAACGTGAATAGTTCTTCTTCCGGCATCTCTGACAGCACGACATCCGTGTTGGAGAGGGTATACGGAAGCTCGGGAGGTTTGAACGTGCTGGCATAGGGCGATTCAGGCATGCATTTTTCTGCACTTTCATGCACTTTTCTGCGCTGTTCTGCACCGTTTATGCATAATTGACATAATCTCTATTAGAGCCTGAGCATGCCAGCTGACAATCGTATTTACAAAGCTGTCTACTAGCTTTAAGGGCAGCGGATTCGGTGAATATAACGCTGGTTTTGTAAGTCTGCGGCACAAATTTTCGTTGTCTTCCGCTAAATTGCGATGTAAACTACACCCCGATAGAAGTTCCCTCACCCGCCCCCCGGGCGAGGGTCCCGGGTTCAATCAGGCATGTTCGCAGATTCAAGTTTGGGGTCTGTCGTCATGCTACGACCATTGCCATTAAGGATCTTCCAGGATGTACCTCAGATGTACCTCAAAGGAGAAATCGTGATTCGAAAATTAAGTGTATTCCTGCTCACGCTGGTCGCGATCGTGTCGGCCATGAGTATTGTTTCTCAGGCGCAATCCCAGACCCTGTTGACACGTCATACGCGTGAAGCGGTTCTCAATGGGGAAGCAAAATTAGTCGGGCAGTTGCCCGCAAACCAGACTATGCACTTCGACGTTGTTCTGGCACTCCGCCATCAGCCAGAATTGAAAAATTTCCTGCAAGAACTCTACGATCCTCACAGCTCCTCCTACAAGCAGTTCGTGACCCCG
>JBEKXC010000218.1:0-7203 GCA_049512435.1 Terriglobales bacterium | reverse complement strand
CATCGCTGGCGGCAGGCTCGCACTCAATGACTGCCGCATATCAGGGCTCGAGTTCCTTCGCGCCCAGCACGTCGGCGCCACTGAATCAGGTTGTGAATCCGGCCACCACCACCACCTCACTGGTTTCGTCGGCGAACCCGGCGCGCGTTAGGCAGAGCGTCACCTACACTGCGACCGTGACCAGCCAGTACGGTGGAGCGGCGACCGGTACGGTAACGTTTCAGGACGGAGGTTCAACCATCGCGACCGTTTCGTTGGCCAACAATCAAGCGGCATACAGCACAAAGTACAAGAAAGGCGGCTCTCACGCGATCACGGCCACTTACTCGGGTGATGCTAACAATCTGGGTAGCACATCCACGACGCTCATGGAGTACATTGAGAGCGCTGTGACCAAGACAGTCGTGACCACCTCGGGGTCACCTTCCTTTGTCGGTCAACCAGTGACGTTTACCGCAACTGTCACGTCAACCTACGGGACGATTCCAGATGGAGAACTGGTGACCTTCTACAACGAGAAGACCGAGATTGGAACGGGCACGACTGCGAGTGGCGTGGCGACTTTCACAACTTCCTCGCTGAAGGTTGGCAAGCACACCATCAAGGCAAACTACGCCGGGGATGACACGTTTGAGCCGAGCACTGGGTCGGTGAAGCAGGTGGTGGAGAAGTAATAGGCTTCGACGAAGAGCGCACTGCTTTTTGTCGACCAAGATGACAAACGAGCCGCCCGAAGTCGGGGCGGCTCTTCTTTTGCATCCCGCGAAATGTGGGAGCGCGATAACTGCTGTTCGTGTTTGCTATCTTCCGATCATTCCCGCGGCCCAGGCCAGCACCGCAATCCCGAGCACGATCCGATAGACGGCAAACGGCGCAAACCCGCGCTTGCGGACATAACCCATGAACCAGGCAACCGCTCCGTAGGCGACGATGAAGGAGACGACGAAGCCGATGGCGAGGATGACCCACTCGTGATTTGTGATTTGGGCGACGCCGATCGGATTTTCATCTTTGCCGCCGTGGATCGACTTATACAGCGTGTAAAGCGTGGCCACTCCCATGGTGGGCATGGAGAGGAAAAAAGAAAACTCGAGCGCGGCGGCGCGCGACATGCCCATCAGTTGTCCGGCGCAAATCGTGGACATGGAGCGCGAGGTGCCGGGGAAAACGGCGGAGAGAATCTGGCAGGCTCCGATCCAGATGGCTTGGCCGCCGTGGATGTCGTCCATGTTCCAGGTGTGGATTGGTGAACCGGCGGCTCCCGGTCCGGCTTTCTCCCAAGGCGCTTTCATGGCGTCGATGATCCACATAACGATGCCGCCGAGCAATAGAGCTGTGCCCATCACGTAGATGCTCTCGAGGTTTTTGCCGATCACTTTGGTCAGCAGAAACGACGGAATCGCGGTGACGACGAACGCGATCATGACCAGGCTCAGCGGATGGGTGAGATAGTCGCAGTCTCGCTTCTCGCCTCTGGGAAATGTCGAGATGAGTTTGGCAATGTGGTGGCGAAAATAAATTGGCAGAACCAGGATCGCGCCTAGCTGGATGACGATCGAATACATTTTCCAATAGCCGCTCGACAGTGGCACGTGCAGTAGCAGTTCCGAAAGGCGGAGATGCGCGGTCGAGCTGACGGGCAGGAACTCGGTAAGACCTTCGACGATTCCCAGCACTACGGATAAAAGATAGTCGTTCAAGTGTTCTCTCCAGGATTAATGTAGAGACGCGGCTTGCCGCGTCTCAGGCGCAAACAAGACGAACTCCGTGTCCGCGTGAATTTATTGTCCCATCTTGACAGGTTCTGCATATCTCCGAAAGAAACTATCTGGCTTCCACTCGGGGCGATGGTCGCCATTGGCGATGTTGATGAGCAAGGCTCGAACGATCTCCTCGTATTTCGCGGCGGCGGCGAGATCGACCGGCTGGTCCACGTCGTCGGAAGGCGCGTGATAGCGCTGCGTCAGCCAGTCTTTGAAAATCTTTACCTCAGGCGAACCGGGCTCGGGAGCGACGCTCATGATGACCGAGGGTACGCCGTGGCGGATAAAGTTGTACTGATCGCTGCGGACGAAAAGATTGCGCAACGGCTCAGGGTCGGGCTGAACTCTTACGCCGAGCGATTGCGCGACCTCGCGGACGCGATCGCCTAGATCGGAGTCATCGAGTCCAAGGACGGTGAGAAGCTTGAGGGGAACGATGGGCAGAAACATGTCGACGTTGACGTCGGCGACGATGGATTTTGGCGGGACCGTGGGATGAGCGGCGAAATACTTCGAGCCGAGCAATCCTTTTTCTTCGCCAGTGACCAAGACGAGGAGGATCGAGCGGCGCAATTTTTCCGGGTTCTTCTGAAAGCTCGCGGCCATGTCGAGGACGAGGGCGCTGCCGGAGCCGTTGTCCATGGCCCCGTTGTAAATACGGTCGCCGTTGATCGGTTCTCCGATGCCGATGTGATCGAGGTGGGCGGAGAGCACGACGTATTCATTTTTCAGAGCGGGATCGCTGCCGGGGAGTTTGGCAACCAGATTGGCTGACTCAATCCTGGTGATGTCAACTCTGGTTTTCGCTGCGAGCGAAGCTGCGAGCGGAAAGTGGGGCAGCGGCTTGCGATCTTTACCAAGAGCGGCGATCTCTTCGAAAGTATGGCCGGAGCCGGCAAAGAATTTTCCGGCGCTGGCAGGGTTGATGGTGACGGCGAGCTTGGCGCCTTCGGTTTCGTTGAACTCGGGATAATCGAGATCCATGCTGGGATGGGCACGGTTGAGCGCCATGCGGGACCAGGGAATGTCCATGGAGGCAGGGTTCGGCAAGGAAACGATGCCAACGGCGCCGGCGGCACGAAGGACTTTCCAACGCTCGGCGGCGGTCTGGTAATGCGAAGCGAGCGCGCCGGGAATTTCGGAGGGCGATCCGGCAAGAATCACGATGATCTTGCCGCGGACGTCGAGGCCGGCGAAGTCGTCATAATTTTTCTCCGGGACTTTGAGGCCATAGCCGGCGAAAACGAGCGGCGCTTCGACCTCGGGCGCGGGCATGACGCGCGTGTTAATGATGGCATCTTCACCGAGGGTGAGCGGTTCGCGTTTGCCGTCGCGAATCAAGACGAGGCTGCAATCTTTTTCGACGATCTGGCGGGAGACGAACTTGACGGGCTGGTAGAAACCGTTGACGCCTGCGGGTTCTGCACCAGAGCGCTTAAGCTGCTCGACGGCGTATTTTTGCGCTTCGCGCTCGCCGCGGCTACCAGTGTCGCGGCCTTCGAGTTTGTCGTCGGCGAGGAACTTGATGTGATTCCACCAGGTCTGGCCGTCGAAATGAGGAGTGGTCTGGGCTGCGGCGTAAATCACGAGCAGCAGCGCGAGCGTTAGAGTCGATGACTTGATTTTCATAAAGTCCCTCAGAGAGGGAAGATTTCTAGGATAGCAGGAAGCGGGGGGAAGAACCGCATCCGGTTTAAGGCGGATACGGGTGTAGCCATAGATTCAGATACCGCATCGACAGCGGGAGACGCGGCCAGCCGCGTCTAGACCGAGTCATGGGTTTGACATGAGCCCACACGCAACCTAGCATTTCCGTGATCATGACAACGCCGAGAAGCTACAGCCTCCATTCGATTCACATGCCGCACTCTGTCAAGAGACTTGCGATTCTCCTAGCCCTGCTGGCATGCGCCCTTGTTTCCGCGGCGGCGCCGCCGGTAATTTCCCCTGCAGATCCGCATCGTTACCTCGATGACATCAAGGCGCTGACTATGCCGGCGATGGAGGGACGTGGCGCGGGATCGAAAGGATTGACGCGAGCCGAGCACCTGATCGAGAAGCGGTACAAGAGTCTCGGGATCGAGCCTGCGGGGACTAACTCCTACTTACAGCCTTTCACGGTGATTACCGGTGCGCAATTGAAAGGGAAGAACAATTTTGTGGTGCTGACCGGGGACCAGAAGCGCGAATTGAAAGCGAAGCAGGATTTTGTTCCGTTCAGTTTTTCCGCTTCGGGATCCGCCCGCGGGCCGCTGGTGTTCGCCGGCTACGGCATCTCGGCGGACGAGTTTCATTACGATGACTATGCCGGGATCGACGTCAAGGACAAGATTGTCGTCGTGATGCGCTATGAGCCGCCGTCATTCGCAGGGAAAGGCGGCAATCAGGCTACGACGAATCAGGTCATGACGCAGCATTCCCAGTTGGTGACGAAAGCCATCAATGCTAGGAACCACGGGGCGAAGGCGCTGGTTCTGGTCAACGGAAAACTGGGAGACGGCGAAGAAGATCTGCTCACGCGCTTCGGCAGCGTGAGTGGGCCGGAAAATGCCGGCGTCATATTTATTCAAATCAAAAATGAGGTCGCGAACGACTGGCTCAAGGCTTCGGGCAAATCGTTGGCGGAATTACAGAAACAGATCGACGATTCGTCCAAGCCCGCATCGTTCGCCTTGCCGGAGAACCAGACGGCGGCGCTGACGGTCAGTATCGAAACTACGCGGGCCACCGTGAACAACGTGCTGGCGTATCTACCGGGCAAGACGGACGAATACGTGATCATCGGGGCGCACTACGATCATCTCGGGCGAGGCAATTTCGATTCGCTGGCGCCTTCACAGATCGGACAGATTCATCCGGGAGCCGATGACAACGCCTCGGGCACGGCGGGAGTGCTCGAGTTGGCGCGGTTGCTGGCGCCGCAGAAAGGCCAGTTGCGCCGCGGAATTCTCTTCGCTAACTTTGCCGGCGAAGAACTCGGGTTGCTCGGTTCAGCCGCGTGGGTGAAGGACCCGACGCGTCCGCTGGATAAAGCTGTAGCCATGCTGAACATGGACATGATCGGCCGCATCAAGGATCAGAAAGTCTACATTGGAGGCGTTGGCACGGGCTCGACATTGAAAGCTGTGGTCGAGGAGGCGCAGGCGAATTCCGGATTCAAGATCGAGTACTCGCCGGGAGGATATTCCTCGAGCGACCATACCTCGTTTGTCGCGAAGAAAATTCCGGTGCTGTTTTTCTTCTCCGGTCTGCACTCGGATTATCACAAGCCTTCGGATACCTGGGAGAAGGTCGATCCGGTGTCGGCGACGCGTTTGCTCGACGTGGTGGGGAAGACCGGCGAGGAACTGGCGGACGCGAACGAGCGTCCGTCCTTTGTTGTGGTGGCCGAAGACCAGCCGGGCGGCAGGTCGGGAGGCGGCGCCGGTTACGGGCCGTACTTCGGATCGATCCCCGATTTCGGCCAGGTGGAAACCGGCGTGAGGTTCTCCGATGTGAAGCCAAACTCGCCCGCAGCGAAGGCAGGATTGAAAGCAGGAGACATCCTGGTGCAGTTCGGCGACAAACCGATCAAGAACCTGTACGACTTCACCGACGCCCTGCGCCGCAGCAAGGTCGGTGATGTGGTTGAGGTCAAGGTGCTCCGCGATGGGCAGCCGGTGACGGCGTCGGTGAAACTCGAACAGCGCAAATAGCAACGCAGCTAGCGCCCGTTTTCAAACCGGTAGCCGATTCCGCGTAGGGTTTTCAGATAGCGCGGATGCCGTGGATCGGATTCGATTTTCTCCCGCAGACGCCGCACAAAGACGTCGATCGAGCGCGGGGTCACAAACGACCCTTCTTTCCAGACGGCATCGAGCAACTGGTCGCGGGTAAAGACACGTCCCCGGTGCCGGGCCAGGTATTCGAGGAGCCGAAACTCTCGCACGGTAGTGAGTATCGTCCTGCCCGCGACGCGCACGGTCATGGAAGTGACGTCAATCTCCAATTCTCCCAGCTGAATCGTCTCGTGACTGGGGACTTCCGGCGGAACGCGGAGGACGTTGCGGACACGCGCAATCAATTCGCGGGGACTGAACGGTTTGGTGATGTATCCGTCGCCACCGGCGTCGAAGGCCCGAAGGCGGTCCGGTTCCTGAGTTCTGGCGGAAAGAAAAATGATGGGCGTCTTGGCCAGTTGTTCGTGCTGGCGAATCTGGCGGCAGAGATCGAAGCCGCTGATCCCGGGCAACATAATATCGAGCAGAAACAGCGCTGGTTGCACCCTGGCTGCCATGGGAACCACCGGCGCCCCGGAGAAGAATGTAGAGACATCATAGCCGGCAGTTCGCAGGTTGTGTTCGATCAGTTGAGACACGTCCGGATCGTCTTCGACGACGTAGATGAGATCGGGGTAACGCGGTTTGTCTGCTGCCGCCAAAGTTGCCATGGCCGGAACAAGAGCCTCAGGCGCTCTCGAAAGCTTCGTTTAGAAAGAGATCTCCCGTGCTGACAGTAGCCGAACTGTGTTGCAGCAATGTTGCGCCAGTGTTAAAGGAGGATGAATTTGATCGAGGGCATCCGGCGCTATTGACGTGGTTTTTCGGGGGCTGGGTTGACGGGAACTGGGTTAACGGGAACTGCAGGTTCCGGAATCGACTGAAGTTCGTGCTGAATCCATTGCAGGTTCTTGCCGTCTTCGAACGCTGCCTTGAACTCTTCCATATTTTTGTAGAGCAACACGCTTGCGCCAGCGGGGGCTGCCGCGCGCAGCTTTTCTTTGGCGGCCTTCGGTGTGTTGGTGTCGAACAGCTCATTATCAAGCCGAAACTTCTTTGCTTGAATCTTTGGCAGCCAATCGACTGGCTCAAGCGTCGACACTTTCTTTAAGAACTCCGGCTTTACGTACTCTGCCCGTTCGTCCGCAGGTACGAAGGGAGAAGTTGCCAGCCAGGTTGGCCAATCGCCCCAAGGATCCAGCGCTTCCAGCACCTTGATGCGCGGGTCGACTGCGGAAGCCAGGATCGCGATGCTGGCTCCCGACCCTTGCGTGAACATCCCCACCCGGTTCATATCGAGATCGCCACGCGCAGCCAGATAGTTCAGCACCATCTGCACGTCGTGCGCCGAGGTCGCCAGAGATTCCTGCAGTTCGCTCAGGAACCACTCTTTCATCGGACGGTCATGGTAGCGGTGTCCGGTGAGCGCGGACACAAAACCTACGGCGGCAAAACCGTCCCTGGTCACGAGCTGTTCGTAGTCGTCGCGCCGGAAGACATCCGTGCTTGTGGGATAACCGTAAAGATACAAAATCACGGGAGGCTTCTTGACTCCCTTCGGTTTCATTACATAGAGGTCGAGCGGATCACCCCATCGCCACTGAACTTGCAGCAGTTCCACCGTGTACCCAGGATTATCAGTGACGAATCCGGCAAGCGGCCGAACCGGCATCAGATGGCTG
>JBEKXC010000217.1:0-7606 GCA_049512435.1 Terriglobales bacterium | reverse complement strand
GGCAAGCCTTCCAGACGAACCGGGCGGCCGCGCCGGCTGAGCTGAAAGCGACCGTAATCAAGCTCGAAATCGTCGAAGCGGATCTTCTTCTCCGGCAAAGACAAAGCTCCTATCCATCTATCCTATCGAATCACCGACTGTCGAATCAAAGATACGTTGCTCCCCCGCGGCTGCCCACCTACGCTCGGCTTGGACGGGCGAGGGCGCCCCCCCCCACACTGAATCAGTTCTGAATACGATTGTCAGAAATTCTGTTCTGCCGAGCTTGCCGTGTCAAGCTCAAGATGGTGAATTTTCTTCAGATCAATTCAGACGGCTTCAGACTGTCTCCATGGACGTTTCCGACGATCGGGCGCAATATCACTCCATGGACGTTTCCGACGATCGGGCGCAATATCACACTCACTTGCGGGATTTGCTCACCGCTCCTAAGCAAGTCGAAGCTAAGCGAGTCAGGTGAGCCCAGTAAGTGAGGGGTTCGGGAAACGGGGAAGGTTCACGAACCCCTCAAACACCAAGACAAGAAAGGGTTTGGGCACGTCACCATAACTGCACTTCAGAAGTACGCCGCAATAACAGACTCCGCTCGCTCCCTCTAGCTTACCCAGCACCCAGACCCCTCTTCCCGCAACCCCACTCGACGCCGATAGGAAGCCTTTCGCTTTTCGTAGGTTGCGCGGGCAAATATGATCTCCGGAAAAGCAGAAGTCACCTTCCATAATTCATAGCTACTATCCCGAATCCTCTCTATAATTGTGGAAGTCGCTCTATGGCAGCGACTTACCGGCGATAGCCGAGATTGGGGGGTGGCAGTGAAGTTGCTGATGCCTGTAAGGCGACGAATGCCTGGCCGCGCCGCTGCTGCACCCGTCCCAGTCCAAGAGTCGCGAATTGAGTCGCGAACCGAGTCGCGAACCGGGTCGCAAACTATGAACCGCGAATTTGAGGCTCGCTTTACCGCCATCCTACTGACTCTCCTCACAGTAGCGGCTGTACTTTTCGCCGCTTTCAACTACAAGATCGAGCACCAGTCTGCGGTCCCCGACGACGGTGCCTGGTGGATGGAGCGCAAAGGCCACCTGGTGGCGGATCGACTGGAGCCGAACGGTCCCGCACAGAGTGCCGGAATCCGGCGCGGGGACGAAGTGCTCAGCATTAACGGCCGTGCGGTCGACACGGCGGCGGCGGTCACGCGGCAACTCTATTATTCCGGTGTCTGGTCGAAAGCCACTTACTCGCTCGTCCGCGGTTCGGTTCCGCTGGACGTGGAAGTGGTGCTGGTTCCGGCCGAGCGTTCCATGAACGATTGGCTGCGGCTGATCGCGCTCATTTACCTGGGCATTGGACTTTACGTCCTGATGCGCCGTTGGACGGCTGTGGGTTCTACGCACTTTTACATTTTTTGCCTGGTATCGTTCATTTTTTATTCGCTGCACTACACGGGCAAGTTCAACGCTTTTGACTGGGTTGTCTTTTGGGCCAATGAAGTCGCGTGGCTGCTGCAGCCGGCGCTGTTTCTGCACTTCGTTTTGACCTTCCCGGAACGGCGGGAGTTCGTCGCCAGGCATCGCTGGTCGATTTCGCTGCTCTACCTGCCGGGAGCGGCGCTGCTTGGAATACAGATTCTCGCGCTCCAGTACCTGAAAGCCAGCAATGCGCTGCTCTTTAATCTGAACCGGGTGCACTGGGCTTATCTGACGATCTTCTTCGTCACGGCGGCGGCGGTTCTTTGGAACAACTATCGCCGGGCCACCACCCCGATTCTGCGCCAGCAACTAAACTGGATCACTCGCGGCACGATTCTCGCCATAACCCCGTTCACGCTTTTTTATGTTCTGCCGTATCTGCTCGGAGTGATGCCTTCGCCCGCCATGAAGGTGTCGGTCCTGTCGCTCGGATTGCTGCCGCTGACTTTTGGTTACGCCATTTTCCGCTACCGCTTGATGGACGTGGATCTGATCTTCAAGCGCGGCATGGCGTATACGCTGGCGGCAGCGGCTATCGTCGGTGTCTACTTCGCCGGCGTGGCCGCGATTGCGGAACTGGTGCATACGCGGGTACCGAGTTCCGGACCTTACGGATTAGTTGTAGCGGTTGTCGTCACCGCGCTGCTGTTTGATCCGGTGCGGAAATGGATTCAGGAAAAGCTGGACCGGTTCTTCTTCCGCACGGGCTACGACTACCGGCGCACGCTGATTGAGTTCGGACGCGAGTTGAGTTCGGAGACCGACCTCGACAAGATGCTTTCCTCGCTGGTCGACCGGGTGGCACGCACGCTGATGGTAGATCGTATTGCGATCTTCCTCGGCAACAGCGACTCTTCGCGCTTTGAGCTGTCGAAGTCGTTCGGGATCGCTCACCTCACCGGTATCGACCTGTCTTTCCTTGCGAAACCGCGAATCGAGGACGCTGCCGGACATATCTTCTTCGAAAACACGCGCCAGTTGCCGCGTGAAAATGCCGCCGCGCAGGAAGCCATCGGACGCTTGGATCTGAACTACTACATTCCCTGCCACGCGCGGCAGAAGACGATTGCCTTCCTCGGACTGGGCAAGACGATGCAAGGCGACTTCCTCTCCAGTGAGGACGTGGAGTTGCTCGAAGCGCTGGCGGGATACATCGGCATCGCCATCCAGAACGGCCGGCTGTACGCGTCACTGGAACAGAAGGTGACCGAGTACGAGCGCCTTAAGGATTTCAACGAGAATATTGTGGAATCCATCAATGTCGGCGTCATGGCCGTGGACCTGCAAGACCGCATCGAGTCCTGGAACTCGCAGATGGAAGTCATGTATGCCCAGCCGCGCTGGCAGGCGGTGGGGCGTTCGTTGAGCGAGGTTTTTCCGGCTTCCTTCGTCGAGGAGTTCTACCGCGTTCGGCAAAATCCGGGCATCCACAATCTTTATAAATTTCGGCTGGTTACTCCCACCGGCGAATCGCGCGTGGTGAACGTTGCCATCGCGCCGCTGGTGACCCGCAAGTTCAACGTGGTGGGACGGCTGGTGATCATGGACGACATCACCGAGAGAATCGAGCTTGAGGTCCAGCTCACCCAGGCCGACAAACTTTCTTCGATCGGACTGCTGGCCGCGGGCGTGGCGCACGAAGTGAATACGCCGTTGGCGGTGATCTCCTCCTACACCCAGATGCTGGCGAAGCAATTGCAGTCCGATCCGCAGAAAGCCGGGGTGCTCGAGAAAATCACCAAGCAGACGTTCCGCGCCTCCGAGATCGTCAATAATCTGTTGAACTTCTCCCGCACTACCGGCACGGAATTGACGGAAGTCAATCTGAACAAGGTGATCGCGGACACGCTGGCGTTGCTGGAGCACCAGTTCAAGGTGGCGCAAATCCGGGTGCAGTCCGAACTCTACGAGGGCCTTCCTTTAATTCAGGGCAACGCCGGACGCCTGCAGCAAGTGTTTCTGAATCTGTTCTTGAATGCCAAGGATGCCATGAGCCGGGGCGGAGTCTTGAACGTGGCCACGCTGAACGGCGAATTCGTCAGCGTTCGCGTCTCCGACACCGGTTCGGGCATTGCCCAGGAACACATTCACCGCATCTACGATCCGTTTTTTACTACCAAGACGGCGCCCGCGGAAGGCCAGAATCGCGGTACCGGTCTTGGGCTTTCTGTCACCTACGGCATCATCCAGGAACACGCGGGCCATATCCGCGTGGAGAGCCGCCCGGGCGAAGGCACTACCTTCACCCTGGATTTTCCATTAATGTCGACATCGACATCGAGCAGGAAGGCCGTCCATGTCTGAGTTAGCAGTGTCTGAAGTAGCGACAGTTTCACGACGGAACACACCACCGGAGAGCTCGCCGCCAAGCGCGGGCAGAATCCTCATCATCGACGACGAAGCGGAAATCCGCGAGTCGTTGGAAACGCTTCTGCAAATCGAGGGCTACACCGTCGCAGTTGCGGCAAGCGGCCGCGAAGGTCTGGCGCAGATTGGAGAGCGCACTTTCGACGTGGTCATGCTCGATCTGGCGCTGCCCGACAAGAACGGGATGGACGTGCTCTCCGAGATTCGGCTGTTGCATCCGCAGCAGGCAATCATCATGATCACCGCTTATGGCACGGTGGAGAATGCGGTCCGTGCCATGCAGTCCGGCGCCACTAACTTCATCCAGAAGCCGTGGGACAACGAGAAGCTGCTGGCCGACGTGCGCGCCGCCGTCGCCCGCCAGAAGGCGGAAGAAGAAAACATTCAGTTGAAGCGCGCGCTCAAGCAGCGCTACAACTTTGAGAACATCGTGGGCAAGAGCGAGCCCATGCTGAAGATTTTCGATCTGGTCGCGCAGGTGGCGCCCAGCCGCTCGACCGTACTGCTGCAAGGCGAAAGTGGAACCGGCAAGGAACTGATCGCGAAGGCAATCCACCTGAATTCCACGCGTCGCGACCGGCCGTTCGTGCCCGTCAACTCCGGGTCCACGCCACCCGACTTGCTGGAATCCACGCTGTTCGGGCATGTCAAAGGCGCTTTTACCAGCGCGATTGCGTCGAAAAAGGGACTGTTTGAAGTTGCCGACCGGGGCACGCTCTTCCTCGACGAAATCGGAACCATGAGCATGGACACGCAGAGCAAGATTCTGCGCGTGCTGCAGGACCGCAAGTTCATGCATCTCGGCGGCGTGCAGGAAATTCAAGTGGACGTGCGCATCATCGCCGCCACTAACGTGGATCTCCGCCAGATGGTGCGCGAAGGCAAGTTCCGCGAAGACCTGTTCTACCGCTTGAATGTAATCAGTCTCGATCTGCCGCCGCTGCGACAGCGCCGTGAAGATATTCCACTGCTGGTGCAGCACTTCCTGCAGAAATATTCCGAGGAAAATGAACGGCCCCGCCGGCGCATTTCGACCGAGGCATTGCGGCCGCTGTTGAGCTACTCCTGGCCCGGCAATGTCCGCGAACTGGAGAACACGATCGAACGCGCCGTGGTGCTATCTTCCGACAGCGACATTGGAGTCGATCTGCTGCCCGACCACATCGTGGGCCGGGGCAACTCGATTCCGGCTTTGGACGCGAGCGCGGCGGCCACGCTGTTCAGCATCATGGAAGACTGCGAACGCCGGATCATCATTGACATGCTGGAGAAATGCGGCTGGAATCAGACCGAAGCGGCCGAACGCTTTCACGTGCCGCTCTCCACGCTGAATCAAAAAATCAAACGGCTGGCGATTGAGATAAAAAAGAAGAACCGGGAGTAGAGGCGGGGCTTGCTCCGTCTGCTTTGGACGCACTCTACGGGAAATACGACTCTGCTATAGTTCCCTGAGCAGACATGGCGTTAGAACTCGAACTCATATCGCCCATTGATGTCGCCAAAGATATTGCCCTGGCGGTGCAGGATTACACCCTGCTCTCGGCCCAATCCCTGGCAAACTTCTTCCGCCGTCCCCTGTACATGGGTGACATGCTGCAACAGGCGGACCTGATCGGCGTCGGCTCGCTGCCGATCGTGGTTCTGACCGGGCTTTCGGTCGGCGCGCTCCTAGCGCTGAACGCAGCCAGTACCCTGGAACAATTCGGCGGGATCACACTCATCGGCCGGCTCGTCTCCATCGGCATGGTTACCGAACTCGGCCCGCTCATCACCGGGCTGATGGTGGCGGGGCGGAACTCCTCCGGCATGGCCAGCGAACTGGGCTCGATGAAGGTCACCGAGCAGATTGACGCCATGCTCGCTCTGGGCACCGATCCAACCAAGAAGCTGATTACTCCGCGCATTGGGGCCACTGTCTTCATGCTGTTTTTCCTGACCATCATCGCCGACCTGCTCGGGCTGATCGGCGGCTATGCGGTCGCGCATCTTCTTTTCGGCGTCGACACCCAGCAATATTGGACCACTACGTACCAGAACCTGGTCTTCCGCGACGTTTTCACCGGCCTAATCAAACCCGTGCTGTTTGGATTCATTATCGCTACCGTGGGCTGTTATTACGGCATGGCGACCAAGGGCGGCACGCAGGGTGTAGGCCGATCGACCACCCAGGCAGTGGTCGCCGCTTCGGTGATGATTCTGATCGTGGATTTCTTCGCGACTAAATTGATCTTCGCAATTTTTGGCTACAGGTAAGGCATGCCGGCTCCCACTCTGCCCAGCGAAAATCCGGCGGCCGCGGTGGTAAGTCCCTCCGGCTACGCCATCGAGTTCGACAATGTATCGATTGCGTTCGATGAAAAAGTTGTGCTCGACGGCATTTCGTTTCGCTTGGCGCACGGCGAAACCAAAGCCGTGTTTGGCGTCGCCGGATCGGGCAAGAGCACTCTGCTCAAACTCGCCATCGGTTTGCTGCGGCCCGATAGCGGACGCATCTTCGTGCTGGGAGAAGAAATCACGCGCATGTCGGAACAGGAGCTGTTCGAGCTGCGCCGGCGCGTGGGTATCGTGTTCCAGGAAAGCGCGCTCTTCGATTCGCTCAAAGTGTACGAGAATGTCGGGTACCGCCTGGTGGAAGAGAAAAGACCTGTGGATGAAATCGAGCGGCGCGTGCGCGAGGTGCTGCGCTTCGTGGAATTGGAACGAACCTATGACATGCGTCCGTCCGAACTTTCCGGTGGCATGAGGCGGCGCGTGGCTATCGCTCGCGCCATCATCACCGAACCCGAGGTGCTGCTCTACGACTCGCCCACCGGCGGACTTGATCCGGTGACCTCGAACACCATCGTCGAACTGATCGTGAAACAACGCGATGTTTATAAGACCAGCGCCCTCATGGTGACCCATCGCCTGCAGGATGCCTTCACCATGGCAACTTACCAGTTCGATAAGGCCACCAACAAGATGGTCGCTCTGCCCAAAGGCCAGCATTGCGAAGTGCCCATGAGCTTTCTAATCCTCCGCGACGCCAAGGTCATCTTCGATGGCGACGCTCATCAGCTCGCCACCTCGCGCGACGACTACATTCGCGAATACATTTCGTAGAGTCGGAAGCTGGGGCTTCGTATCGTGGCCTGACTCTAACTTCTTATCGGGACATCGCTTTAGCTTCGTATCAGGGCATCGCTTGACGAAAACGAGAGCTCCATATCAGAACATCGCTTGACGAAAGCGGGAGCTTCGTATCAGGGCATCGCTTTAGCGATGCCGCAAATTCTGCGAAATAGATGCCCCTTTAGGGGCTGGATTTCTTCGACCCGTCGCTCTTCTTGCCGCCACTCTTGCCCGGCAGCGCTGCTGGATTTTCGTGTACGCGCTCGCGGAATCCGCCCTTCATCCCTCGGGCAAGCCCGATCGTCGATTCACCAAACTTGTCGCGCAGACGATCCGCCGCGGCCAGCGCCTTCTGCCAGCGCTCGTCGCGAGGAGACTCCAGCAGAGTAAGCTGGGTGGAAGCCGAACCCGAATCGAGATTCGACGCTTGCACTCCCAGCAACCGTACCGGCGCGCCTGGTTTCCAGTTGTCGAAAAACAGACGCCGCACCTGCTCGAAAATCTGATTGTCCATCTGCGTCGGCCCGTCCAGCGAATGGGCTCGCGTGATGGTGGTGAAATCTTTGTAGCGCAATTTCAGGTGCAGCGTACGCGCGAAGTATCCGCCTTCGCGCAGCCGGCGGCCCACCATCTCACTGAGCCGCATCAGCGTGGACTGCAAG
>JBEKXC010000216.1:0-7292 GCA_049512435.1 Terriglobales bacterium | reverse complement strand
CCGTTTGCCGAGCCGAAGGATATTCCGGAAACTGTCATGCAGGCCTCGGCGGCGGCGACGCAGGTGCTTTCGCTCTTGCGCGAAGCCCGTGGCCAGTTGATCGCGCCGAAAGTTTATCCACCCGAACGAGATGTGAAGGGAGAAGACCCGCGGATCGGAGTCTTCGTCTGCCACTGCGGAACCAATATCGCCGGTGTGGTCAATGTTCCGGACGTCGTGGAATATGCGAAGACCTTGCCCAACGTCGCGTACGTGGAAAACAATCTTTATACCTGTTCCAACGATACCCAGGATCGCATCAAGGAGAAGATCGTCGAACACAATCTGAATCGTGTCGTGGTGGCCTCCTGCACTCCGCGAACCCATGAGCCCCTTTTCCGCAATACGCTGGCGGAGGCCGGACTCAATCCCTACCTGTTTGAGATGGCCAATATCCGGGACCAGTGCTCCTGGGTGCACATGCACGAGCCGGAGAAGGCCACCGAGAAATCCAAGGACTTGGTCCGAATGGCGCTGGCCAAGGTCCGGTTGTCGCAGCCGCTCCACCGGCAGACGGTCAGGATAGAAAAGTCCGCCCTGGTCATCGGCGGCGGACTGTCGGGCATGACCGCCGCCCTGGCTTTGGCACACCAGGGCTTTGATGCCTATCTGGTGGAAAAGGAGAATGAGCTTGGCGGAAATCTGCGCCATACCCACTACTTACTCAACGGAGAAAAGCCACAGGACGAATTAGCCCGCCTGCGCAGCGAAGTCGTACTGAACAGCAGAATCCATCTCTTTATCGGCGCAGAGATCGAGAAGATCGACGGCACGATTGGCAACTTCAAGACCACGATCTCGTCCTGCGGCGGAACCACCGAAGTCACGCATGGAGTCGTAATCGTAGCCACGGGTGCAAAGCAGTACCAGCCAAGAGAGTACCTGTTTGGACAAGATGACGGCGTCCTCACGCAGCGCGACCTCGAAGCACGCCTCGCTGCCGGTGATCGCTTTTTGGCGCTGGAAGCCTACCGGCCCGCAAAGACCGTCGTCATGATCCAGTGCGTGGGCTCACGAGATGCCGACCACCCCTACTGCTCTCGCGTGTGCTGTGCCGAGGCCATCAAGAATGCTCTGAAGATCAAGGCGCTCTCTCCGCAGACGCATGTGTACGTCCTGTACCGCGACATCAGAACTTACGGCTTCAAGGAGAGCTATTACACCAAAGCCCGCCAGCAGGGAGTCGTGTTTGTGCGCTACGACGAGGACCGCAAGCCCGAAGTGTCACGCGATAGCGATGGACTGGAGGTCACCGTCTACGACCAGACCCTGGGGATGCCGCTCACCATCTCCGCCGACCTGGTGGTTCTGTCCGCGGGCATTCATCCGCATGAAGACAACCGCAAGATCGCGCAGTTCCTCAAGGTTCCGCTCAACAGCGAGGGGTTCTTCCTCGAAGCCCACATGAAACTGCGCCCCGTAGACTTCATGACGGACGGCGTCTTCTTGTGTGGACTGGCGCATTCTCCCAAGACCATCGAGGAATCCATTCTCCAGGCTCAAGCGGCAGTCGCCAGAGCCGCCAGCATCCTCGCGCGCGACACGATTGAGCTGGAAGCCAACATATCGCAGGTCGTTGACGAGAGCTGCGACGGGTGCGCCTACTGCGTGGACACCTGTCCCTACAAAGCGATCACCATGGTCGAGTACAAGTGGCAGGGGGCGATCAAGAAGGTCGTCGAAACCAGCGACTCTACCTGCAAGGGCTGTGGCTGCTGCCAGGCTACGTGTCCGAAGAAAGGCATCTTTATTCGTGGATTTACCCTCGATCAGATCGAGGCTCAGATCCATGCTGCTTTGGGAGTAGCGTGATGGGAGTAGCGTGATGGACGACAACTTTCAACCCTTGATCATCGCCCTGTGTTGCAACTGGTGCTCCTA
Source organism: Terriglobales bacterium (assembly GCA_049512435.1). GTDB lineage: Bacteria > Acidobacteriota > Terriglobia > Terriglobales > Acidobacteriaceae > Acidiflorens. The sequence continues at coordinate 5,372 of JBEKXC010000216.1, read as the reverse complement.
CGCCGGCGCAGACCTGGCGGGCGTTTCCCGGACCCAATACCCGCCCAGCATCCGCATCGTCCGCGTCATGTGCTCGGGAATGGTGCACCCCAACCTGGTGATTGATGCGTTCACCAAGGGGGCCGACGGCGTCCTCATCTGCGGCTGCCATCCCGGAGATTGTCACTATCAGGAGGGCAATTACAAAACCGAAAAACGCGCCGACGCCATCAAGCTGATGCTCGCCGATTTCGGCATCGAGGAAGACCGCTTTCGCCTGGAATGGGTTTCAGCGGCCGAAGGGCCGAGGTTTGGGCAGGTTGTGCGGGAGTTCACCGAGCAAGTGAAAAAGCTGGGGGTCAGCCCGTACAGGTCCTAAGAGAAGCTGCTGGCCTCGTTTTTTTGATCGCAGCCCAAGAAAGAAAAGAAAGGAGTACTGCCGCTCACCGGAACCACGCCGTCACGGAGGAATTGGAGGAAGCACTGGAAGAGCAATCCCCGGCAGCTTTGCCGAGGGTTCCCGATGTCCCACTGCAACCCGAGGCTGGAGCGGAACCCCGTTTCTGATGCCTGCGGGCTACATCGAAGAAGCTGGAGGGCCGGTTAAGGCAGGTGGCAAAATTCCTGCCAGTACCCGCACCTTCTGCTCGGAAGGAGTTTTGTGATGCCGACGATAAGTGCTCCAACCCGCATTAAACTGCACAACATTCTGTTTGCCACTGACTTCTCGTCATCGGCGCAAGTAGGTCTGTCTCATTCCGCGGACCTGGCTCGCCGTTACGGTGCTGTGTTGTACACCGTCCACGTGCTGCCTCATATGCCATTTGTCGAATCTGCACAGCCGGATCCCGAGCAAGCCAGGTTGTCAGCAAATCAACAACTGCCTGCCCTGATTAACTCTGCGTCGTTGAAGGATGTCGAACACCAGGAACTGATTGAGCAAGGCGAAGTTGCGGAAGTGCTCTCGCAACTGGTCCGCAAGCATGCCATTGACCTCATCGTAATCGGCACCGGCGGCCGCAAAGGGCCAGGGAAATTGCTGCTGGGCTCGGTAGCAGAGGAGGTCTTCCGCAATGCCGAGTGCCCCGTGCTTACGGTGGGTCCGCACGCCACCCGCTGGGGGAGCGATGGCAACCTGCAGCACATTCTGTTTGCCACTGACTTTGAGCCAGAGTCCTTGCACGGTCTGCCCTACGCCCTATCTTTGGCGGAGGAGAATCGGGCCCGTCTGACCTTCCTGCATGCGTCGCCGTTTCCTCTCACTCTGCCGGAGTTTCGGCCCGAGGATCCGAAAGAGAGGCTGGCTTACTGGAAGGATCGACTCCGCGCCTTGATTCCTAAAGGAACACAGCTCTGGCATGAGCCCGAGTACATGGTGCAATTTGGTCCCCCGGCAGAAATAATATCGAGAATTGCCGCGCAATCGGTCGACATGATCGTCCTCGGCGTGAAACGGAAACGGCCGACGACTTTGACCAAGCATCTGGGCGCGGGAGTAGCGTACAAAGTAGCCTGCGACGCACCCTGCCCGGTACTTTCGGTGGGTGCCCGGCACCAGATCTAACGAGTAAGGCAAATGTTCGATGAGCAAAAAGACGATATTTCAACACTAGACGTATTACTAGCGAAATAAGGAGAATTCACACATGGCATCAAACACTCTTACCATCACCGATAATCGCACCTCCACAAACTACAACCTGCCGATTGAGAATGGCACGATCCGGGCCATGGACTTGCGCAAGATCAAGACCGGCCCTGACGACTTTGGGCTCATGACCTACGATCCCGCGTTCATGAATACTGCGTCCTGCCGCAGCAGCATCACTTTTATTGACGGCGACCGCGGCATCCTTCGCTACCGAGGCTACCCCATCGAAGTGCTCGCCGAACATTGCACCTTCCTCGAGGTTGCCTACCTGTTGCTGTTCGGCGACCTGCCCGCTCCGAGCGATCTGGCAACCTGGGTCGACCAGATCACCCATCACACCATGTTGCATGAAAGCACCAAGAAGTTCATGGAAGGCTTCCGTTACAATGCCCATCCCATGTCCATGCTGGTCAGCTCAGTTGCAGCTTTGTCCTCCGTCTACCCCGAGGCGAGGGAGGTTCACAATCCCGCCAACCGGCTGCACCAGATCCAACGGCTCATCGGCAAGATGCCGTCCATCGCGGCTATGTCGTACCGGCACAGTCTCGGCTTCCCCTACGTTTACCCGGACAACGATCTCAGCTATCCGGAAAATTTCATGAACATGTTGTGGAGGATGGTCGAGCCGAAGTACGTGGCCAATCCAGCCATCGCCCGCGCCTTGGACATTCTCTTCATTCTGCATGCCGACCACGAGCAGAACTGCAGCACCAACGCCATGCGGGCCGTCGGCAGTTCGCAGGCCGATCCGTATCTGGCAACCGCCGCCGCGGCCGCTGCCTTGGCCGGACCTCTGCACGGCGGAGCCAATGAAGCCGTACTCACCATGCTCGACGAAATCGGCTCCAAAGCGAATATCCCCGCCTACATCAAGAGCGTGAAAGAAGGGCACGGCAAGTTGATGGGCTTTGGCCACCGCGTCTATAAGAACTACGATCCGCGCGCCAAGATCATCAAGTGGACGGCGGAGAAAGTATTCGCGGTCACGGGCGGAAATCCCAAACTTGACATCGCCCTGGAACTGGAGCGAATCGCCCTTGAGGATGAATATTTCGTCACCCGCAAGCTCTATCCCAACGTAGACTTTTACTCGGGAATCATCTATCAGGCCATGGGTTTCAGGCCGGAAATGTTTACTGTGCTGTTTGCCATCCCGCGCACCGCAGGCTGGTTGGCCCAGTGGCAGGAGATGATTACCGACCCCGAGCAGAAGATTGCTCGTCCGCGGCAGGTCTACACCGGACACGAAGAACGGAAGTTTGTGCCGGCTAAAGAACGCGCGCCAGTTTTGGCCACAACGCGTTAGCTTCGGCTCTTGTTTTCCAGTAGAGACGGGCAAGCCCCGTCTCTACTTTTCTTTCATAACTTCCAGCCCCTGTGTTTCGAGGTAGTCTTTTGCCTGGCGAAGCACCTTGCGTTCGTTGCTGTACGCAAGTTGTTTGGTCGCTTCAGCAAGGGGTACCCACAGCGCTCGCTTGACTTCAATCCGCATGTCAGACGGGATCGCGTCGATTTCTCCGGATACATAGCTCATCAGATAGAAACTCACGATTTTGAAGACGCGTTCGCCATCGCCCCACTTGCGGACGTAGACATACTTGTTATCGGAGAGCTTGGTGACGGGTTCGGCCGCGATGCCGGTCTCTTCGCGCACTTCCCGTACCGCAGCTGCCTGCGGTTTTTCACCCGGATCCACTAATCCCTTCGGGAGAGCTAAGACGGCACGGCTGCGCTTGCCGAACGCCTTTGCGGGGCTGCGAGTTTCCTTCTGCGCCTTATCTTTCTGCGTTTCATCTTTCTGCGGCTCAATCAGGGCGACATGCCAGACCCCGGATATCTGCCGAAGCACAACGCCTCCTGCCGAAATTTCCCGCGCCATAGCGCTCACCTCAGCCGACACGGTATCAAGAATTCACAAGTTTCCCAGTCTCTTGCTGGATTCGCTGCCAGGCGCGTTCCACATGGCGAGCCTGAGTGTTGGTTTGCCCAACGCAGAACCGAAGCGTGAATTTGCCATCGAGCTTGGTATGCGTGAGGTAAAGCTCGCCGCTGCCATTCAACCGCTCCATCAGAAGTTGATTGGCTTGATCTTGACTGGCTTGATCTTGACTGGTTTGATCTTGACTGGTTTGACCTTGATTAGTATGACCTCCTGCGCGCAGCCGGAAGCAAACAAGATTGAGCTTGGCGGGCGCGGCGAGTTCGAAGCGCGAATCATCGCGCACCCAGGCGGCAAATTGCTGGGCCAGGCGCACGTGCTCGCGAATGTGGTGCTGCAGGCCTTCGATTCCGTAATGCCGGATCACGAACCAAAGTTTGAGGGAGCGAAAACGGCGCCCCAGTTGAATATGCCAGTCACGATAATCGATGACGGCGCCGGATTCTGTTGCCTGGTTGCGCAGGTACTCCGGCAGAATCGAGAGCGTTTGGATCAGGTGCTTGCGGTCGGCGATATAGAAGACGTTGCAGTCGAAGTTGGTGAACATCCATTTGTGCGGGTTAAAGCAGTAGCTGTCCGCATAATCCACTCCATCATTAATGAAGCGGAATTCCGGGCACAGCGCGGCCGTCCCGCTCATCGCGGAATCCACGTGCAGCCAGAGATTGTAATCGCGGCAGATGCGAGCAATTTCGCGGACAGGATCGATCGCGTTCGAAGATGTCGTTCCCACGGTCGCGCAGACGAAGCAGGGAATCAGACCGGCCTTGATGTCTCTCTCAACTTGATGCGCCAGTTCTTCAGGGCGCATGGCAAAGTTCTTATCCACTGCGATGTGGCGCAGATTGTCCGAGCCCATGCCGGCGATCTTCATCGCCTTTTCGATGGAAGAGTGGGTTTGCGTGGAGCAATAGGCAATCAGCCGTCCATCACAGCCCTTGTGATTGCTGGTGAACTTAGTTGTACGCTCGCGCGCGGCCAACAGGGCGCAGAGTGAGGCGCTCGATGCTGTGTCCTGAATTACGCCGCCTCCGGCGCTGCTCGTCGAAAGAAACTTCTCCGGCAGACCCAGCATGGGAACCAGCCAATCGAGCACGTGCGTTTCAAGTTCGGTACACGCCGGACTGGTCGACCAGAGCATGCCTTGCACGCCCAATCCCGAGGAAAGCAAATCGCCGAGAATGGCCGGCCCCGAGGCGTTCGCCGGAAAGTAGGCGTAGAAGTTAGGCGACTGCCAGTGCGTGATGCCAGGCAGAATGATGCGCTCCATGTCTCCGAGAATCTGGTCGAAAGCCTCGCCTTGCTGCGGAGCGTTGGCGGGCAGCTGCGAGCGAATCTCTCCCGGCTGCACGCGCGACAGAACCGGGAAGCTTTCAACGCGGGAATGGTAGTCGGCGATCCAGTCCACGACCGCGTGGCCGTGGCGGCGGAACTCCTCGGGAGACATGTGGAACGATTTTGGGTCAGACATGGGAATCAGGAATTTGTAATTTGTAATTTGTAATTTGAACCCCGTCGCCCTTAAATTACAAATTACAAATCGCAAATTACAAATGTCCGAAATAAACTCTCGTGTCGTATTCGAACTCGACCATGTCGTCTCTCGCATGGACGCGAAAAATCCGCCGCAGTTCCTCCATCATCGGCGCGTAGTTGGGATGCCCTTCGAGCGGCACGTACGAAGAAGACAGCAGTCGTCCGGCGGTACCATCGTAATCGAACTGCTGGCGCAAGCTAAAGACGCCTTCTTCAGACACCGCGGGCGAAAAGAATTCGTGGATCACAGCGGTCGTGCGTTCGTGA